>NZ_JBVHEP010000010.1:0-316589 GCF_055562795.1 Streptomyces sp. NPDC016851
CCGGAGCGCCTGGCGTCTAAATTTGGGCCCCGCCCCCCGGGCCCCGTGCGTGGGGGGGGGGGGGGGGGCCGGGGGCCGCCCGCCCCCCCCGGGGGGCCGCCCCCCCGCTGCCTCACCTCATGTACCGCCCCCCAGCAGCCCCGCCTCCCGCGCCCAGCGGTACTTCGCGCCGAGCACGGCCACCGGCTTCTCGGTCGTGTACGGGTACGCGACGACCCCGTGCTCGAAGAGGTACTGGCAGGCCTCCTCGACCTCCACGTCCCCGGCGAGCGACGCCACGACCGGCTTCTCGATCCCCCGCTCCCGGAACTCGGCCACCACGCGCGCGGTGAGCTCCGCGAAGACCATGGGAGGAGTGACGATGGTGTGCCAGTAGCCGAGGACGAGCGCGTGGATGCGCGGATCCTCGAGACCCAGCCGGATCGTCGCCTCGTACGTCGACGGCGGCTCGCCCCCGGTGATGTCCACCGGGTTGCCCGCGGCCCCGAAGGGCGGGATGAACTTCCGGAACGCCTCGTCCAGGTCCGGCGGGATATCCATCAGCGACAGGCCGTTGTCCGTGACCGCGTCCGAGAGCAGCACACCGCTGCCGCCGGCACCCGTGATGATCACGACGTTGTCGCCCTTGGGGGCGGGCAGCACCGGCAACGCGCGCGCGTACTCCAGCATGTCGTTCAGCCCCGGCGCCCGGATCACCCCGGCCTGCCGCAGGATGTCGTCGTACACGGCGTCGTCGCCCGCCAGCGCGCCGGTGTGCGAACCGGCCGCCTTCGCGCCCGCCGCCGTACGCCCCGCCTTCAGCACGACCACGGGCTTCTTCGGCACGGTGGCCCGCGCGGCCTCCACGAAGGCGCGCCCGTCCTTGAGGTCCTCCAGGTGCATGGCGATGCACTCGGTGTGCGGGTCCTCCCCGAACCAGGTCAGCAGGTCGTCCTCGTCCAGGTCCGACTTGTTGCCGAGCCCGACGATCGCCGACACGCCCGTCTTGGTGGTGCGGGCGAAGCCGAGGATGGCCATCCCGATGCCGCCGGACTGCGAGGTCAGCGCCACCCCGCCCTTGACGTCGTACGGCGTGCAGAACGTGGCGCACAGGTCGTGCCAGGTCGAGTAGTAGCCGTAGATGTTCGGCCCCAGCAGCCGCACTCCGTACCGCTCGGCGATCGCCACGATCTCCGCCTGGAGTTCGTGTTCACCGGTCTCGGCGAACCCGGAGGGGATCAGTACGGCGTTCGGGATGCCCTTGCGTCCCACCTCCTCCAAGGCCGAGGCCACGAACTTGGCGGGGATCGCGAAGACCGCCACATCCACCTCACCGGGAACGTCCGTGACACTCTTGTACGCCTTGCGGCCCAGAATGTCATCGGCCTTGGGATTCACCGGATGGATGTCCCCGGCGAAACCACCGTCGACGAGGTTGCGCATCACCGAATTGCCGATCTTGCCCTGTTCATTGGAGGCCCCGATCACTGCGACCGCACTCGGCTCCATCAGGCGGCGCATCGAGGTGAGGATCTCGTCCCGCGTGTACTTCCGGCGCGGCGCGGGCTGCGACTCGGCGAGGATGACCCGGATGTCGGCCGCCACCGCCCCCTCCGCGGTGGCGATCACCGGGTTGAGGTCGACCTCCGCGATCTCCGGGAAGTCCGCGACGAGTTCCGACACCCGGCGGATCTGCTCGGCGACGGCCCACCGGTCCACGCCCGCCTGACCGCGCACCCCGCGCAGGATCTCCGCCGACCGGATCGAGTCCAGCATCGACAGCGCCTCGTCCGCGTCCACCGGAGCGAGCCGGAAGGTGACGTCCTTCAGCACCTCGACCAGCACCCCGCCGAGCCCGAACGCCACCACCTTCCCGAACGTCGGGTCCGTGACAGCGCCGACGATGACCTCCTGCCCCTTGGGCAGCAGCTCCTGCACCTGCACACCCGAGATGCGGGCCTTCGGGTCGTACGCACGGGCGTTGTCGATGATGGTGTGGAACGCCGCCCGTACGTCCGTCGCGCCCTCGACCCCGACGATCACCCCGCCGGCGTCGGTCTTGTGCAGGATGTCCGGCGAGACGATCTTCATCACGACGGGCCCGCCGAAGCGCGCCGCGAACGCCACGGCCTCCTCGACGTCGGTCGCCAGCTCCTCGCCCGGTACGGCGATCCCGTACGCGTCGGCGATCACCTTGCCCTCGGGCGCGGTCAGCGCGGTCCGCCCCTCGGCCCGTACGGAGTCCAGGACGCCCCGCACCCGCAGGATCCGGTCTTCGGCCATCACGTCAGATCACTCCGTTCGACTTGAGCAGGCGCACTTCCTCGTCGCCGAGGCCGAGTTCGCCGACGTAGACCTCTTCGTTGTGCTCGCCGAGGAGCGGCGAACTGGTCACCTCGACGGGGGAGTCGGACAGCTTGAGCGGGCTGCCGACGGTGACGAACTCGCCGCGCTCGGGGTGCGGGACGGTGACGACCATCTCGTTGGCGGCCAGCGACCGGTCCTCGATGATCTCCTTGGTGGACAGGATCGGCCCGCACGGGATGTTGTGCGCGTTGAGCCGCTCCAGCACCTCCCACTTGGGCAGCGTCGAGGACCACTCCTCGATCAGCTGGAACATCTTGTTCAGCTTGGGCAGCCGCGCCTCGGGCGTCGCCCACTCGGGGTCGTCGGCCAGCTCCGGCCGGCCGATGAGCTCGCTGACCGGCCGCCAGCCCACGGGCTGCACGATGACGTACACGTAGTCGTTCGGGCCGCCCGGCGCGCACTTGACCGCCCAGCCGGGCTGGCCGCCGCCGGACGCGTTCCCGGACCTGGGAACCTCGTCGCCGAAGTCCTCGTTGGGATATTCAGCGAGCGGCCCGTGTGCCAGGCGCTGCTGGTCCCGCAGCTTCACCCGGCACAGGTTCAGTACAGCGTGCTGCATGGCCACGTTGACCCGCTGCCCGCGCCCGGTGCGCTCCCGTTGGTAGAGCGCGGCGAGGATGCCCGCCACGGCGTGCACGCCCGTCCCCGAGTCCCCGATCTGGGCCCCCGTCGCCAGCGGCGGCCCGTCCTCGAAGCCGGTGGTCGACATCGACCCGCCCATGGCCTGCGCGACGACCTCGTACGCCTTGAAGTTGGTGTACGGGCCTTCGCCGAACCCCTTGATGGAGGCATAGACGATCCGTGGATTGATCTCCTGGATGCGGTCCCAGGTGAAACCCATCCGGTCGACCGCGCCCGGGCCGAAGTTCTCGACCATGACGTCCGAGCGCCGGATCAGCTCGGTGAGGATCTCCTTGCCGCGCTCGGTCTTGGTGTTGAGGGTGATGCTCCGCTTGTTGCAGTTGAGCATCGTGAAGTAGAGGGAGTCGACGTCCGGCAGGTCACGCAGCTGCTTGCGCGTGATGTCGCCGGTCGGCGCCTCCAGTTTGACGACGTCCGCGCCGAGCCAGGCGAGCAGCTGGGTCGCGGAGGGCCCGGACTGGACGTGGGTCATGTCCAGGACGCGGATGCCTTCGAGGGCCTTGGTGGACGGAGCAGTCATCGGGGGCACCTCACTTGTACATGGTCTGGTTCATGGTTCCGGGGGCGTACGCGTCGGGGTCGACCCAGACGTTGATCAGGGAGGGCTTGCCGGACTCGCGGGCGCGCCTGAGGGCCGGGCCGATGTCGGCGGGGTCGCGGACCTCCTCGCCGTAGCCGCCCAGCATCTGGGCGAACTTGTCGTAGTGGACGTCGCCGAGGGTGTTGCCGATCCGCTCGCGGTCCTTGCCGTACTTGGCGGCCTGGCCGTAGCGGATCTGGTTCATGGAGGAGTTGTTGCCGACGATGCCGACGAAGGGGAGGTCGTAGCGGACGAGAGTCTCGAAGTCCCAGCCGGTGAGGGAGAACGCGCCGTCACCGAAGAGGGCCACCACTTCCTTGTCGGGCCGCGCCTGCTTGGCCGCGAGCACGAAGGGGACGCCGACGCCTAGCGTGCCCAGGGGACCCGGGTCCATCCAGTGCCCGGGCGACTTGGGCTGCACGACCTGCCCGGAGAAGGTGACGATGTCGCCGCCGTCGCCGATGTAGATCGAGTCCTCGGTGAGGAAGTCGTTGATCTCGCTGACCAGCCGGTACGGGTGGATGGGCGAGGCGTCCGACCTCAGGCTCGGCAGCCGCTTCTCCAGAGCGGTCTGCTCGGCCGCGCGCAGCTCGTCCAGCCACTCCTTGCGCCTGGACGCCCCGCCGTTGACGCGTCCGGAGGCCGCCTCGGTGACCGACTTCAGCACCAGCCCGGCGTCGCCCACGATGCCGAGGTCGATGTCGCGGTTCTTGCCGACCGTGCGGTAGTCGAGGTCGATCTGCACGACGGTCGCGTCCGGTGACAGCCGCTTGCCGTAGCCCATGCGGAAGTCGAAAGGCGTACCGACGATGACGATGACGTCGGCGTTGGAAAAGGCGTACCGCCGCGACAGCTGGAAGTGGTGCGGGTCGCCGGGCGGGAGGGTGCCACGGCCGGCGCCGTTCATGTACGCCGGGATGTTCAGTGTGCGCACCAGCTCGATGGCCGACTCCGTGCCCCGGGTCGTCCACACCTGGCTGCCGAGCAGGATGGCCGGCTTCTCGGCGTGCACCAGCAGGTCGGCGAGCTTCTCGATCGCCTCCGGGTCGCCGGCGGAGCGGGTCGACGCGCGGTAGGCGCCGGCCTGCGGCACGCGTGCCTTGGTGGTCGGCACCTTGGCGTCCAGCACGTCGCGCGGGATCTCGAGGAAGGAGGGGCCGGGCGCGCCGTGGAAGCACTCGCGGAACGCCATGGAGACCATGTCGGCCGCGCGCGCCGTGTCGGGGACGGTCGCCGCGAACTTGGTGATGGGGTTCATCATGTCGACGTGCGGCAGGTCCTGGAGGGACCCCATCTTGTGCTGGGTGAGGGCCCCCTGACCGCCGATCAGCAGCATGGGGGACTCCGCGCGGAAGGCGTTGGCGACACCGGTGACGGCGTCGGTCGTCCCCGGCCCCGCGGTGACCACCGCGCAGCCTGGCTTGCCGGTGATGCGCGCGTAACCGTCGGCGGCGTGGGCGGCGACCTGTTCGTGGCGTACGTCGACGACTTCGATGCCCTCGTCGACGCAGCCGTCGTAGATGTCGATGATGTGGCCGCCGCACAGGGTGTAGATGCGCTCGACCCCCTCGGCCTTCAGAGCCTTGGCTACGAGATGACCACCGGAAATGACGTCCTGGGTGTCGTCGGGCATGGCGAAGTCCTGTCCCTTCGTAGGGGGTTGGAACGTCTCGCGGTACATTGCATACAGTCGACGAATACTGTATGAAGCTTGTTATCCCGCATCCGATGGGGTGGTGTCCAGGGGGCGTGCGGCACTTTCAGACAGGAGCCTGGAATGGACCTGTACGAACATCAGGCAAGGGAACTCTTCGAAGAACACGGCATCTTGGTGCCGCGGGCCGAGGTGACGGACTCGTCCAAGGAGGCCCGTGAGATCGCACGCCGGCTCGGTGGCCGAGTCGTGGTGAAAGCCCAGGTGAAGACCGGTGGCCGGGGCAAGGCAGGAGGGGTGAAGCTCGCCGCGGACCCGGCCGCCGCCGAGCTCACCGCCCGTCAGATTCTCGGTATGGACATCAAGGGCCACCGGGTCGGCACGGTGATGCTGGCCCAGCCGGTGGAGATCGAGGCCGAGTTCTACGTGTCCTACGTACTCGACCGCGCGGCGGGCCGCTTCCTCGCGATCGCCTCGGCCGAAGGCGGCATGGAGATCGAGGAGGTCGCCGCCACCCGTCCCGACGCCGTGGCCCGCGTCCCCGTCGACCCCGCCGAGGGCGTCACCTCCGCGAAGGCGGGCCAGATCGCCGAGGCGGCCGGACTGCCGCCGCAGACCGTCGACGTCCTCGTACGGCTCTGGGAGGTCCTGGTCCGCGAGGACGCCCTCCTCGTCGAGGTGAATCCGCTCGTCCGCACCCGGCAGGGGCAGATCCTCGCCCTCGACGGCAAGGTCACCCTCGACGACAACGCCCGCTTCCGGCAGGCACGGTGGGGCGCGGACGACACCGGACACGACGACCCGCTGGAGGCGGCCGCCGCCGCGAAGGGCCTCAACTACGTCAAGCTCGACGGCGAGGTCGGCATCATCGGCAACGGCGCCGGACTCGTCATGTCGACACTGGACGTGGTCGCGGGCTGCGGCGCCCGGCCCGCCAACTTCCTCGACATCGGCGGCGGAGCGAGCGCCCGGGTCATGGCGGACGGACTGTCGGTCATCCTCTCCGACCCAGACGTGAAGTCCGTCTTCGTCAACGTCTTCGGCGGGATCACCGCGTGCGACGCGGTCGCCGACGGCATCGTCCAGGCGCTGGACACCGTCCGCCTCACCAAGCCGCTCGTCGTGCGCCTCGACGGCAACAACGCGCCGCGGGGCCGGGCCATCCTCGACGAGCACGCACATCCGCTGGTCCAGCAGGTCACCACCATGGACGGCGCCGCCCGCCGTGCCGCCGAACTCGCCACCACAGCCTGAGGGGACGTCATGGCCATCTACCTCACCAAGGAGAGCAAGGTCCTCGTCCAGGGCATGACCGGCAGCGAGGGCATGAAGCACACACGGCGCATGCTGGCGGCCGGCACGAACGTCGTCGGCGGCGTCAACCCGCGCAAGGCGGGCCGCACCGTCGACTTCGACGACCGGGCCGTCCCCGTCTTCGGCACGGTCGCCGACGGGATGCGCGCGACCGGGGCGGACGTCACCGTCGTCTTCGTGCCGCCCGCTTTCGCCAAGGCGGCCGTCGTCGAAGCCGCCGACGCCGGCATCGGCCTCGCGGTCGTCATCACCGAGGGCATCCCCGTCCACGACTCCGTCGCCTTCACCACGTACGCGAGGGAGAAGGGGACACGAGTCATCGGGCCCAACTGCCCGGGCCTCATCACCCCCGGCCAGTCCAACGCGGGCATCATCCCGGCCGACATCACCAAACCGGGCCGCGTCGGCCTGGTCTCCAAGTCGGGCACGCTGACGTACCAGCTGATGTACGAACTCCGCGACATCGGCTTCTCGACCTGCGTCGGCATCGGCGGCGACCCGGTCGTCGGCACCACGCACATCGACTGCCTCGCCGCCTTCCAGGACGACCCCGACACCGAACTCATCGTCCTCATCGGCGAGATCGGCGGCGACGCGGAGGAACGGGCGGCGGCCTACGTCCGCGAGCACGTCTCCAAGCCGGTCGTCGGCTACATCGCCGGGTTCACCGCACCCGAGGGCAAGACCATGGGGCACGCGGGCGCCATCGTCTCCGGCTCCTCCGGTACGGCACAGGCCAAGCAGGAGGCGTTGGAGGCGGCCGGGGTGAGCGTGGGCAGCACGCCGACCGAGACGGCGAAGCTCGTGCTGGCGCGCCTCGGAGCGAGCCTCGGAGAACAACGGCAGTGAGCCAGGTCCCGCCCCCGACCGTGCACCGAGAGCGGAGCAACCCGATGGCACCCACCCTCACCCTCAAATCCGGCACGACCTGGCCCGACGCGTGGCAGCGCTGCCTCGCCGCCGCGCCCGAGGCGTTCCGCGACGAGCGGGTCCTCAACCTCTGGAACGCCGCCTGGCAGGCGGACGGCCGGGTCCTGCCCGCCGTCAGCCCCGTCGACGGCAGCCCGATCGCCGGCCCGCCGCGCCTGGACGGGGCCACCGCCCGCCGGGCCGTGCGCGCCGCCCTGGACCAGCACCGCGCCTGGCGTCACGTCCCCCTGCCGGAGCGCCGCGCCCGCGTCGCCGCCACCCTCGACGCCCTCGCCGAACACCGCCGGCTGCTCGCCCTCCTGCTCGTCTGGGAGATCGGCAAGCCCTGGCGGCTCGCCCTGGCCGACGTCGACCGCGCCATCGACGGGGTCCGCTGGTACGTCGACGGCATCGAGGAAATGGTTGCCGGCCGGGCCCCGCTGGACGGGCCGGTGTCCAACATCGCCAGCTGGAACTACCCGATGAGCGTGCTCGTTCACGCAGTGCTGGTCCAGGCACTGGCAGGCAACGCGGTCATCGCCAAGACCCCGACCGACGGCGGTGTCGCCTGCCTGACCCTGGCCTGCGCCCTCGCCGCCCGTGAGGGGGTCCCCGTGACCCTCGTCAGCGGCAGCGGAGGCGAGCTGTCCCAGGCGCTGGTGCGGGCGCCCGAGATCGGCTGCGTCTCCTTCGTCGGCGGCCGCGACACCGGCGCCGCGGTGGCCACGGCCGTCGCCGACCTCGGCAAACGACACGTACTCGAACAGGAGGGACTCAACACCTGGGGCATCTGGAACTACTCGGACTGGGACGCGCTCACGGCGCTCATCCCCAAGCTCTTCGACTACGGCAAGCAGCGCTGCACGGCGTACCCGCGTTTCGTCGTCCAGCGGCACCTGTTCGACGCGTTCCTGGCGGCGTACCTCCCGGCGGTCCGCACGCTCAGGGTCGGGCACCCGCTCGCCGTGGAGCAGCCGGACGACCCGTACCCGCAGCTGGACTTCGGGCCGGTCATCAACGCGGCCAAGGCGAAGGAACTCCAGGACCAGGTCGCCGAGGCGATCGAGCGCGGCGCCGTACCGCTGCACCGCGGCAGTCCGTCCGACGCCCGCTTCCTGCCCGGCCAGGACACCTCGGCCTACGTCCAGCCGGTCACGCTCCTCAACCCGCCCCCGTCCTCTCCGTTGCACCACGCGGAGCCGTTCGGGCCGGTCGACACGATCGTCCTGGTCGACACGGAGGCGGAGCTGCTGGCCGCGATGAACGCCTCCAACGGCGCGCTGGTGGCCACGCTGTCCACGGACGACCGGGCGACCTACGAGCGGCTCGCCCCGCAGATCCGCGCGTTCAAGACCGGCCACGGCCGGCCCCGTTCCCGCGGCGACCGTGACGAACTGTTCGGCGGGCTCGGCGCGTCCTGGCACGGCGCGTTCGTCGGTGGCGAGCTGCTGGTGCGCGCGGTGACACGGGGACCGGCGGGGGAGCGGCTGCCGGGCAACTTCCCGGAGTACCAGTTGCTGCCGTGAGGGCAGGCCGTAGCGCGAGTATCGGAGACCGTATCGGCGACGGACGTCGCCGATACGCCGCTCAGCCGATGCCCTGCCGGTCCGGGCGCAGGGCGAACGCGCGGTCGGAGGGGGCCGGTCCGGACCGGTCCACCGCCTGCCGGAGCAGCTCGCGATGGCGCCGGAGCGGCTCGCGCCGCTCCGGCGGCACGAGCAGGAGCAGGTCGTCCAGCCCCGCCAGCATGCGCCGCGAAACCTGCGGGCTCCCGATGGCGCACCCCCGTACCTCGGCGAACCCGAGATCCACCAACTCGGTCCAGCCCGGCACGGGCTGCACCAGCCGCACCGCCCCGCCCCGGTCCCGGTGCAGGGCGGCGTCGAGCGGCCGTCGGCTCAGCGCGGCCAGGAACTGGACGATCCGGTCCAGCGCCTGGACGGCGGTCGTCGGATCGTTGATCGCGGACGACAGGGCGCGCAGCGCGATGTCGGACAACTGGCGCAGTCCGAAGCCGAGATCCTGGTGGTAGGTCCGCTCCACCCCCACCGAGATCGCGTAACGCAGCGCCCGGCGCGGCGGGGCCGGCCCGCCGTGGACCGCCAGCACGGGCATCCCGGGCACCACGAAGTCCCCGATCCGCGGGATCAGCCGCAACACGACCCCGTGTTTGCGCGCCACCCGCACCAGCCGCGTGATGTGCACGTCCCGCAGCACCCCCGCCCGGCCCTCGTGCGGGACCCACGCGGTCGCGGAACCGAGGCGGGCGGCCTCGTCCTGCCCGCCCGTCGGCACGGGCATCGAGGCGGCCACCCGGAAGGACTCCGTGGCGATCCGCGCGATCACATGGCTGATCCGCATCAGCCGCAGGGTGGTGTTCACGTACAGCACGAAGAGCAGCAGGCTCAGCGCGACCATGCAGAGGGTGAGGACCGACTGCACCAGAGGGACGGTCGTGACGGTCCGTGGGTCTCGCGCGCTGTCGAAGGAGGTCAGGACCAGCAGGGTCAGCACGAAGGTCGCCAGGAAGACGGCGAAGGTCGCCTTGGTGATCCGGCTCCGGACGAAGAGCCGCACCACGCGCGGGGTGAACTGCCCGCTCGCCATCTGCACGGCCACCAGCGAGATGCTGAAGACCACACCGATGAAGGTCATCATCGCAGAGCCGACCGCGCTCACGACGGCCTTGGCGTCCTCCGCGAACCGCAGCAGCTCGTCGAGCGTGTCGTAGTCGCGGTCGTCCTGGAGCGCTTCCACGATGGCCGCGTCCAGTGCCTGGGCCCCCACCCAGACCACGAAGACCCCCGCCATCGCCGCGGTGGGGGCGAACCAGAACGTGTCCCGCAGATGCTCCCTGAGCGGCGACAGCGCACGGGGACGACGGCCCGACGTGGAGCTCTGCGTAACCATCCAGTCACTCATGGTGTGACCCTAGGTGCATCGGGGCGTGAGGTCCCGGACCCCCGCCCTGGGGAAGGAAACGCAGGTGAAAGGCACTGCGAAACCTTGGTATGGTTGTCCATGTCGCCGCCGGGCAGAGCCCTGGCAAGGCGGCAGACACCTGGTCCGGGTGGCGGAATGGCAGACGCGCTAGCTTGAGGTGCTAGTGCCCTTTATCGGGCGTGGGGGTTCAAGTCCCCCCTCGGACACTTGCTTCGGCGTACGAGAGGTGCCGACCGGTTCTGGTCGGCACCTTTTCTGTGTCCGGCGACGCAGGCGGGCGCGCAACCGCGCCCTCAGACCCGGTAGCCCCGCAGCTTGCGATACAGCGTCGCCCTTCCTATCCCCAGCGCCGCAGCCGCGCGTGCCTTGTTGCCGCCGTGCAGGCGCAGGGCCTCCAGGATCGCGGCGCGCTCGGCGTGCTCCATGGGGCTGAGGGGCCGCGCGGCCGGGCCTTCCCGCACGGCGTCCGGCAGCTCCGCCCGGCGGACCGGCCCCGACATCCGGCGGTGCTCCGCGAGGGCCCGGACGACGTGGGCCAGCTCGGTGACGTTCCCGGGCCACGGGTACCGCTCCAGCGCGCGCAGGGCGTCCAGTGTCCAGGTCAGGGGCGGCTGCCCGGCGGCCGGCCGTGGCGCCAGGGCGGGCAGCAGCTCCCGTATGTCCTCGGTGCGTTCCCGCAGCGGGGGCAGGGTCACCGAGCGGGCGGACAGTTTGTCCAGCAGACGCTGGAGGCAGGGGCCGGCCGGCGCGCCGGGCGTGTAGGTGACCAGCAGCCGGGTGGCCGGGTGGGTGTCGAGCAGGGAGTTGAGCGCGGCCACGCCGGGCTGGGCGAGGCGCTCGGCGTGCCGGAGCAGGAGCGGGCGATCGGCCGGCCAGGTGGGCAGGGCCCTTTCGAGCCCGGCGTCCAGCGCCGCGTCGGCGATCTCGACCGCCGCCCGGGCCTCCGTGCCGAGCAGGTCCAGAGCCAGCGCGGACTTGCCGGTTCCGCGTTCACCGGTCAGCAGCAACGGCTCCGGCGAGCGGGCCAGTTCGACGGCGCGGCCGACGGCGTGTCGCCAGGGGACGGACGAAACGGTGAGCGAGCAGGGCGGGTGCGGCCCGGCCGGCACAGATGTCGGCTGCGACGGCGCGGGACCGGCGAGCGGCTCCAGGACGGCGACGATCCCGACGACCACGCCGTCCAGCCGCACGGGGTCGACCCGTGCCACGCATCCAGAGCCGTCCGGCAGCTCGACCGGGCTCATTTCCCCGTCATCAGGCAGCTCGACCGGGCCCGTTTCCCCGTCATCAGGCAGCTCGGCCCGACCCGTTTCCCAAGACTGCGCGGCCTCACCCACGGCACCCGCGTGCCGCGCGCTCACCGCCGTCCGCTCCAGCGCTCCGAGCACCTCGGGCGTCAGCAGCCGCTGCGCGGAGTCGCTGATCAGGCGGTTACGGCCGTCCAGAGCGACCACGGCACGGTCCGGGCCGTCCATGACCCGGCCCGGTCCGGCAACCGCCCGCACATAAGCGTCCAACAGCACCCGCTCGGCCCGCCCCGCCCGCGCCCGCAGCTCCGTCTCCACCGCCGCGGCGGCGGCCTCGGCGAGTGCCGCGTGCGGGTGGGGCGAACGTGCGGTACCCAGTAGCGAACGTGCGGTACCCAGCCGCGACGCGAGCGACGCGACGGTCAGCGTGCCGACGACCCGGCCGCCCTCCGGGGCGAGCAGCGGGACGCTCACGGCGGACACGTCCTGCCACCGGTCGAGGAAGTGCTCCGGCCCGTGCACCTCCGCCCGGCGCCGGGTGCGCAGGGCGACAGCCGCACTGTTGTTGCCGACCTCCTGCTCCGACAGGACGGGGCACGGATCGAGCCCGGGAACGCTCCCCGCGCTCCACAGCACGCGCAGCCGCTCGTCGGTCAGGAGGAGCAGGGACCGGTCCGTGTCCAGGGCCGGGGCGATCCGGTCGAGCACCGGCCGGGCGGCACCGAGCAGCGCCGAGTCCACCGGCCGGGACGGGGCGGCGGCCGGTTCCTTCAAGTCGTGCGGCACACCGAAGAACCGTGCCCGCCGCCATGCCGCGACGACCTCCTCCGGAACACCGCCGGGCAGTGGGCCGCCCGACAGGAACCGCTCGCGGGCGAGACGCAGCGAGGGGCGGGCGGTGGCTGCGGGGGAAGGCTCGGTGGTGGTCACGGCATGAACACCGTAGCGGGTTCGGTTGAACGGGCAACAACGGGTCGCAACGGGCAGCAACCGCGGTGCCCGGCCGCCCCCTCGCTCACCCGCCGGGTGTCTCGTAATGAGACACCCGCGACCGGCCGAACCGCTCCATGATCATGGACCACCCCCGTCCTCCCTCCCCCAAGCCCGCAGGAGCGCCCGTGTCCGCCACCGTCGAGACCGACGTCCTGATCGTGGGCAGCGGCCCCGCCGGTGCCTCCGCCGCGCTCGCCCTGAGCACCTACGGCGTGCCCAACACCGTGGTGACCCGCTACGCGAGCCTCGCCGACACGCCCCGCGCGCACATCACCAACCAGCGCACCATGGAGGTGCTGCGCGACCTCGGTGTGGAACAGGACGTCGTCGCGCAGGCCACCCCGCAGCACCTGATGGGCAACACGACGTTCTGCACCAGCCTGGCGGGCGAGGAACTGGGCCGGGTGCGTTCCTGGGGCAACGACCCGCTCGTGCAGGCGGAACACGAACTCGCCAGCCCCACCCGCATGTGCGACATGCCGCAGCACCTCATGGAGCCGGTCCTCGTGAACGCGGCCGTCGCCCGCGGCACCCGGCTCCGCTTCCAGAACGAGTACCTCTCCCACACCCAGGACGCCGACGGCGTCACCGCCACCGTCCGCGACCGGCTGCGCGGGGACACGTACGAGATCCGCGCCAAGTACCTGATCGGCGCCGACGGCGGACGGTCCAGGGTCGCCGCGGACGCCGGGCTGCCGATGGGCGGCCAGATGGGCGTGGCCGGCAGCATCAACATCGTCTTCGAGGCGGATCTGGCCAAGTACACCGCCCACCGCCCGTCCACGCTCTACTGGGTCCTCGCGCCCGGTGCCACGGTCGGCGGCATCGGCGCGGGCCTGGTGCGCTGTGTCCGCCCCTGGACCGAGTGGCTGATCGTGTGGGGGTACGACGTCACCGCGGGCGCCCCGGACCTGACCACCGAGTACGCCGAATCCGTCGTGCGTAAGCTCGTCGGCGACGACGACATCCCCGTGACCATCAAGTCGTCCTCCGCGTGGACCGTCAACGAGATGTACGCGGAGAGCTACGCGAACGGCCGCGTCTTCTGCGCCGGCGACGCCGTGCACCGGCACCCCCCGTCCAACGGCCTCGGCTCCAACACCTCCATCCAGGACGCCTACAACCTGGCCTGGAAGCTCAAGCTCGTCCTCGACGGCACCGCCCACCCCAGGCTGCTCGACAGCTACACCGCCGAGCGCGCGCCCATCGGCCGGCAGATCGTCACCCGGGCCAACCGGTCCATCCGCGAGACCGCCCCGATCTTCGAAGCCCTCGACGGGCTCTCCCCGCAGAGCCCCGAGCAGCTGTGGGCCAACATCGCCGCGCGCAAGGACAACACCGAGGCCGCCGCGAAACAGCGCGTCGAGCTGCGGGAGGCGATCGCCTTCAAGGTGTACGAGTTCAACGCGCACGGCGTCGACCTCAACCAGCGCTATCCCGCCGAAAGCTCAGCCGCGATCGTCCCGGACGGCACGCCCGACCCGGGCTTCGCCCGCGACCCCGAGCTGTACCACCAGCCGTCCTCACGCCCCGGCGCCCGGCTCCCGCACGCCTGGATCACCTCCGGCTCCCGCACGCTCTCCACCCTCGACACCGTCGGCAGGGGCCGCTTCACCCTGCTCACCGGCATCGGGGGAGAGGACTGGGTGCGGGCCGCCACGGCTCAGGACATCCCGGTCGCCACCGTGGTGATCGGCCCGGGGCAGGAGTACGAGGACCCGTACGGCGACTGGGCGCGCCTGAGCGAGATCTCCGACGCGGGTGCCCTGCTCGTGCGCCCCGACGGGTTCGTCGCCTTCCGGCACGCGTCCGCCGCACCGGACGCCGGCGAACTGCTCACGGACGCGGTGCGGACCGTCCTCGGACACGCCTGAGCGAGCAATCACGGGAGGCACCGGGGCGCGCAATCATGGAAGCAAGGGCACCAGCGAACTTCGACGACGAGGAGCCGGGATGACCACCGACGCGACCGGGACCGGCGTCACCGAGCAGGCCCTCGCCAGCCTCCGGGGAACCGCCGACCCGCGGCTGCGCGAGCTGCTCACCGGCCTCGTCCGCCATCTGCACGACTTCGCGCGCGAGACCCGGCTGACCCAGGAGGAGTGGGAGCGGGCGATCGCCTTTCTGACGGCGACCGGGCAGGCCTGCACCGACACCCGGCAGGAGTTCATCCTGCTGTCGGACGTGCTCGGGCTGTCCATGCTCGTGGAGACCGTCAACGGCCACCGCGCGCCCGGCGCCACCGAGTCGACCGTGCTCGGCCCCTTCCACATGACCGAGTCCCCGGTGCGCGCCCTCGGCGACGACATCGATCTCGTGGGCGGCGGCGAACCGTGTGTGGTCAGCGGCCGGGTGCGGTCCGAGGACGGCACCCCGCTGCCCGGCGCCGTCGTCGACGTGTGGCAGGCCGACGACCAGGGCTTCTACGACGTCCAGCAGCCCGGCGTCCAGCCCGCCGGCAACGGACGCGGGCTGTTCACCGCCGACACCGAGGGCCGCTTCTGGTTCCGCACCTGCGTCCCGGCGCCGTACCCGATCCCCACCGACGGCCCGGTCGGCGGGCTGCTGCGCGCGACCGGGCGGCACCCCTACCGCCCCGCGCACATCCACTTCATCGCCACGGCCGAGGGACACACGCCCGTCACCACGCACATCTTCGTGGCCGGCGGCGACTACCTCGACTCGGACGCGGTGTTCGCCGTGAAGGAGAGCCTGGTCCAGGACTTCGCGGAGACCGACGACCCCTCCCTGGCCCGGGAGTTCGGCGTGCCGAACCCCTTCCGGCACGCCCGCTTCGACCTCGTCCTGGAGCGTGCCGCATGACGTTCCCGAGCTTCCAGAGCTTCGAGAGCTCCCCGAGCTTCCAGAGCGATTTCTCGTACGAGACCCGGCCCGTGCGGGTCGTCTTCCGGCCCGGCGCGGCCGTCACGGCGACACCCGGCGAGGCCGCGCGCCTGGGCCTGCGGCGGCTCCTCGTGGTCTGCGGCAGCCGGGGCGAAGCCGTCGCCCGGGCGGTCGCGGACGCGCTCGGCGACACGTGCGTCGGGGTCCACGCCGAGGCCCGGATGCACGTCCCCGTCGAGGACGCCGACCGGGCCGTGGCAGCGGTACGGGCGGCCGGGGCGGACGGCTGCGTCGCGGTCGGAGGCGGCTCCGCGATCGGCCTCGGCAAGGCGATCGCCCTGCGCACCGGACTGCCGCTGATCGCCGTGCCCTCGACCTACTCCGGTTCCGAGATGACACCCGTGTGGGGCCTGACCGAGCACGGCGCCAAGCGCACCGGCCGCGACCCGGTCGTCCAGCCCCGCAGCGTCGTCTACGACCCCCGGCTCACCCTCTCCCTGCCCATGCCGCTGACCGTGACCAGCGGCGTCAACGCGCTCGCGCACGCCGTCGAGGCGCTGTACGCCCCGGACACCTCGCCGCTGGTCTCGGTCATGGCCGAGGAGGGCGTCCGCGCCATGGCCGAGGCACTGCCACGCCTGGCCGCCGGCCCGGAGGACCTGGACGCGCGCAGCCGGGCGCTGTACGCGGCATGGCTGTGCGGCTCGTGCCTCGGCGCGACCACGATGGGGCTGCACCACAAGCTGTGCCACGTCCTCGGCGGCACGTACGGCCTGCCCCACGCCGAGACCCACACCGTGGTCCTGCCCTACGCCCTCGCCCACAACGCCCCCGCCGCACCGCAGGCGCTGGCCGTCCTGCGACGCGCCCTCGGCGCCGACGACCCGCCCCGCGCCCTGTGGGAACTGGCCGGGCGCCTCGGAGCCCCCCGCTCCCTCGCCCAACTAGGCCTCGCGGAAGGTGACGTGACACCGGCGGCGGCCCGGGTCGCGGGCGAGCCGTACGCGAACCCGCGCCCGGTGACGGCGGCAGGGGCCCGGGCCGTGCTGCGAGCGGCGTACGAGGGCGGCCCGCCGGAACCGCTGGAGACAACCACCCTTTAGCGGATGCAGAGTTGCGGACTCGCGGACTTGCGGACAGAAGCTGACCGCAAGGGTTTCTACGGTCGTGCCATGACACAGACGCAGAAGTTCCTTGTCACCGGCGCCACCGGAACCGTCGGCCGTCAGGTCGTCGCCGAACTGCTCGCCCGCGGGCACGAAGTCCGCGCCCTCACCCGGAACGCCGCGAAGGCGGATTTCCCCGCCGGTGTGGAGGTCGTCGAGGGCGACCTGACGCAACCCGACAGCCTGGCCCCGGCCTTGGAGGGGATCACCGGCCTCCACCTGATCACCTTCGGCGGTGCCGCCCTCACCCCGCTGGAGACCGGACCGCGCATCCTGGAGCTGGCCCGCTCGGCCGGCGTCCGCCGGATCACCGTGCTGCACGGCGGCGGACCCTCCTTGCTGGAGGACGCGGTACGGGCCGACGACGGTGTGGAGTGGACCGTGCTGATGCCGGTCGAGTTCATGGCCAACGCCCTGGAGTGGGCGGACGGGATCGCGGCCTCGGGCGAGGTGCGGGAGCCGTTCGTGGACCGGCTGAGTGCCATGGTCCACGAGGGCGACATCGGCGCCGTCGCCGCGGTGGCGCTCACGGAGGAGGGCCACGCAGGTCAGGAATATGTGATCACAGGCCCCGAGTTGCTCACCGTCGGCGACAAGGTGGAGACGATCGCCGCCGCCGTCGGCCGGAAGATCACCCTGGTCGAACTGACCGAGGAGCAGGCCGTCGAGCAGTGGCGGGCGGTGGGTCTCCCGGAGGATGTGATCGGTTTCCTGCTCGAGGCGTACGGCAACACCCCCGAGGTGGGCCGTACGGTCGTCGGCACCGTCGAGAAGGTCACCGGCCGCCCGGCCCGCACCTTCGCCCAGTGGGCGGCGGAACACGCGGACGCGTTCACGGCGTAAAGGCACGGCGGCCGTCTCCGGGACGGGTGTCTCGTAATGAGACACCCGTCCCGAAGACCGGTCCCGCAAGATCGGCAAGGGGGTGTGACCGCAGCATGGTGCGGCCGTCGGCGTGCGCGGAGAACCGCCGCCCGCACGGCCGTGCCACCGAAGAAAGGTGAACCACATGGCCCTCGCACTGCTCCGGCGCCGGTGGCTCAAGAACACCTCCGCCGCGGCGGCGGGCCTCGCCCTCCCCCTCCCCGCGGGCGCGGGCGCCGTAGCCCGCGAGGTCGTCGACCCGATGGGCACGCCCCTGGCGGCCGCGGACGTCACCGTCACCGCCCTGGACACCCACCGCGTCGCGGCCCGCGGCACGACCGACCCGTACGGCTACTTCCTCGCGGCGCTGCCGCCCGGCCGGTACAGCCTGCTCATCTCGGCGCAGGGCCTGCGTCCGCACCGCGAGACGATCGAGACGGGCCCGGGCGCCCCGACGGCCACCGAGCGCGTCTGGCTGCAGCCCGCCGAGGCGCTCCAGCTGCCGACGCCCGGCACCTGGCTCTTCGACCCGCCGCACACCGCGATCCGGTTCATCGCCAAGCACGTCGGCATGGCCCATGTCCACGGCCGCTTCGAACGCTTCGAGGGCGGCATCCGGATCGCCCAGGACATGACCGACTCCCAGGTGCACGTCCGCATCGACGCCTCCAGCATCACCACCGGCAACACCACCCGCGACAACCACCTGCGGTCCGCCGACTTCCTGGACGTCGAACGCTTCCCGCACATCGACTTCAGGAGCAGCCGCTTCGCCTACCGGGGCGGCAGCAAGTGGACGCTGCAGGGCTCCCTCACGATGCACGGCGTCAGTCGCTCGGTGGCCCTGGACACGACCTACCTCGGTACCGTGAACGGCGGCTACGGCCAGGAGTTGCGCTGCGCGGCCCTGGCGACGGCGGAACTGCACCGCGAGGACTACACGCTCAACTGGCGTTCCATGCTGGCCCGGGGCATCGCGGTGGTCGGCCCGACGGTCCAACTGGAGCTGGACGTCCAGGCGATGTACCGGACGCACGACACTCCTACTCCCCCGGAATAGAGGGGGAGCAGGGCGCGCGTCGTCGTCCTCAGCCGGTGATCCGGCCGTTGAATTCCGGGAACTCGAGGTCGAAGTTCTCGCTGTTCCGCTGAACGGTCACCACGATCTTCTTGCCGTACCTGGTCTCAAGGACGTGGTCGGCGTTCTTCGTGGTCGTCACCCCCGGTGCGAGCCGGCCCTCGAGCGGCTGCGACCCGTTCTCGAAGGCGGTGAACGAGGCCTCCCCGCCGTTGGTCGCTCCCTCGACGATGAGGGACAGGTCGTCCAGACGGGCCGGCTCCTTGCCGGAGTTCTGCAGCTTCAACGTGACCCGGAAGTCCGTGCTGCCGGGCTCCGGCGACTCCAGCAGATCCTCGTCGAAGGCGGTGAACACCTTCGCGCCGACCACGGTGACCTTCAGTCCGTCGGGCCATGTGTACGACTCGCCGAACTTCAGGTCCGTCGACTTGGCTGCCGTGTCGCTGTCGCTGTCGCTGTCGCTGTCAGCGCCGGCGTCCTGCGCGCAGTGCTCCATCCAGTCGGCCTGACTGAGCTTCTGGCTGGTGCAGTCGACGCTCTCCGGCTGACCGGCCGACGCCGAGGCCTTCGTCTGCGAGCCGGAGCTGTCACCGCCGTTGCCGCCGCATGCGGTCAGAGCGGCCAGAAGCACGGCGGCGGTAACCGTCGTCGAACGAATGCGCATGGGTCCCCCAAGGTTGAACGTCGGAACACCGTATAGCAGATGTGAGGGAAATGTGTGCATGCGTCAATCAGTGGTGCTACGACAGCGCCCGTATCGCACGCACGGCCTCCGGCCCGCCGGAAATTCCCTGGCCCCGTAACCCCCCGGCTCCCTACACTCACGCACGTACCCGCGCCGCCCACTACCAGGTGCCGGGCACCGCCGCGACGAACGAAGGGAGACGGACATGCGTGATCGCACCGCTGTCGCCGTCTCCCTGCCTCGCTACGAGGTGATCCTCGTGTCTTCGTCGCCCCGGTGTCCGCTGCGCGGCGGCACCGGCTGACCGGACGAACGCCCGGGTGTCCTTAGATGCTGACGTGACGTCAGGTCTGGGTGCCGACCTGCTCGTTTTGCCCGGTAATCGCGCTGCCCCTTTCCTGAACGCTTCGAAAGGCCCTGGGCCGTGCGCATCAACCGCAACCCGCTCGCCGTCGTCCGTAACCTCGGCATCCTCGCCCACGTCGACGCCGGCAAGACCACCGTCACCGAACGGATCTTGTTCGCCACCGGAACCACGCACAAGCGCGGCGAGGTCCACGACGGCACGACCGTCACCGACTTCGACCCGCAGGAGCGGGACCGGGGCATCACCATCTTCGCCGCGGCGGTGAGCTGCGCCTGGGACGGTCACCGGATCAACCTGATCGACACCCCGGGGCACGTCGACTTCGCCGACGAGGTGGAGCGTGCCCTGCGCGTGCTCGACGGTGCCGTGGCCGTGTTCGACGCGGTGGCCGGAGTGGAGCCGCAGAGCGAGTCGGTGTGGCGGCAGGCCGACCGGCACGGCGTGCCGAGGATCGCGTTCGTCAACAAGATGGACCGCGCCGGTGCCGACCTCGACGCGGCCGTCGCGTCGATCCGGGAACGGCTGCACCCGGCCCCGCTGGTCGTGCAGTTGCCCATCGGCTCGGAGGACGCCTTCACCGGCGTCGTCGACCTCGTACGCCTGCGCGCCCTGCGGTGGGCCGACGGTGACGTCGTCGAGGAGACGCCGGTGCCGGACGACCTGCGGGACGAGGCCCTCGCGCGCCGCCGGGCGCTGGAAGAGGCCGTGGCGGAACTCCATCCGGGCGCCCTGGAGGAGTTCTGCGACACGGGCACGCTCGGCGCGCGGACCCTGGCCTCGGCGCTGCGGGACCTGACCCGGGACGGCGACGGCGTGGTCGTGCTGTGCGGATCCGCGTACCGCAACCGGGGCGTGGAGCCGCTGCTCGACGCGGTGGTGGACTATCTGCCGTCGCCCCTGGACGTGCCGCCGGTGCGCGGCACCCACGAGGGCGAGGAACGGGAACGGCCCGCCGACCCGGCGGCTTTGCCGGTCGCCCTCGCCTTCAAGGTGCAGGCCACTCCGACAGGACGGCTGACCTACCTGCGGATCTACTCCGGGACGATCGAGAAGGGAGACACCCTGTGGGACGCGAGCGCGCGGCGCACCGAGCGCATCGGCCGCATCCTGCGCGTCCGGGCCGACCGGCACGCGCCGCTGGACCGGGCGGTCGCCGGGGACATCGTCGCCGTCGTCGGGCTCAAGTCGGCCCGCGCCGGCTCGACCCTGTGCGCGCCGGACGCCCCGCTCGTGCTGGAACCGCCGGGCGTGCCCGAGCCGGTGGTGTCGGTGGCGGTCGAGTCCCGCAGGGCCGGTGACACCGACCGGCTGGCGTCCGGACTGGCTCGGCTGACGGAGGAGGATCCCTCGCTGGTGGTGCGGACCGACCCGGAGACCGGGCAGACCGTGCTGTCGGGCATGGGTGAACTGCACCTGGAGGTGGCGGTGGAGAAGCTCCGGCGCGAGCTGGGGCTCGAGGTCAACGTCGGCCGCCCCCGGGTCAGTTACCGCGAGACCGTCGCCCGGGGTGTGTCCGGTCTGGTCTACCGGCACGTCAAACAGGACGGCGGGGCGGGGCAGTTCGCCCATGTCGTCCTCGACGTGGAGCCGTACGAGGAGGGAGGGTTCGCGTTCCGCTCGGCCGTCGTCGGCGGACGCGTGCCGCAGGAGTACGTCCGGGCGGTCGAGGCCGGCTGCCGCGACGCTCTCGCCGAGGGGCCGCTCGGCGGGCATCCGGTGACCGGCCTGCGCGTCACGCTCACCGACGGTGCGACCCATGTGAAGGACTCCTCGGACACGGCGTTCCGCACGGCCGGCCGGCTCGGCCTCCGCGAGGCCCTGCGCACCTGCGCGATGGCCTTGCTGGAGCCGGTCGTCGAGGTCACGGTGACCGTGCCCGAGGACGCGGTGGGCGGCGTGCTCGGCGACCTCGCCGCCCGGCGCGGCCGGGTGACCGGCTCGGTCACCCGCGCGGGCGCGGCGGTCGTCACGGCCACCGTGCCGCTGGCCGAACTCTTCGGCTACGCGACCCGGTTGCGCAGCCGCACCCAGGGCCGCGGCACCTTCACGGCCCGGCCCACCGGCTACGCGCCGGCGCCGGTCGCGACGCCGGCGCGGTAGCACCGTAGGGCGGCGGCCCCTCCCCTGGACCGGAAGGGGAGGGGCCTGGCCGCCCTGCCGACGGATATCCGGTTGCCCCGGCCTTCGCCTCCTGTCAGCCTCACGCCATGCCCACCTTCACCGCTCCCGACGGCACCACCCTCGTCCACCACGTGACGGGGGACGGACCGCCCGTGGTCTGTCTCCCCGGTGGCCCGATGCAGGACTCGGTCTACCTCGGGGACCTGGGCGGGCTGACCGCCCACCGCAGTCTGGTCCGGCTGGACCTCCGGGGTACCGGCAGTTCGGCTGTGCCGGGGGACACGGCGTCCTACCGCTGTGACCGGCAGGTCGACGACGTCGAGGCGCTGCGGCAGGAGCTGGGGCTGGAGCGGCTGGATCTGCTCGCGCACTCCGCCGGTGCGAATCTCGCCGCGCTGTACACGGCCCGCCATCCGGACCGGGTGGGCCGGCTCGCCCTGATCACGCCCAGCGTCTTCGCCGTCGGCCTCGGCATCACCGCCGAGGACCGCCTGGAGACGGCACGCCTGCGCCGGGACGAACCGTGGTTCGCCCCGGCGTACGCGTCCCTGGAGACCATCACGGCCGGCCGGGCGACGGCCGGCGACTGGGACGCCGTCGCCCCGTTCTGGTACGGCCGGTGGGACGACGAGGCCCGGGCCTTCCGCGCGGCGGAGCAGCGACAGCGCAACGACGAAGCCGCCGCACGCTACGCCTCCGACGGTGCCTTCGACCCCGATGCCACCCGGAACGCCCTTGCCGCGTTTGCCTCACCGGTGCTCGTCCTCGCCGGGGAGTACGACGTGGCCGCGCCCGCGCGCGTGATGAAGGAGTACGCGGGGCTGTTCCCGAGGGCCGAACTGGTCGTGCAGAGCGGGGCGGGGCACTTTCCGTGGCTGGAGGATCGGGGGCGGTTCGTGACGGCCGTGGCAACCTTCCTGGGCGATGGCGATGGCGATGGCGATGGCGATGGCGATGGCGATGGCAATGAGGATGGGCGTGCTGTCAGCAGTCCCTGAACTCCGGTGACTGGTTCAGGATCCATGGGGGAGTGTCGTCCTGTCCGGTCGGGGATGGCGGCCGGAGGGTGTCAGGTGGTGGACGGGGCGCCCGGGACGTAGTCCGGGTCGACCTGGGCGGCCAGGTCCTCGCCGGTGCGGGCGTCCGCCCACGCTCGGGCGTTGCGCAGGTGGAACTCGACGGCGTGGCGGTGGAGACGGTCCCAGGCGCGGGGGTGGGAGTCGACGGCCTCGCGGAGGATCGTGAGGGCGTGGCGGTTGTGGGGCTCGAGGGAGTCGAGCGCGTCCGGGCCGGCCTCGACGCGGCCCTGTTCGGCCGCGCGGACCCAGGGGGAGTGGACCAGGTAGGCCAGGAGGTCGTCCCCTACCTGTTCCTTGAGGAAGAGGAGGTCGTCCTCGCCGGTCACCTTGTTGCCGATGACCGCGACGCGGATGCCGAACTGTTCCGCGTGGTCGCGGTACTGGCGGTAGACGGAGACGCCCTTGCGGGTGGGTTCCGCCACCAGGAAGGTGATGTCGAAGCGGGTGAACAGGCCCGAGGCGAAGGCGTCCGCGCCCGCCGTCATGTCGACCACGACGTATTCGCCGGGACCGTCGGCCAGGTGGCCGAGGTACAGCTCGACCGCACCGAGCTTGGAGTGGTAGCAGGCCACCCCCAGGTCGGACTCGTCGAACTCGCCCGTGACCATCAGCGGGACGCCGCCCGCGCTGCCGACGTGCCGCGCGTGGAGCTCGTCGTCTCCCAGCGGACGCAGCAGACGGGAGCCGCGACCGGGCGGCGTCGTCTTGATCATCGCCTCGGGGGAGGTGATGCGCGGGTTGGTGCCGCGCAGGTAGTTCTTGATCTCGGGCAGGTGCGCGCCCAGGGGAGGGGCGGCCTCCTCCTCGCCGCCCAGCGCCTCGGCCAGGTGCTGGTTGATGTCGCCGTCGATGGCGAGGACCGGTGCGCCGGAGCGCGCCAGGTGGCGGGAGAAGAGCGCCGACAGGGTGGTCTTGCCGCTGCCGCCCTTGCCGACGAACGCGACCCTCACGACCGCCCCACCTTTTTGAAAATGGATGTCATGTGATGGAGTTTTAGGGAGTGATCGTCGGTGCTGTCAAATCGTTCTGCGTGTCCCGCGGAACCACCATGGGGGTCAGAAGGCGTCGACGTACACGTACAGCCGGTCGAAGCGCAGGGCGGCCAGGTCGGCGCGGCGGATCACCCAGTGGAAGAGGCCCGACTCCAGCTCCTCGCAATCATCATCACCGCGCCAGGTGGCCAGCAGCGTCCACTCGTCGCCGTCCCCGGCGGGCAGCGGCACTTCGTCCCGGGCCACTTCGACCGGATCCCAGTTGAACAGGACCGGCTCACCGCCGAGCTGGAAGCGCCAGCGAGGGCGCCAGCCGACCACGTGAGACCAGGCGGACTCCAGCTCGGCGGCCCGCTGCGACTCCTCGTCGTCGTCCTCGTCGCGCCACGGCCACGACCACTGGTGGAAGCAGAAGTCCAGGCGCGCCCGGCGGTAGGCGCCCGGCTCCTCCTCCGGGTCGAGCGGTTGCTCCGGCAACAGGGTCCCGGCCGGCATGTAGCGCACGGCGTCGGCGATCACCGCCCCGCTGCCCGGATCGGGGTCGGCGAAGAACAGCAGCAGGCCCTCGGCCGGCAGCGGCAGATCCGTCGCCCCGGGCGGCAGGGCCGCGCAGTCGACGGCCGCGACGAACGAAGCCGCCGGCGCCGGGGTACCCTCCGCCGCAGGCGGATTCCCGCCGGTCAGCGCCACCACCGGGCCGGGGCCGTCCTCGGCGAGATAGATCGCCGGGCGGGCGGTGCGGATGTACGCCTCCACCTCGGCGGCCGGAATTCCCCGCGCGGCTGCCTCCGCACGGAAGCGGGCAGCCCTCGCCGCGGGGGATTCGTCAACGATCTCCGTGTCGGTCATGGGCCGACCCTACGGCCCGTCACTCGGTCCGCTCCGCCGGGGAGTACCCTCCACCGCGTGGCCTGCCGTGGAGCGAACTCATGAGCCAGGCAACATTTCTGATGCCAGATCAGGTGATCGTTGCCCCGACATGTTCCTCCGCCTCCGCCAGGTACCGCGCCACCGGGCCCAAGGTCAGCATTCCGCTGGCGGCGCCGGCGTGTTCCGCGCGGGCGCAGCGCAGGGCGGTCACGGCGCGTGCGGCGATTCCCCGCTCGCCGAGGCGTACGGCGGCGTGGGCGGTCAGGCACCACATGGCTTCCTGCATGTGGTCACGCGCCGGCTCCGGCGCCGCGGTCAGCGCGGTACGGGCTTCCTCGCCCCGGTCCTGAGCGAGGAGCACGAGCGGTCGCGCCCACGGCAGGTACGGACCCCAGTCGAGGCGCGGGTCGGTGGGCGCGGGCCGGTCGTGCAGCAGGCGCAGCCCCAGCAGGGCCAGCGGGAACAGCCCACGGTGCAACCCTGGCATGCCGGCCGTCCGCAGGGCGTCCTCGGCAGCTCGGTAGTGCGCTGCTGCCGTGGCGGCGGCAGGTCCGCCGGGTTCGGTGCTGCGCTCGGCAGTGACCCGGGCCCGGAACCAGGCGGTGAGCACGGGGACGAGGGGCGCCTCGGTGGCCGCGGCGAGCCGTTCGGCCGCGTGGGCGTGCGAGGCCGCGGCGTCGAGTTCGCCGAGCGCTGAGGCGGACTGCAGACGGACGAGTCGGCCGAGTACGGCGAAGTTCGGCAGGTCGTGCCGGGTGGCCAGGTCGAGGATCTCGGCCCCGACGCTGTCCCGCACCGCGGCGAGCCCGGGCCGGGAGAAGGACTGCAGGAACACCCCGTTGAGGGCGAAGGCCAGGAGAGCGGGGTCGGCCAGCTCCCGTGCCAGCGCCTCGCTCCTCCGTGCCGCCTGGTGCGCGTGCTCCAGACCGGTCCCCGACAGATCGGCGCTGCGGCTCTCGACGGCGACCGTGGCCAGGAGGCGGGCGGTCAGGTCGGCGGGGCTGTCGGGGCCGAGCGCCTCGAGCGTGCGCTCGGCGGCCGCGACCACGGCCCGTGACTGCTCCGGGTCGTCGGCCCGGCTCCAGATCGCGGGCACGTCATAAGCACCGATGACCCGGGCCGTCAGAAGGAGGTCTCCCGTGCGTTGTGCGGCCTGGACGGCCGCGAGGCGGTCGCGCCGCGAGTGGACGAGGGCGTCGCCACCGGCCAGGGCGAGGGTGCGGGCCAGATCCACCGTGGTGCGCGGGCCGAGCCGGACACCCGGGCCGGGCCACGCCGTCCGCGCGCCTTCGAGGGACATGGAACCGTTGAGGATCTCCGTCTCCAGGCTCTGCAGGGCGGGGCCGGGATCGAGCCCGAGCCGGCCGACGAGCATCGCGCGGGCGCGGCGGAGGGTGGCGAGGGCGTCGGCCCGCCGGCCCGCGCGGTGGAGCGCGCGGGCAAGCAGCTCCCAGGCCGGCTCGCGCCATGGATGCTCGGCGACGTGGGCACCCAGCTCGGCGACGAGACCCGAACCCTCCCCGGAGTCGAGGAGGATGCGGGCGCGCAGTTCCACTCCCTCCAGCCGCAGCTCCTCGAGCCGGGTCCGCTCGCGCTGCGCCCACACGGAGTCGGCCACATCGGCGTAGGCGGGTCCGCGCCAGGCGGCGAGTACCGCTGCGAGGTCGGTCACCGCATCAGGGTTGCGGCGGGCGCGGGACAGAGTGTCCTGGAACCGATGCACGTCCACGTCCTCGCGAGGCAGCAGCAGTGCGTAACCGGGGCCTTCGGTGACGAGGATCCGTGGCGGAGTGCGCGGCGGCCGGTCGGGTTCGAGAGCGCGGCGCAGTGCGGCGACGAAGGTACGCAGAGCGCCCACGGCGCGGACCGGCGGATCGGACCACAGGTCGTCGACGAGGGTGTCGGTGGTGACCAGCCGTCCCTCGGCGGCGACGAGCCGGGCGAGTACCTCGCGATGGCGGGGCCCGCCCAGGTCGACGGGACTGCCGTCGTCACGCAGGGCCCGCACGGCCCCGAGCACGTCGATGCGCATGCCCCCATCCTGCGTGCCAGGAGCCGGCGGCGCCCAACCGCACTGATCGGCTGCTGATCGCCGTCGCGCAGGCTGATCCGGTCGGTTCCCGGCCCGAAAGGACGGCCTTCCATGGCGCTCACCATTCCCGGCTTCGATCACATCCGCGTGCCCGGCACGGACGGTGTGGAGTTGGCCGCCGCCGTCGGCGGCAGCGGCAGCCCGGTGGTGCTGCTGCACGGTTTCCCGCAGACCCACCTGATGTGGCGGCACGTCGCCGAGCGACTCGTCGACCAGCACACGGTGATCTGTCCCGATCTGCGCGGCTACGGTGCCAGCGACAAGCCCGAGGCCACCGATCCGGACGTGTACGCCAAGCGCACCATGGCCGCCGACGTCGTGACCCTGGCGGCGTCGCTCGGTCACGAGCGCTTCGCCCTCGTCGGCCACGACCGGGGTGCCCTGGTCGCCTTCCGGGCGGGCTTGGACCACCCTGACACCATCACGCACCTCGGCATCCTCGACGTCGTGCCGACGCTCGACATGTGGAACGTCCTGCACGGCGCCCCGGCGGCGGTCGGCTACCACCTCTTCCTCATGGCGCAGCCGCCGGGCCTTCCGGAGACGATGATCACCAACAGCGCGGACGCGTTCTTCGGCTCGTTCCTCGACGCCTGGGCCGGCGATCCGACCGCCGTGCCGGAGGAGGTGCGCGCCGAGTACCTGCGGGCGAGCGCCGCGGCGGTGACGTCGATCGTCGCGGACTACCGGGCCTCGGCGGGCATCGACATCGTGCACGACCAAGCGGATCTGGACGCCGGATCGCAGTTGGCCATGCCCGTGACGGTCATCCAGCAGGACTGGGGCACACGCCTGGGGTATGACGCTGCCGGGGTGTGGAAGGCCTGGGCGCCGGACCTGGACCACCGGCTGACCCGAGCGGGGCACTTCATGGCCGAGGAAGCGCCCGACGAGATCGCCGCCGCGATCCAGGACCTCCTGGCCCGCTGAACCTCTGGGCGTAGGGGACTTGGGCGCATCCCTGCCCTCGGGCACCCGGCCGACCGGCGTGCCGGGCTTGATGCATATGCTGTGCAAGTGCGTCAGCTGAGCATCAAGAACGGCCTCCGGTTCCTCACCGTCCTCGTCCTCGTCCCGGGCCTGGCCGGCTGCTTCGTCTCCCCGCCGGGGGAGTCGTCGTCGGACGGCGGACAGCCGGGCTCGCGGCTGCGCGTCGCCCTCGCCTTCCCGCCCGCCGAGAACTTCTCGCCGTACGGAGCCGACGCCACGCTCCTCAGCCGGCTCGGCGTCACCGAGGGCCTGACCGCCCTGGACGCCAACGGTGCCGCGACCCCCGCGCTCGCCGAGTCCTGGCGCCGAGAGGACGACCGGACCTGGCGGTTCACCCTGCGCGAGGCCACCTTCCAGGACGGCACGGACGTCACCCCCTCCGCCGTGGCCGACGCGCTCACCCGCGCCACGAAGGCGAAGCCCCTGCCCGCCGCACTCGCCGGGGTCACCCTCGACGCCGAGGCCGACGGCAGCCGCGGCATCCGGATCACCACCGGCGCGGCCGATCCCGTGCTGCCCACGCGCCTGTCCAGCCCGAGCCTGGCGATCCTCTCCCCGAAGGCGTACGCGAGGAAGGGCGCCCCCACGCCCGTCGGCACCGCCACCGGACCCTTCGAGATCACCAAGGTCAGCAGCGGCGGCTCGGCCACCCTCGACCGCTTCGACGACTACTGGGCCGGCCGCGCCCACGCCTCCGGCATCGACGCACGCTTCGTCAAGGACGGCACCGCGCGCGCCAACGCGGTGCGCACCGGCGACGTCGACATCGCCGAGGCCGTCCCCGTCGCCCAGGCCGCCACCCTCGACAAGGAGACCCTGAAGGAAGCCGGCACCACCCGGACGACCAGCCTTCACCTCAACACCAGGACCGGCCCCTTCAAGAACCCGGCGCTGCGTGCCGCCGCGCGCACCGCGGTCGACTCCTCCGTCATCGTCAAGGGTGTCTTCGAGGGGTACGCCGACCCGGGCGCGGGCGTGTACGGGCCCGCCGTCACCTGGGCCGAGAGCAAGCGCGTGAAGCCGACGGGGCGCGCGGACGCCGCCCGGCCCGACGGCACGCGGATCACTCTCGCCACCTACGACAACCGGCCCGAACTCCCCGAGGTCGCCCAGGTCGTACAACAGCAGCTCGAAAAGGCCGGGTTCACCGTCGACCTGGAGGTCCGCGAGTACTCACGCTTGGAGAGCGACGCCCTGGCCGGGAAGTTCGACGCGTTCATCGGCGCCCGCAACAGCCTGCTCGACACCGGCGACCCCGTCGGCATCCTCGCCAGTGACTACACCTGCGACGGCGGCTACAACCTGGCCCTGCTGTGCGACGAGGGCGTCGACCGGGCCGTGCGCAAGGCCGACGGGACCGACGGCACGGGCGAGCGGCAGGACGCGGCCATGGCCGCCGAGGCCGCGGTCCTCGGCACGGACGCGGTCGTGCCGCTGGCCCATCAGCAGATCATCGCCGGAGTCGCCCCCGAGGTCCGGGGCGTCGTCCTCGACCCGTACGAGCGGGCCCTGGTGGGTGCCGGGACGCGTCGCTGACCGTCTCCCGTCGAGGGCCCGCCCCCCGACTCACGCGGGCAGCTTCGTGTCGATCACGCAGCTGATCTCCACCGTTTGTCCGGGGAAGGTGAGTTCGGTGACGCCCAGGGCCGTGCTGACCGGGCGGTGGGTACCGAAGTACGCCCGGTTGCCCTCCGCCACCGCGTCGGCGTTCTTCACCAGGTCCACCACGTACAGCGTCTGGGAGACGATCTGGTTGCGCGTGACGCCGTAGTGGGCCAGCACCTTGTCGATGTTGGCGTAGGTCCCCTTCAGCTGAGTGGCGACATCGTCCTCGGCGCGGAAGCCGCCCGCCTCGTCGAACGAGAGCTGTCCGGAGACGTGGATCAGATCACCGGACCTGATCGCCTGCGCGTAGCCGAAGTGGCTCTCCGCCGGGATGGCGTGGTCGTAGACATCGATCGTGGTCATGGTTCCCGTCCTTGCGTTTCTTCGGTCGAGCGCGAACACACGCTCTCTTGCGGTTACTCGGAAACCGTAGGAGAGTCTGTGCCGACCTGGAAGAACGCACTTTTCAGTGACTGGGGAACCAGATGGTGACCAAGCAGTTGAGGGACCTGCCGGAGAACGCGGACCTGCGGCGGGCCGACTCCCTGGCGCGGGAGATCTTCTCGGACGTGGCCAACAAGTGGGCGCTGCTGATCATCGAGGCCCTCGGTGAAGGCACCCTGCGCTTCAGCGAGTTGCGCAACGAGGTCGAGGGCGTCAGCCACAAGATGCTCACGCAGAACCTGCGGATGCTGGAGCGCAATGGGCTGGTCGACCGGAAGGTGCACCCCACCGTGCCGCCGAAGGTCGAGTACACGCTCACCGAACCGGGCCGGGCCCTGCGCGCCACCGTCGACCTGATCTGCGGCTGGACCCATGAGTACCTCGGGCACATCGAGTCGGCGCGCGACCGGTTCGACGCCTGACCGGCCGGGGGCGTCAGCTCGCGATCAGCTCGCGACCAGTTCCCGCACCTGCCGCCGGGCCGGGGCCTTCTCGACCCGCGAGGTCCGGTACAGCCACAGCACATCCCGTCCGAACGACCACACCAGCAGACCCAGCGCCAGGGCCGCGACCCCGAAGTTGGCCGCGTACGGCAGCAGATCGGCGCCCGCCAGCAGCAGCAGCACGCCCTGGAGCGCGGCGACGGTCTTGCGGGCGGTGCTCGGCGGGAGCGCGGCGGTCAGCCAGGGCCAGACCCGCGCGGCGGCGACGAAGACGTACCGCATCCCGCCGATCAGCAGCACCCACAGGCCCAGTTGCATCGACACGTACACGCTCAGCACCAGGATCAGGAACGCGTCGACCTCCATGTCGAAGCGCGCGCCCAGCGGGGTCGAGGTGCCGGTGCGGCGGGCGACCTTGCCGTCGACACCGTCGAGGATCAGCGCCACCGCCGTCAGACCGACGAGCAGCGACACGGGCGGCGAGCTCTGGAAGGAGTCCGCGACCAGCGCGGTGACCCCGCCGACGAGGGTGGCCCGGCCGAGGGTGACCCGGTTCGCCGCGCCGAACGAGCGCAGCCGGGAACGGTGCAGGGCCCGGGAGAGCACCGCCCAGGTGGCGATCGCGAACGCGAGGCCGGTCAGCCAGCCCGCCGGCCCCATCCCGATCGCCGTGCCGATCAGGGCCAGCAGCAGGATCTGAACTCCCGCCCCCAGGGCGGTCTCCTGCTGGAGCCTCGCGTCGTAAGTGTTGTTCAGGGCCACCGAACACCCTCCGGCCGTGTGACAGAGTCGATCAACGCCGCTACCTTGTGCGCGGCCTGTGCACCCCTCGGTACGCAAGCAGCTTCCCGATCGTTCAGGAGGACTTCGATGAAGCACACCGGACGCGCGTTCTGGATCGACTCGCCTGGGCGAGGCGGCATCCGGGACGTCAGTCTGCCGGAGCCCGGCGAGGGCGAGGTGCTGGTCCGCGCCCTGTACTCCGGCGTGAGCCGTGGCACGGAGACGCTGGTCTTCCGCGGCGGCGTGCCGGAAAACCAGCACACGGCCATGCGGGCGCCGTTCCAGGAGGGCGACTTCCCGGGCCCGGTGAAGTACGGCTACCTCAGCGTCGGCGTGGTGGAAGAGGGGCCCGAGGCCCTCGTCGGCCGTACGGTGTTCTGCCTCTATCCGCACCAGACCCGCTACGTCGTCCCGGCGAGCGCCGTCACACCCGTACCGGACACCGTGCCGGCCGAACGGGCCGTGCTCGCGGGGACCGTGGAGACCGCCGTCAACGCCCTGTGGGACGCGGCGCCCCTGGTCGGCGACCGGATCGCCGTGGTCGGCGGGGGCATGGTCGGCTCCTCGGTGGCCGCGCTGCTCGCCCGGTTCCCCGGTGTGCGCGTCCAGTTGGTCGACGCCGACCCGGGCCGGGCTGAAATCGCCAAGGCCCTGGGCGTCGGCTTCGCCTCTCCCGAGGAGGCCCTCGGCGCGTGTGACCTGGTCGTGCACGCCAGCGCCACCGAGCAGGGCCTCGCCCGTTCCCTGGAACTCCTCACCGCCGAAGGGACCGTGCTGGAACTGAGCTGGTACGGCGACCGGCAGGTGAGCCTGCCGCTCGGCGAGGCCTTCCACTCCCGGCGCCTCGTCATCCGCTCCAGCCAGGTCGGCACCGTCTCCCCGGCCCGCCCGGGCCGCACCTACGCCGACCGGCTCGCCCTCGCCCTCGACCTGCTCGCCGACCCGGCGCTCGACGCCCTCGTCACCGGCGAATCCGCCTTCGAGGACCTGCCGGACGTGCTGCCGAAGCTCGCCTCCGGCGAGATCCCCGCCCTGTGCCACCGCGTCCGTTACGACGGGAGCGCCTGACCTGAGAGAAGGCCAGAGCGCCTGACCTGAGAAAAGACGTAGCGGAGGCTGAACAGGGGAAGGGAAGCAGCCGTAATACACGGCATCCCCGGCACATGGAGCGGGGGAGCAGACGCGCCGCACCTGGAGGGTCGTCCGTTGTTCAGCATCACCGTCCGCGATCACATCATGATCGCCCACAGCTTCCGCGGCGAGGTCTTCGGACCGGCGCAGCGCCTGCACGGGGCCACGTTCCTCGTGGACGCCACGTTCCGGCGCGAACAGCTGGACGAGGACAACATCGTCGTCGACATCGGCCTGGCGACCCAGGAACTGGGGGCGGTGGTCAGCGAGCTGAACTACCGCAACCTCGACAACGAGCCCGACTTCGCCGGTGTCAACACCTCCACGGAGTTCCTCGCCAAGGTCATCGCCGACCGGCTCGCCGAGCGCATCCACAAGGGCGCGCTGGGCGAGGGCGCCAAGGGCATCGCGGGCCTGACCGTCACCCTGCACGAGTCGCACATCGCGTGGGCGAGTTACGAGCGTGCGCTGTGACCGACACGACGATCGAACGGCCCGGGCAGAGCGGACCGGCGCCCGCGCGGCTGAATTATGTTCCCGTGCAGCACGCCACTCTGAAGAACGCCGAGATCATCCCCATGTCCCTGCGCACCGTGCACTTCGTGCTGCCGGGCGGCGTCGACGACCCGGCAACGCCGAGCGGCGGCAACGCCTACGACCGGCGCGTGTGCCTGGACCTGCCCGGCTTCGGCTGGCAGGTCACCAAGCACGCCGTGGCCGGTGACTGGCCCCGGCCGGGGGCGGCGGCCCGTACGGAACTCGCCCGCGCCCTGAGCGGCCTGCCCGACGGTGCCGTCGTCCTGCTCGACGGGCTGGTCGCCTGCGGCGTCCCGGAGATCGTCGTGCCGGAGGCGGAACGGTTGCGCATGGTCGTCCTCGTCCACCTCCCGCTCGGCGACGAGACCGGGCTCGACCCGGCCGTGGCCGCGGAACTCGACGCCAAGGAGCGGGCGGTGCTGCGGGCGGTGCCGGCGGTGGTCGCCACCAGCGACTGGGCGGTCCGCCGTCTGGTCGCCCACCACGGCCTTCCCCCCGAGCGGGTGCACGTCGCCGCCCCCGGCGCCGACATCGCGCCGCTCGCGCCCGGCACCGACGGTGTCTCACGGCTGCTGTGCGTGGCCGCCGTGACCCCGCGCAAGGGACAGCACCGGCTGGTGGAGGCACTGGCCTCGGTGGCCGACCTGCCGTGGAGCTGTGTGTGCGTCGGCAGTCTCACCCAGGACCCGGAGTACGTCGCCCACCTGCGGTCCCTCATCGCCGAGCACGGTCTTCAGGACCGGCTGGAGCTGGCGGGAGCGCAGACGGGCGCCGCACTCGACGCCAGTTACGCCACCGCCGACCTGATGGTCCTCACCTCCTACGCCGAGACGTACGGCATGGCCGTGACCGAGGCCCTGGCGCGCGGCATCCCGGTCATGGCCACGGACGTCGGCGGACTCCCCGAGGCGGTCGGCCGCGCCCCCGACGGCGGCGTGCCCGGCATCCTCGTCCCGCCGGAGAACCCGGCCGCCATCGCCGCGGAACTGCGCTGCTGGTTCGGCGAGGCGGACGTGCGCCGTCGCCTCAAGGGCGCCGCCCGCAGCCGCCGCGCCGCCCTCGGCGGCTGGGCGACGACCGCACAGAGCCTGGCGGCGGTACTGCGCCGGCTCCCGACCGACCCCCGGAGGGCCGCATGACGAACCCGGTGACGACCCAGCAGAACGGGACGATCCCGGCCCAGCCCGGACCGAGGGAGGCTGCCGAGACGATGAGTGGCGTGATTCCGGGCGCGGGCCCGAACGGGAAGCCCGGGCCCGACCCGTCGGCCCGGTCGGCGGATGCGGTGCTCCCGGGCGTGGGCCCCGGCGGGCCGTCCGCCTGGTCGGCGGGCGCGGCGGCCCCGGGTGTGGGCTCCGCTGGGCAGGCCGCCCGGCCGGCGGACGCCGTGCCTGCGGGCTCGGCCCTCAGCGGCCGGTCCGGGCCGGGGCAGGCCGCGGACGTGGTCATCCCGGGTGCCGGGCCCAGTGTGAGTCCCGGGGCGCGGCCCACCGTGAAGCTGCGTGAGGCCGATCCGGACGATCCGCCCCGTTACGCGCCCGAGTGGCTGGAGTTGCGGGAGCCGGCCGATGCCGCGGCGCGGGCGCACGATCTGCTCGACCCCTTGCGGATCCGGCTCGCCAACCTGCCCGGCAAGTCCGGCGGGGTCGTCATCCACGACCTCGGGTGCGGTACCGGCTCGATGGGCCGCTGGCTCGCCCCCTGCCTGGACGGCGCGCAGCACTGGATCCTGCACGACCGCGACCCCTATCTGCTGCACTTCGCCGCCGTCGCCTCCCCGCGCTCCGCGGCCGACGGCAGCCGGGTCACCGTGGAGACGCGGCGCGGTGACGTCGCCCGCCTCACCGCGGACGCCCTGCACGGCGCCTCCCTGGTGACGGCGTCCGCACTGCTGGACGTCCTCACCCGCGAGGAGATCGACGCCCTCGCCGCCGCCTGCGCGGGAGCCGGCTGCCCCGCCCTGCTCACGCTGTCCGTCGCCGGCCGGGTGGAACTGACGCCGTCCCACCCGCTGGACTCGGAGATCGCCCAGGCGTTCAACGACCACCAGCGCCGTGACGGTCTGCTCGGTCCCGACGCGGTGACGGCGGCGACCGAGGCGTTCTCCGAGCACGGCGCGACGGTGCGGCTGCATCCGAGCCCCTGGCGGCTCGGCCCCGAGCAGGCCGCGCTCACCGAGCAGTGGCTGCGCGGCTGGGTCGGCGCCGCCGTCGAGCAGCGCCCCGAGCTGCGCGCCCGCGCCGACGCCTACCTGGCCGAGCGCCTGGCCGCCTGCGCCGCCGGCCAGTTGCGCGTCACCGTCCACCACACCGACCTCCTGGCCCTGAACCGCCCGGCGGGCGGAGCGTCATGAGCCCCCAGGCGACGGGAACGACGCAGGTGCCGCAGGGCGCGCTGACGGCCGTGTGCGAGCGGCCGTCGCCCGTCGACGCGGAGTGGCTGCCGGAAACCGGCGGTGACTCGGCTCCGCCGACCGAGTCGGCCACCCCCTGCGGCAACGCGGCCGACGCCGCCTCGTCGCCCCGTCGTCGCCCGATCCGTACCGCCCTGGCACGCCTCGGCTCCCCCAAGGTCCGTACGCACCTCGGCACCCTCGCCGGGGTCGTCATCCTCGGCGTACTCCTCTGGCGGCTCGGCACCGGCGTCTTCCTGGACGGGCTGGCCCGGATCGACACCGTGTCGGTGCTGCTGGCGCTCGGGATCGGGCTCGTCACCACCGTGTTCAGCGCCTGGCGCTGGGCGCTCGTCGCCCGCAGCCTCAGGATCCGGCTGCCGTTCGGTCCGGCCGTCGCCGACTACTACCGGGCGCTGTTCCTGAACGCGGCGCTGCCCGGCGGTGTGCTCGGCGACGTGCACCGGGCGGTGCGGCACGGGCAGAGCGAGGGGGACGTGCGGCGGGGCGTGAAGGCCGTCGTCCTCGAACGGGCCGCCGGACAGATCGCGTTGTTCGCCCTGGGAGCCGTGGTCCTGCTGACCATGCCGTCCCCGGTGCTGTCCCAGGCCCGGCACATCGCCCCGCTCGCGGTCCTGGCCGCTCTCGGCGCGGTCGCCGTCGTCCTCGCCCTGCGCATGAACCGCCCGGCGCCCTCCCGACGGGGCCGGGCGCTGCGCGCCATGCTCACCGAGGCCCGCGAAGGGCTGCTGTCCCGCCGCAACGGGCCAGGAGTCGTCGTCTCCTCGGTGGTCGTCCTGGCAGGCTACGTCGCCATGTTCGTCCTCGCGGCCCACGTCGCCGGGGCCGCCGCCTCCGTGGCCGTCCTGGTGCCGCTCGCGGTCCTCGCGCTGCTGGCCATGGGCCTGCCGCTGAACGTCGGCGGCTGGGGACCGAGGGAGGGCGTCACCGCCTGGGCGTTCGGCGCCGCCGGCCTGGGCGCCGGCCGGGGACTCGCCGTCGCGGTCGTCTACGGGGTGCTCAGCCTCGTGGCGAGCCTGCCCGGCCTGATCGTGCTGGTCGCCCGCTGGTACGCGGGCCTGCGGGCCGGATCCCGGTCCGCCTCACCGGCCCCCGGACCCGGACCCGGTCCCGCGACCGTGTCCGACTACCCGTCGGAGGTCAGCAGCGAGAAATACGCCCCGAAGGAATCCGCCAGGCTCGCCAGGAGTTCCTTCCCCTTTTCCGCCGAACCCAGTGAAGGACGGCCGATGACACCGGAATCGGTATAACCGGACATGCCGAGGGTGAGCAGATGACGCCGGTCGTCAGCGACGAAATCGGAAGTCTCATAACCGGGTCGGAGCATTTCGGGATGAGCGTGCAGAAGGATGGAGGTCTCTATTTCCCCCGCGTGCATGTCGGTGAGCAGCGAGGCGACCACACCCGCCCGCTCCCGCGCCGCCTCCCAGTCCTCCGGAGCCGGGAACAGCGCCATCCGCTCGCCGCGGGCGGAGGATTCCTGAACGACGTTGCCCAGTACGTAGTTTCCGCCGTGCCCGTTGACCACCACCAGGGCGTCGACACCGGACCGGCGGAGCGAAGCCGCTATGTCCCGTACCACCGCATGAAGGGTCACCGAGGAGATGCTCACGGTCCCCGGCCAGGCCGCGTGCTCGTGCGAGCACGAGATCGTCACCGGAGGAAGGAGGTGCACCGGGTACGCGCCGGCTATCTCCCGCGCGACGGCACAGGCGACGAGCGTGTCGGTCGCCAGCGGAAGATACGGACCGTGCTGCTCGAAGCTGCCCACGGGAAGCACCGCGACCTGCCGTGAGACACCGGAGCCCCGCGTCCGTACGTCTTCCGTGGTGTCCGCCGGCACCAAGTCACTCATAACGTCACGGCCTTTCGTCTCTGCTTAGGAACTCGAGAATCATGACAGAAAAAATTGGCGTACTCGGCAAGAAGTCACCGCAGCGGACCGGCGTGGAACGCGTCGTGAATGCGCCCTTGCCCACCGTGTACGGGAAATTCCAGGCGGTCGGCTACCTGGACCACGACCGCGGTGACGAACAGGTCGCGCTGGTCTACGGCGACCTCGGCACCGACGACGTGCTCATCCGGCTGCACTCGGAGTGCCTGACCGGTGACGCCTTCGGCTCGCAGCACTGCGAGTGCGGCGACCAGCTCGACGCCGCCCTGCGCGCGGTCGTCGCCGAGGGCGCCGGTGTCGTGGTCTACCTCAGAGGGCATGAAGGCCGTGGCATCGGCCTGCTCGCCAAGCTGCGCGCGATGGCCCTCCAGGCGGAGGGTCTGGACACCGTCGAGGCCAACCTCGCCCTCGGTCTGCCGGTGGACGCCCGTGACTACGGTGTGGCCGCCCGGATCCTCGACGACCTGGGCGTCAACTCCGTGCGCCTGATGTCCAACAACCCGCGCAAGCGCGAGGCGCTGGTGAACCACGGCATCGAGGTCGCCGAGCAGGTGCCCCTGCTGATCCCGCCGTGCGAGAACAACATCACCTATCTGCGGACCAAGCGGGAGCGCCTCGACCACCACCTGCCCCACCTCGACGCGGTGGTCAGCTCCTCCTGAGAGGCCGGGGCGGATCCGGAGCCCCTCGACGTGACCTGGGCGCATTCGTGCGCGACCCGCGGGCGGGCCGCGTACGCTGCGGGGACGTCCGTCCCTTGAGCGCCGGCCCTCACGGCCGGCGCCTCACGTCCGGAGGCCCACCTGGTATGACCGAGCTCCAGCTGTGGCTGCGCCACGAGGCCCGAACCACCGAGCGGCGCACGCCGGTCGTGCCCGACGACGCCCGGCGACTCGTCGAGCACGGAGTGGCACTGACCGTCGAGGACTCCCCGCAGCGGGTCTTCCCGACCGAGGAGTACGAGGCGGCCGGCTGCCGTGTCGCGCCCGCCGGCTCCTGGGTGTCGGCCCCGCCGGACGCCGTCGTGCTCGGCCTGAAGGAACTGCCCGAGGAACCGGCCGAGCTGACGCACCGGCACATCTTCTTCGGCCACGCCTACAAGGGCCAGCCCGGGGCGGCCGGCCTGCTGCGCCGGTTCGCCGCCGGGGGCGGGGCGCTGTTCGACCTGGAGTACCTGGTCGACGACACCGGGCGGCGCCTCGCCGCCTTCGGGTTCTGGGCCGGCTACCTGGGCGCGGCCCTCGCCGTGCTCCAGCACCGCGACCGGCTGCGGGCACCGCTGACGCCCACGACGAAGGCGGCCCTGGACGAGACGCTGAAGCCCGCCGATGACGACGCCGAGTTCACCGGCCTCGTCATCGGCGCCCTGGGACGCAGCGGCCGCGGCGCCCGGATGGCCTTCGCCTCCGCCGGTGCGGACCCGACCTGCTGGGACCTCGCCGAGACCCGCGACCTGGACCGCCGCGCCCTGCTGGAGCACGACGTGATGGTGAACGCGGTGCTCGCCACCAGCCCGGTCCCGCCCTTCCTCCGCGAGCAGGACCTCGACACCCCAGGCCGCCGCCTGCGCACCCTGTGCGACGTCACGTGCGACGTCGGCTCCCCGCTCAACGTCCTTCCGGTGTACGACGAGACCACCGACTGGGACGAGCCGGTCCGCCGGCTGCGCGAGGACCCGCCGCTCGACCTGATCGCCATCGACAACCTGCCCTCCCTGCTGCCGCTGGAGTCCAGCGCCGACTTCTCCGCCGCCCTCCTGCCCCACCTGCTCGACTTCGGCGTCACCGGTCCCTGGGGACGCTGCCTGGACCGGTTCCGTCAGGCATGCCGCGAACACGGCCTCGACCAGGGGGAGACCCGTGACCACTGACCCGGTCCCCGCGAGCGGCACCGTCCACTGGATCGGCGCCGGCCTGTCCACGGGCAGCGGTCTGGCCGCCCTGTGCGACACCGCCGAGCGCGTACGGCTCTGGCACCGCACCGAGAGCCGCGCGGCCGACGCCCTCGACCGGCTGGGCCTCGCCGGCCGCGCCGAGCCCCGCGCGTACACGCTGCCCGCCCTCGCCGCCGAACTGGCGCCCGGTGACGTCGTGGTGTCCATGCTGCCCGCCACGGAACACGCGCCGCTGCTCGCCGAGTGCGTCCGGCTCGGCGCGCACTTCGCCTGCTCCAGCTATGTGTCCCAGGCGGTCCTCGACCAGGTGCCCACCGCGGAGAAGGCCGGGGTCGTCGTCCTGACCGAGGCCGGGCTCGACCCGGGCATCGACCATCTCTTCGCCCACGCCCTCGTCGCCCGCGCGCGGGAGGCCGTCGGGGACGAGACGCCCGCCTCGTACAGCCTCACCTCGTACTGCGGTGGCGTCCCCGCCGTCCCGAACGACTTCACGTACCGGTTCAGCTGGGCACCGGCGGGGGTCCTCAACGCCCTGCGTTCCCCGGCCCGTTACATCGAGGGCGGCGCCGAGACGGTGGCCGGCCGCCCGTGGGAGGCGACCCGGCGGCACGTCGTCGACGGGGAGACCTTCGAGGTCTACCCCAACCGCGACAGTGTCCCCTTCGTCGCACAGTACGGACTGCCGGACGCCTGGACACCGCGCACGTTCGTCCGCGGCACCCTGCGCCTGGAGGGCTGGCTGCGCGCCTGGGACGGCGTCTTCGAGGAGCTGAAGCGGGGCGACGACGCGCGGATCACCGCCCTGGCCCAGGAGTTGGCCGCAGCGTACCCCACCACGGACGACGACCGTGACCGGGTCGTCCTCGCCGTGTCGCTGGACGTGCGGGCCGGGACCGGGCAGGCCTGGGCGGGCGGCTACCTCCTGGACCTGGTGGGCGACGCGCGGGAGAGCGCGATGGCCCGCTGCGTCTCGCGCACCCTCGCCCTGGGCGTCCGCCACGTCCTGGACGGCTCCCTCCCGCCGGGCCTGAACCGGGCCGCCGGGACAGCGGCCCGGTCCGAACAGTGGCTGAGCGAACTCGCCCGGGACGGCGTCGAGTTCACACTCCGCGTCGACCAGTAGCGGGGGTCAGCCCGACACGGCCTCGTGGATGAACTTCTTGAGGTCCCGGAAGACCGTGTGCGAGGTCCTGGGCCGCACCTGTGTCATGAACTGCACCGTCAGGTCGCGGCCCGGGTCGACCCAGAACGTCGTCGTGGCCACGCCGCTCCAGCCGTAGGCGCCGAGGCCGGAGGGCGCCTGGGTGCGGGACGGGTCGATCACCACGGAGACGTTGAGCCCGAAGCCGACCCCGTCGTTGCCGGGCTCGTCGTGGGCCGGGCGGCTGCCGAAGGCACGCAGATCGGCGTCGCCGGGCAGGTGGTTGCGGGTCATCAGGTCCACCGTCTCAGGGGCGAGCAGCCGGACGCCGTCGAGCTCGCCCCGGCGGCGCAGCATCTCCATGAAGCGGTGGTAGTCGTGGGCGGAGGCCACCATGCCGCCGCTGCCGGACAGGAACCGCGGCCGGCCGCCGCGCAGCGGCAGCCCGGCGATCCGCTCGATGCCGCCGCCCTCCTTCTCCCCGTACATCTCGGACAGCCGGGGCGCCTGCTCGTCCGTGACGTGGAACCCCGCGTCCGTCATGCCGAGCGGGCCGAAGACCCGCTCGGCGCAGAACACGTCGAGCGGCTGCCCCGACACGACCTCGACGACCCGGCCCAGGACGTTGCTCGCCACCGAGTAGTTCCACTGCGTGCCCGGCTCGAACTGCAACGGCAGACTCGCGTACAGCTCGATCGTCTCGGCCAGGTCCGCGCCCGGCCGCACCGACGACTCCAGGCCGGCCTCGCGGTACAGGGCGTCCACCGGGTGGGCGTGGTAGAAGCCGAAGGTCAGGCCCGAGGTGTGGGTCATCAGGTGCCGGACGAGTATGGGGCCGGTGGCCGGGCGGGTTCTGACATCGGCGCCCGAGCCCTCGACGTAGACCCGGGGGTTCGCGAAGGCCGGCAGGTGGTCGGCGACCGGGTCGTCCAGTGACAGCCGGCCCTCCTCCACCAGCAGCAGCGCGGCGACCGCGGTGACCGGTTTCGTCATGGAGTAGACCCGCCACAGCGTGTCCGGCTCGACGGGGCGCCCGGCCGCGAGGTCGCGCAGGCCGTGCGTCGTGAGGTGGGCGACGCGTCCGCCGCGGGCGACGGACACGAGGAAGCCCGGCAGCCGGCCCTCGTCGACGAGACCGGCGAAGTGCCGGTCCAGGCGGCTCAGCGCCTTTAGATCCAGCCCGGCCTCACCCGGGTCGGCCTCTTGCCGCAGCTGTGCCATCGCTCATCCTCCGTCGCGCTCGTCGAGGTGAGATCCGGCATACCCCGACCGGACCGCCTCAGACCCCATCCTCGTGCAGGAACCATGCGTGATCACGTAGGAACGGCAACATCACGTGGGAACGGCAACATCACGCAGGAGCGGCAACAGCACACAGGAACGGCAACCTGAACCGGCTCGCGCACGCCAAGGCCTAGGTTCCGGGACGCAGGGCCGATGGCCGATGTCAGGCGGCGGCAGGCTTCCTAGGCTGCGAGGCGGATCACCGCCGCAGACCAGGACGCCACGAGAAGAGGTCGCCATGCCCGTGAACGGTCGCAGTCACATCCGGATCGCCCGCCCCTCCCGCGACCTCGCGGCGGCCGAGCGGTTCTGGCGCGAGGGGCTCGGGCTGAGTGTCGTGTGGCGGTCCGAGGGCGGATCCGAACCGGGCCACCACGACCTGCTGATGCTCGGCTGGCCCGACGCCGACTGGCATCTGGAGCTCGTGTACGAGTCCGCCCGGCCGGTGGAGCCCCGCCCCACCGAGGAGGACCTGCTGGTCGTCTACGCCGACGACCCGGTCCCGGACGAGCTGATCGCCCGCTTGGAGCGGCACGGCGGCAAGCGGGTCGAATCCCCCAACCCCTACTGGAACGAGTGGGGCGTCACCCTCGAGGACCCCGACGGCTATCGCCTGGTGCTGTGCCGCCGGGCCTGGTCCAACAGCTGACGGGACCCCGCCGGGCCCGAGAGGACCCGGCGGGGAGTGGCTCAGGCCGTCACCTTCTCCGGCTCCGTGGTCGCCCGGGCCGGGCGTACGCCCAGACCCTCCGTCGGAACCCGGTGCGTCTCGCGGGCCGACAGCGCGGCGATGACCGGCGGCACGCACAGGGCCGCCGTGAACAGGGCCACCGCCGACCAGTCGTCGCCGCCCGGCCCCGCGATCCGCGCGGCGAACGTCACCGCGAAGCCGGCCGCCGCGAAGCCGATCTGCGTGCCGATGGCCACGCCGGACAGCCGGACTCGGGTCGTGAACATCTCGCCGTAGAAGGCGGGCCACACGCCGTTCGCGGCGCTGTAGACCACGCCGAAGCAGAGGATGCCCAGCACGAACGTCAGCGGGTAGGAGCCCGTGGAGACGGCCCACAGGTACAGGAACATCGTCACCGCGCTGCCGGCCGCGCCGATCAGGAACACCGGGCGGCGGCCGATCCGGTCGGACAGGGTGGCCCACAGCGGGATCGCGGCGAGTGCGACGAGGTTGGCCAGGGCGCCCACCCACAGCATGGCGGTGCGCGACATGCCGACCGCGTCGCTCGTGGCGTACGCCAGCGCCCACACCGTGAAGATGGTGCTGACCGAGGCGATGAGCGCGCCCCCGATCACCCGCAGCACGTCCGCCCAGTGCTCGCGCAGCAGCACCACCAGCGGCATTTTGACGACACCCTGCTCAGCGGCCTGCTGGGCGAAGGCCGGCGTCTCGTCCAGCTTGCGGCGGATGACGTAGCCGACGACGGCGACCGCGACGCTCAGCCAGAACGGCACCCGCCAGCCCCAGGACAGCAACTGGTCCTCGGGCATCGCGGCGACCGGGATGAAGACCAGCGTGGCCAGCAGCTGGCCGCCCTGCGTGCCGCTGAGGGTGAAGCTGGTGAAGAAGCCGCGCCGGCCCGGCGGAGCGTGTTCCAGCGTCATGGAATTGGCGCTGGCCTGTTCGCCCGCCGCCGAGATGCCCTGGAGCACCCGGCACAGCACGAGCAGGACCGGGGCGAGCGTGCCGACCTGGTCCCGGGTCGGCAGGCAGCCGATCAGGAACGTCGACAGGCCCATCAGCATCAGCGTGAAGACCATGATCTTCTTGCGGCCGAGCTTGTCGCCGAAGTGGCCGAGGACCAGCGCGCCGACCGGGCGGGCGGCGTACGCGACGCCGAACGTGGCCAGCGACAGCAGGGTCGCGGTGGCCGGGTCCGACTCGTCGAAGAACACCTCGGGGAAGATCAGCGCGGCGGCGCTGCCGTAGATGAAGAAGTCGTAGTACTCCAGCGCGCTGCCGATCCAGGCGGCGGTCGCTGCTTTCCTGGGCTGACCGGGCGGGGCGGCGGCCCCTGGGGGCGTGGCGGGGACGGACACGGCGGCTCCTTTGGCGGCTCCACCCTAGGCGGAGTGAACAGAAGGACGAGCGAAGGACGAGCAAGGACGAGCGAAGGGGGAAGTGCCGGATCGCGGCTCTAATTAACCCACTGGATAGTTAGTAGGCGGTGGCTAGGGATGCTGCGCCGGTGTGCCGTCGGTGTCAAGGGGTCGCGCGGCGGGCCTTCGGTGCCGGACGGTCAGTCCGCCGCGCGCTCCGCCGTCAGATAGGCGATCACCATGTCGCCCAGCATCGCGCGGTAGTGCGCGCGCTGTGCCGGGTCGACCAGGTCGCGGCCGAACAGCGCGCCGAAGGTGTGCCGGTTGGAGACCCGGAAGAAGCAGAAGGAGGAGATCATCGCATGCAGGTCGACGGCGTCGACCTCCGCCGTGAACAGCCCTGACCTGCGGCCTTCCTCCAGGATGCGGCGGATCACGTCCAGGGCGGGGGAGCCGATCCTCGCCAGCTTCTCGGAAGCGGCGATGTGCTGCGCCTCGTGGATGTTCTCGATGCTGACCAGGCGGATGAAGTCCGGGTGCTGCTCGTGGTGGTCGAAGGTCACCTCGGCCAGGCGCCGGATGGCCGCCACCGGGTCCAGGTGCTCGACGTCGAGCTGCTGCTCGGCCTCCCGGATCACGCCGTAGGCCCGTTCCAGCACGGCCGTGAACAGCTGTTCCTTGCCGCCGAAGTAGTAGTAGATCATCCGCTTCGTGGTGCGGGTGCGGGCGGCGATCTCGTCCACGCGGGCCCCGTCGTAGCCGGCCCGGGCGAACTCCTGCGTGGCGACGTCGAGGATCTCGGCCTGGGTGCGGGTGGCGTCACGGACGCGCTCGCGCTCGCCGGGACGGGCCGGTTCTTCGACGCTGGTCATCAGGTTCCTTCGGGCGGAGGGGCCGGTGCCGGTGATTCTAGGAGCAGGGGCCGGATCCCACCGGGGCCTTCCCGTGGTCGAGCTCGGCTGATATAGCTAACGTACTAGTTCGTACATTAGTGAGCCGCTCGGGAGGCCCGTGTGCCCAAGGACTCGTATCTCGTCGGACTGATCGGTTCCGGTATCGGCCCGTCGCTCAGCCCGGCACTCCACGAGGGGGAGGGCGACCGGCAGGGCCTGCGCCTGCTGTACCGGCTGATCGACATCGACCCGCTCGGGGTGGAGCCCGAGGCCGTGGGCGATCTGGTGCGGGCCGCCCGCGACCTGGGGTTCGACGGGCTCAACATCACGCACCCCTGCAAGCAGCTCGTCATCGAGCACCTGGACGCGCTCGCGCCGCAGGCCGAGGCGCTGGGCGCGGTGAACACCGTCGTCTTCGAGGACGGCCGGGCCGTCGGCCACAACACGGACGTCACCGGCTTCGCCGCGTCCTTCGCGCGCGGGCTGCCCGACGCGCCGCTGGAGCGCATCGTGCAGCTGGGCGCCGGCGGCGCGGGCGCGGCCGTCGCGCACGCCCTGCTCACCCTCGGCGCCGAGCGCGTCACCGTCGTCGACGCCCTGCCCGAACGGGCCTCCGCCCTGGCCGACTCCCTGAATCGTGCCTTCGGCCCGGACCGTGCCGCCGCCGCGGCCCCGGACCGGCAGGCGCGGCTGCTCGCGCAGGCCGACGGCATCGTCCACGCCACGCCCACCGGCATGGCGGCCCACCCCGGCTTGCCGCTGCCCGCCGAACTGCTCCACCCCCGGCTGTGGGTCGCCGAGGTCGTCTACCGCCCGCTGGAGACCGAACTGCTGCGCACCGCCCGCGCGCTGGGCTGCGCCACCCTCGACGGCGGCGGCATGGCCGCCTTCCAGGCCGCCGACGCGTTCCGCCTGTTCACCGGACGGGAACCCGACGCCGCGCGGATGCTGGCGGACCTGACCGAACTGGCCGGAGCCGTAGGGGCATCGAACTGAAGAGAGGTACCCACGTGCGTACGTCCATCGCCACCGTCTCCCTCAGCGGATCCCTCACCGAGAAGCTCACGGCCGCCGCCCGGGCCGGCTTTGACGGAGTGGAGATCTTCGAGAACGACCTGCTGGCCAGCCCCCTCACCCCCGAGGAGATCCGCGCCCGCTGCGCCGACCTCGGCCTCTCCATCGACCTGTACCAGCCGATGCGGGACATCGAGGCCGTCCCCGAGGACGAGTTCGCCCGGAACCTGCGGCGGGCCCGGCACAAGTTCGAGCTGATGCGCAGGCTCGGCGCCGACACCGTCCTCGTCTGCTCCAGCGTCTCCCCGCGGGCGGTGGACGACGACGCCCTCGCCGCCGAACAGCTGAGCCGGCTCGCCGGCCTGGCCCAGGAGTCCGGCATCCGGGTGGCCTACGAAGCCCTGGCCTGGGGCCGGCACGTCAGCACGTACGACCACGCCTGGCGCATCGTCGAGTCGACCGGGCATCCCGCCCTCGGCACCTGCCTGGACAGCTTCCACATCCTCTCGCGCGGCTCGGACCCCAAGGGCATCGAGGACATCCCCGGCGAGAAGATCTTCTTCCTCCAGCTCGCCGACGCCCCGCTGCTCGCCATGGACGTCCTCCAGTGGAGCCGCCACTACCGCTGCTTCCCCGGCCAGGGCGGCTTCGACGTCGCCGGCCTGGTGCGCCACGTCCTGCGCACCGGCTACGACGGCCCGCTCTCCCTGGAGGTCTTCAACGACGTCTTCCGGCAGGCCGAGGCCGGTCCCACCGCCGTCGACGCCCGGCGTTCCCTGCTGGTCCTCCAGGAGACGGTGGGCCGGGCCGCCCTGCCCGAGCCCGTCGTCCCCACCGGCATCGCCTTCGCCGAGCTGGTCACGCCCGACGCCGAACCCCTCACCGCCCTGCTCGGCGCCCTCGGCTTCGCGCGCACCGCCCGCCACCGCGGCAAGCCCGTCGCCCTGTGGGAGCAGGGGGACGCCCGGATCCTCGTCAACACCGGGCCGATGGTCCGCCGCGACGGCACCCAGCTCGCCGCCATCGGGCTGGAGTCACCGGACCCCGCCGAGGCGGCCCGGCGTGCCGAGGCGCTGCTGGCGCCTGTCCTGCCGCGCCGCCTGGCACCCGAGGACGCCCCGCTCGACGCGGTCGCCGCCCCCGACGGCACGGAGCTCTTCTTCTGCGCCACCGGCCGTCCGGACCTGCCCGACTGGCGGGCCGACTTCGAGGACACGGATTCGGCACCCGCGCCCACGACCGTCCGCGGCATCGACCATCTCGCCCTCACCCAGCCCTGGCACCACTTCGACGAGGCGGCCCTCTTCCACCACGGTGTGCTCGGCCTCCAAGCCCAGGAGAGCGTGGACGTCGCCGACCCCTACGGCCTGCTCCGCAGCCGTGCCGTCACCAACGCCGACGGCAGCGTCCGGATCGCCCTCACCGTCGGCCCCGCGCCCACGGACGACACCGTCCACGCGCAGCACATCGCCCTGGCCACCGACGACGTGGTCGCCTCGGCCCGCCGCTTCCGGGACGCCGGCGGCGCTCTGCTGCCCGTCCCGGCGAACTACTACGACGATCTCGCCGCCCGCTTCGAGTTCGCCGACGGCGAGCTGGAGACCTACCGCGACCTCGGCATCCTCTACGACCGCGACGCCCACGGCGTCTTCCGCCACTGCTACACCCGCACCGTCGGCCGGGTCTTCTTCGAACTGGTCCAGCGCGACGAGGGCTACCGGGGCTACGGCGCCCCGAACGCCCCCGTCCGGCTGGCGGCACAGCACACGGCACGGGCACTCACTGGCGGCTGACCGACCGAGTGATGCCGGTGACGACCGTCGTGGCCAGGATCCAGCCCGTGAGCACCAGGGTGTAGGAGAGCCACTGGTAGCCGCCGGTGGGGGCGAACGCGCCCTCCTGCCCGAAGGAGATCACCGGCAGCAGCAGGTCGAGCGTGTAGAAGACCGGGTTGAACTGCGGGGCCTCGTCCGCCTTCAGCGGCTGGGGGTGGTGCAGCGCGTAGGTCAGGGAGCCGATCGCCAGCAGCGACACCAGCCAGCCGGCGGCGCGCAGGGGCCGGAAGCCGTAGCCGACGGCCGCGTCCTGGACGTAGCCCCACAGCCGGCCGTACCACGGCAGGGTGGCGCGGCGGCGACGCTGCTTGGCGAGCTGGACGACGCGGGCGGCGTCGTCGTCGCCGATCCGGCGGTAGGCCGCGGTCAACTGCTCGTAGGCGTGCGGGACATAGCCCTCACGGTCCCGCTCCAGCATCGCCAGGCGCCGCTCGGCGGGTTCGTGCGGGGTGAGGGAGGTGTAGACGAGGCTGTTGAGCAGGACCTCCCCGGGGACCACGTCCGGTTCGAGGAACAGGACGTCCAGCTGGGCGCGGCGCAGGTTGAGGGCGCCTGCCATGGGCGGGCTCCTGCGCAGCCAGAGTTCCCCGACGGCGCAGCTGCTGGCGCGCAGTGCCGTGTCACCGGGGTTCGCCAGCCGGGCGTGGGAGAGGTCGAGGCGGCCCGCGATCCGGGCGCCGCGCAGGCCGATCCAGCCGAGGACGTCCATGTCGCGCAGCAGGACGTCGCCCTCCACCGTGAGCGTCTCCGCGTCGAGGGCGGCCTGACCGGTGCCGGCCTCCAGCCGTGCCCGGTTGAGGTCGATCGTCCCGGCGACCGAGGCGCCCGTCAGGCGTACCTCGCCGCGGGTGCGCAGGTCCTGCGCCGACAGGCCGTCGCCGATGGTCACGTGGTTGAGCTGGAGCGCGGGCTGATCGGTGGGCCGTTCGTCGATCTCGGCCCTGTCCATGAAGAGCGCCCCGGAGATCTGCGCCCCGCCGAGCCGGACGGGCCCCTCGAACAGGCAGTCCGACAGGCGCAGCACACCGTCCACGCGGAGGGTGGCGGCGTCCAGCCCGGGCAGGGCGGATTCGCGCAGGTTCAGCTGACGCAGCCGCGCCCCGTACAGGACGGGGACGTCCTCGAAGTGGCAGCCGCTGAGGCGCACGGCGTGGTCGACCTCTCCGTACTTGAGGTCCAGCACGCCCGTGATCCGCGCGCCCGCCAGCCGGAGGGCGGCCGTCTCCCCGTCCTCCTGCGGGGCGCTCAGCAGCAGGGCCCGCAACACGGCCGCCCGTACGGTCCGTTCGGGTCCCCAGTCCGCGCCCCGCACCGTGTCCTCGTCCGCCGGCTCGCGGAAGTCCACGTCCTGCCCGCGCGGAAAGGCGCGCCACACCCGCTCCTCGGCGGGTGTCATGTCCTCGATCTCCATCAGCGGGGACTCTGACGGGCCCGGCCGGAGGCTGTCAACTCACCTCCGGCCGGGGCCGGTTACGCGGTGGTGTTCACGCCCTGGTGTTCCACTCCGCGATCACGGGCCGCCCGTGCTCGGTCGAGAGCCGGCAGACCGTGCCCGTCTCCAGCCGGAACAGCCGGCCCTCCGACGGCGGCAGGCCCAGCCGGCGGGCGGTCAGGACGCGGAGGAAGTGGCCGTGCGCCACCAGGAGCACATCGCCCTCGGGCAGCGCGCCGGCCACCCGGGACAGCACCCGGTCGGCGCGCTCGCCGACCTCCTCGGGGGACTCGCCCGGTTTGCCGTCGGGGCCGGGCGGGCCGCCGTCGGTCCACAAGTCCCAGTCCGGGCGGGTGCGGTGTATCTCCTCGGAGGTGACGCCCTCGTAGGCGCCGTAGTACCACTCGTGCAGGTCCGCGTCCCGCACGGTCCCCGTCACGCCCGCGAGTTCGGCGGTGCGCACCGCGCGGCCGAGCGGGCTGGTGAGGACCAGTGCGAAGGAACGGCCCGCCAGGAGCGGAGCCAGCGACTTGGCCTGCTCCTCGCCGTTCGGGGTGAGGGGCAGGTCGGTGAAGCTGGTGTGCTGTCCGCTCCGGCTCCACTCCGTCTCGCCGTGGCGGACCAGCAGCAGATCTCCCACGTCCTACGCCTTCTTCGCGGACTCGACGGCGTGGCCGCCGAACTGGTTGCGCAGCGCCGCGATCATCTTCATCTGCGGCGAGTCGTCCTGCCGGGAGGCGAACCGGGAGAAGAGGGAGGCGGTGATCGCGGGCAGCGGCACGGAGTTGTCGATCGCGGCCTCCACGGTCCAGCGTCCCTCGCCGGAGTCCTGGGCGTAGCCCCGCAGACCCTCCAGGTGCTCGTCCTCGTCGAGGGCGTTGACCGCGAGGTCCAGCAGCCAGGAGCGGATGACGGTGCCGTCCTGCCAGGAGCGGAACACCTCGCGGACGTTGTCCACCGAGTCCACGGCCTCCAGCAGCTCCCAGCCCTCGGCGTAGGCCTGCATCATCGCGTACTCGATGCCGTTGTGGACCATCTTCGCGAAGTGCCCGGCGCCCACGCTGCCCGCGTGGACGAAGCCGTACGGGCCCTCCGGCTTGAGCGCCTCGAAGATCGGCCGGAGCCGGTCGACGTACTCCTTCTCGCCGCCGACCATCAGGGCGTAGCCGTTCTTCAGGCCCCACACGCCGCCGGAGACGCCCGCGTCGACGAAGCCGATGCCGCGCTTGCTCAGCTCCTCGGCGTGCTTCTCGTCGTCCGTCCAGCGGGAGTTGCCGCCGTCGACCACCGTGTCGTACGGCTTGAGCAGGTCCGCCAGACGGTCGATGACGTGCTGGGTGGGGTCGCCGGCCGGGACCATGACCCAGACCGTGCGCGGCGCCTCCAGCTCGTTGACGAGGTCGGCCAGGCTGGCGACGTCGGACTTGTCCGGGTTGGTGTCGTAGCCGATGACGGTGTGGCCGGCGTTGCGCAGGCGCTCGCGCATGTTGCCGCCCATCTTGCCGAGACCCACAAGACCGATCTGCATGTCAGTTCACTTCCCGAAGATTGCGGTAGGCGGCCACCAGCGCGGCCGTGGACGGATCGAGACCGGGGACCTCTGCGCCCTCGGTCAGGGCGGGCTCGACGCGCTTGGCGAGCACCTTGCCGAGCTCGACGCCCCACTGGTCGAAGGAGTCGATGTTCCAGACCGCGCCCTGCACGAACACCTTGTGCTCGTAGAGGGCGACCAGCTGGCCGAGGACCGACGGGGTCAGTTCGGTGGCCAGGATCGTTGTGGTGGGGCGGTTGCCCTGGAACGTGCGGTGCGGCACCTGCTCCTCGGGCACGCCCTCGGCCCGCACCTCCTCGGCGGTCTTGCCGAAGGCGAGCGCCTGCCCCTGCGCGAACAGATTGGCCATGAGCAGATCGTGCTGTGCCTTCAGTTCGTCGCCCAGCTCGGCGACGGGCTGTGCGAAGCCGATCAGGTCGGCCGGGATGAGCTTCGTGCCCTGATGAATCAACTGGTAGTAGGCGTGCTGCCCGTTGGTACCGGGCGTACCCCACACCACCGGCCCCGTCTGCCACTGCACGGGACGGCCGTCGCGGTCCACCGACTTGCCGTTGGACTCCATGTCGAGCTGCTGGAGGTAAGCGGTGAACTTCGACAGGTAGTGGCTGTACGGCAGGACCGCGTGCGACTGGGCGCCGTGGAAGTTGCCGTACCAGATGCCCAGCAGGCCCATGATGAGCGGGGCGTTGGCCTCGGCGGGGGCGTTGCGGAAGTGCTCGTCGACGATGCGGAAGCCGTCGAGCATCTCCCGGAAGCGGTCCGGGCCGATCGCGATCATCAGGGACAGGCCGATCGCGGAGTCGTACGAGTAGCGGCCGCCGACCCAGTCCCAGAACTCGAACATGTTGTCGACGTCGATGCCGAAGTCGGCGACCTTCTCGGCGTTCGTGGACAGCGCCACGAAGTGCTTGGCGACCGCCTTCTCGTCACCGCCGAGCCCTTCGAGCAGCCAGGAGCGCGCCGAGGTCGCGTTCGTGATGGTCTCGATCGTGGTGAAGGTCTTGGACGCGACGATGAACAGCGTCTCCGCCGGGTCCAGGTCGCGGGTGGCCTCGTGGAGGTCGGCGCCGTCCACGTTCGACACGAAGCGGAACGTCAGCTCCCGGGCCGTGAACGGCCGCAGCGCCTCGTAGGCCATCGCCGGGCCCAGGTCCGAGCCGCCGATGCCGATGTTGACGACGTTGCGGATCCGCTTGCCGGTGTGACCGGTCCACTCACCCGAGCGCACCCGGTCCGCGAAGGCGGCCATCTTGTCGAGCACGGCGTGCACACCCGGGACGACGTTCTCGCCGTCGACCTCGATCACCGCGTCCCGCGGGGCGCGCAGCGCGGTGTGCAGCACGGCCCGGTTCTCGGTGACGTTGATCTTCTCGCCGCGGAACATGGCGTCCCGCAGCCCGAACACGTCGGTGGCGGCGGCCAGCTCCTGGAGCAGGGCCAGCGTCTCGTCGGTGACCAGGTGCTTGGAGTAGTCGATGCGCAGGTCGCCCACATGCACGACGTAGCGCTCGGCGCGCCCCGGGTCCGCCGCGAACAGCTCACGCAGGTCCGGCTGCGGCAGGGCGTCCTTGCGGTGGTCCTCCAGGGCGGTCCACTCGGGCCGCCGGGTGAGCTTGGGGGAGCCGGAGGGGGAGTCAGACATGAGCAGGGGTCTCCTCGGTTGCCTCGCCGTTCAGGGCGATGGCGTACATCTCGTCCGCGTCGAGGCGCCGCAGCTCCTCGGCGATGAGCTCGGAGGTGGCACGGACCTTCAGGGCGAGGGTGCGGGAGGGCTGGCCGGGCAGGGTCAGCGTGGCCAGCGGTCCCTCGGGGCGGTCGATGACGATCTCGCCGTTCTCCGTGCCCAGGCGGACCGCCGTCACGACCGGCCCGGCGGTGACCACCCGGTCGACCCGGACGTGCAGCCGCGCCTCCAGCCAGCGGGCCAGCAGCTCGGCGGCCGGGTTCTCGGCCTCGGCCTCCACGGCCGCCGAGATCACCTTCGCCCGGGCCTGGTCCAGCGCCGCCGCCAGCATCGAACGCCAGGGCGTCAGCCGGGTCCAGGCGAGGTCGGTGTCACCGGGCGCGTAGGAGCGGACCCGGGTCTCCAGCATCTCCAGGGGGTTCTCCACCGCGTACAGGTCGGTGATGCGCCGCTGGGCCAGCGCCCCGAGCGGGTCCTTCGAGGGCACCTCCGGCGCCTCCATCGGCCACCACACCACCACCGGCGCGTCCGGCAGCAGCAGCGGCAGCACCACCGAGTCGGCGTGCTCGGACACCTCGCCGTAGGTCCGCAGCACCACCGTCTCGCCGGTGCCCGCGTCGGCGCCGACCCGGACCTCGGCGTCCAGCCGGGACTGGGTGCGGTCGCGCGGGGTGCGGGCGTGCCGCTTGATGACGACCAGGGTGCGCGAGGGGTGCTCGTGCGAGGCCTCCTCGGCCGCCTTGATCGCGTCGTAGGCGTTCTCCTCGTCCGTGACGATCACCATCGTCAGGACCATGCCCACGGCGGGCGTGCCGATGGCGCGGCGGCCCTGCACCAGCGCCTTGTTGATCTTGCTTGCCGTGGTGTCGGTCAGGTCGATCTTCATGGCCTGCGCCAGCTCCGTCCGTCTCGTGCGAGCATCTCGTCGGCTTCCGCGGGTCCCCAACTGCCCGAGACGTACTGCGCGGGCCGGCCGTGCGTGGCCCAGTACTGCTCGATCGGGTCGAGGATCTTCCAGGACTCTTCCACTTCCTGGTGACGGGGGAACAGGTTGGCGTCGCCCAGGAGGACGTCCAGGATCAGCCGTTCGTACGCCTCGGGGCTCGATTCGGTGAACGACTCGCCGTAGGCGAAGTCCATCGTCACGTCCCGGATCTCCATCGACGTACCCGGCACCTTGGAGCCGAACCGCACCGTCATGCCCTCGTCCGGCTGGACGCGGATGACGATCGCGTTGGAGCCCAGCTCCTCGGTGGCGGTGGAGTCGAAGGGGGAGTGCGGGGCCCGCTGGAACACCACCGCGATCTCCGTCACCCGGCGGCCCAGCCGCTTGCCGGTGCGCAGGTAGAACGGCACGCCCGCCCAGCGGCGGTTGTCCACCTGGAGCTTGATCGCGGCGTAGGTGTCGGTCGAGGAGGCCTGGTCGATGCCCTCCTCCTCCAGATAGCCGCGGACCTTCGTGCCGCCCTGCCAGGCCGCCGCGTACTGCCCGCGCACGGTGTGATTGCCCAGGTCCTCCGGCAGTCGCACGGCCCGCAGCACCTTCAGCTTCTCGGTGAGCAGCGACGCCGCGTCGAAGGCGGCGGGTTCCTCCATCGCGGTGAGCGCCATCAGCTGCAGGAGGTGGTTCTGGATGACGTCACGGGCGGCGCCGATGCCGTCGTAGTACCCTGCGCGGCCGCCGATGCCGATGTCCTCGGCCATGGTGATCTGCACGTGGTCGACGTACGACCGGTTCCAGATCGGCTCGAACATCTGGTTGGCGAAGCGCAGCGCCAGGATGTTCTGGACGGTCTCCTTGCCCAGGTAGTGGTCGATGCGGAAGACCTGCTCCGGGTCGAACACGTCGTGCACGATCGCGTTCAGCTCGCAGGCGCTGTCGAGGTCGTGGCCGAACGGCTTCTCGATGACCGCGCGGCGCCAGGAGCCCTCCTGGGCGTCGGCCAGCTTGTGCTTCTTCAGCTGCTGGACGACCTTGGGGAAGAACTTCGGCGGCACCGAGAGGTAGAAGGCGTAGTTGCCGCTGGTGCCCCGGGAGGCGTCCAGCTCCTCCACGGCGGAGCGCAGCTGCTTGAACGCCGTGTCGTCGTCGAAGTCGCCCGGGATGAACCGCATGCCCTCGGCGAGCTGCTGCCAGACCTCCTCGCGGAACGGGGTCCGCGCGTGCTCCCGGACCGCGTCGTGCACCACCTGCGCGAAGTCCTGGTCCTCCCAGTCCCGGCGGGCGAAACCCACCAGCGAGAAGCCCGGCGGCAGCAGGCCGCGGTTGGCCAGGTCGTACACCGCCGGCATCAGCTTCTTGCGGGACAGGTCACCGGTCACACCGAAGATGACGAGCCCGGACGGGCCCGCGATCCTGGGCAGACGGCGGTCGCGCGGGTCGCGCAGGGGATTGTCGAAGTCGGTGCCGGCGTACTGCGGGCGCGGTGCGGCCCGGCCGCTCACCCCGGTCTGCTCGACCCCGGCGGCCTCCTGCGCCGCCCGGGCCTCCTTGTCCTCCTTGGTCCCGATGGTCTCCTGCTCGGCCGTCTGGGGGATGCCCTCAGTCATTCCGCGTCAACTCCCTTGCTGTTCAAGGACTTGGTGACCGCGTCCAGCAGGTCCTGCCAGGCCACCTCGAACTTGGCGACGCCTTCGTCCTCCAGTTGCCGCACCACCTCGTCGTAGGAAATGCCGAGCCGCTCGACGGCCGCCAGGTCGGCGCGCGCCTGGGCGTAACCGCCGGTGACGGTGTCGCCCTGGACGTCACCGTGGTCGGCGACGGCGTTCAGCGTGGCCTCCGGCATGGTGTTGACCGTGCCGGGGGCGACCAGTTCGTCCACGTACAGGGTGTCCTTGTAAGCGGGGTCCTTCACACCGGTGGAGGCCCAAAGGGGGCGCTGCCGGTTCGCACGGGCACCGCCCAGGGCCTGCCAGCGCGGCCCGGCGAATACCTGTTCGTACGCCTCGTAGGCCAGCCGCGCGTTGGCCAGGGCCGCCCTGCCCTTCAGGGCGAGGGCCTCGTCCGTGCCCAGCAGCGTCAGCCGCTTGTCGATCTCGGAGTCGACACGGGAGACGAAGAAGGACGCGACCGAGTGGATGGCCGACAGGTCGAGACCGGCCGCCTGCGCCTGCTCCAGGCCGGCGATGTAGGCGTCCATCACCTCGCGGTAGCGCTCCAGCGAGAAGATCAGCGTCACGTTCACGCTGATGCCCGCGCCGATCACCTCGGTGATCGCCGGCAGACCTGCCTTGGTCGCCGGGATCTTGATCATCACGTTGGGGCGGTCCACCAGCCAGGCCAGCTGCCGGGCCTCGGCGACGGTCGCCGCCGTGTCGTGGGCCAGCCGCGGGTCCACCTCGATGGAGACCCGGCCGTCCCGGCCGCCGGTGGCGTCGTACACCGGCCGCAGGACGTCGGCGGCGGCCCGGACGTCGGCCGTCGTCATCATCCGGACGGCCTCGTCGACGGTGACGCCCCGCACCGCCAGGTCGGCGAGCTGCTCCTCGTAGCCCTCGCCGGAGCCGATGGCGGCCTGGAAGATGGACGGGTTGGTGGTGACACCGACGACACCCCCCGTCGCCACGAGCCCGGCCAGGCTGCCGGACTCGATCCGCCGGCGGGACAGGTCGTCCAGCCAGATCGACACGCCCTCGTCGGACAGGCGCTTGAGTGCTCCCGCGCTCGCGGTCGCTTCGGTCACAGTGATCATCTTCTTTCGGGCGGTCGGATCAGCCACGAGCCGCGGTCAGGGACTCGCGGGCGACCGCGACGACGTTCTCGGGGGTGAAGCCGTACTCGGCGAAAAGGGTCTTCGCGTCGGCGGAGGCGCCGAAGTGCTCCAGGGAGACGATGCGTCCCGCGTCCCCCACGAACCGGTGCCAGGTCAGGCCGATACCGGCCTCGACCGCGACCCGGGCCTTCACCGACGGCGGCAGGACGCTGTCGCGGTACGCGCGGGGCTGCTCCTCGAACCACTCCACGGACGGCATGGACACCACCCGAGTGGGCACGCCCACCGCCTGGAGCTGCTCACGGGCCTCGACGGCCACGTGCACCTCGGAACCGGTGGCGATCAGGATCACCTGCGGCTCACCGCCTTCCGCCTCGGCCCTCACGTAACCGCCGCGCACCACGTCCGGGTCCGGCTCGTACGTGGGCACGCCCTGGCGGGTGAGCGCGAGACCGTGCGGGGCCGGGTCGGTGGTGTGCCGCCGGAGGATCTCGGCCCAGGCGAGCGCGGTCTCGTTCGCGTCGGCCGGGCGTACGACGTTCAGGCCGGGGATGGCCCGCAGCGCGGCCAGGTGTTCGACCGGCTGGTGGGTCGGGCCGTCCTCACCCAGGCCGATGGAGTCGTGCGTCCACACGTACGTCACCGGCAGCTGCATCAGGGCCGACATCCGGACGGCGTTGCGCATGTAGTCGGAGAACACCAGGAAGGTGCCGCCGTAGATGCGCGTGTTGCCGTGCAGCGCGATGCCGTTCATCTCCGCAGCCATGGAGAACTCGCGGATGCCGAAGTGGATCGTCCGGCCGTACGGGTCGGCCTCCGGCAGCGGGTTGCCCTCGGGCAGGAAGGACGACGTCTTGTCGATCGTCGTGTTGTTCGAACCGGCCAGGTCGGCCGAGCCGCCCCACAGCTCGGGGACGACCGTGCCGAGGGCCTGGAGCACCTTGCCGGACGCGGCACGGGTGGCGACCGCCTTGCCCGGCTCGAACACCGGCAGGGCGTCCTCCCAGCGCGCGGGCAGCTCGCCCTTGCTGACCCGGTCGAAGGTCGCGGCGCGCTCCGGGTTCTCACCGCGCCAGGCGGCGATCCGCTTGTCCCAGGCGGCGTGCGCCTCGGCGCCCCGGTCCAGGGCCCCGCGGGTGTGCGCCAGCACCTCGTCGGCGACCTCGAAGCTCTTCTCCGGGTCGAAGCCGAGGAGGCGCTTGGTGGCGGCGACCTCGTCCTCGCCGAGCGCCGAGCCGTGCGAGGCCTCGGTGTTCCGCGCGTTCGGGGCGGGCCAGGCGATGATGGTGCGCATCGCGATGATCGAGGGACGCCCGGTCTCGGCCTGAGCCTCCTTCAGCGCCCCGTACAGCGCGTGCACGTCGACGTCGCCGTCCTCGCGCGCCTCGATCCGCTGCACGTGCCAGCCGTACGCCTCGTACCGCTTCAGCACGTCCTCGGAGAACGCGGTCGCGGTGTCGCCCTCGATGGAGATGTGGTTGTCGTCGTAGAGGAAGACCAGGTTGCCGAGCTTCTGGTGGCCGGCCAGCGAGGAGGCCTCGGCGGAGACGCCCTCCTGAAGGTCGCCGTCGGAGACGATCGCCCAGACGGTGTGGTCGAAGGGTGACTCGCCCTCAGGCGCCTCCGGGTCGAACAGGCCGCGCTCGTAGCGGGCCGCCATCGCCATGCCGACCGCGTTCGCGACGCCCTGGCCGAGCGGGCCGGTGGTGGTCTCCACGCCGGCGGTGTGCCCGTACTCGGGGTGGCCGGGCGTCTTCGAGCCGTGCGTGCGGAACGCCTTCAGGTCGTCCAGCTCCAGCTCGTAACCCGCGAGGTACAGCTGCGTGTAGAGGGTCAGCGAGGTGTGGCCGGGGGAGAGGACGAAGCGGTCACGGCCGGTCCACTCCGGATCGGCCGGGTCGTGCCGCATCACCTTCTGAAAGATCGTGTAGGCGGCCGGCGCCAGGCTCATCGCGGTGCCGGGATGGCCGTTTCCGACCCGCTGGACGGCGTCGGCCGCCAGCAGACGGGCGGTGTCGACGGCACGCCGGTCGAGTTCGGTCCATTCGAAGCGGTCCGCTGTCTGCGTGCTCATCTTCAAGAAGTCCTCGATAGGAACGAAGTGGCTGGTCTGACGTGTTCAAAACTAAAAGTCTGACTTTTTCGAGGGAAGGTCGCCGTGTGCCAGCCTGTGGTGAAAGTGGGACACCCGCGGGCAGCGCGGCGCGCGAACGGGGCGGTACGAGGCGGACATGGCGGATATGGCAGACAGAAGCATCCAAGGCGGCGACGGGATCAGAACGTTCCCCTTCCCGGTCGAGCTGAGTGTCGGCGGCGTCGGCATGCAGGTCGGCCCGATGGGCACCGGCCGCACCTGGCACGCCGACGCGCCCCTGGAGCGCGTGCACCGCATCGACTTCCACGTCGTGCTGCTGTTCGGCGAGGGCCCGGTCCGGCACATGGTCGACTTCACCGAGTACGAGGCCACGGCCGGGGACCTGCTGTGGATCCGCCCGGGGCAGGTCCACCGCTTCTCCCGCACGAGCGAGTACCGCGGAACGGTGCTGACCATGCAGCCCGGCTTCCTGCCCCGCGCGACCGTCGAGGCCACCGGCCTGTACCGCTACGACCTGCCGCCGCTGCTGCGCCCCGACGCGGCCCAACTCGCCGGTCTGCGCGATGCGCTCGGCCAGCTCCGCCGCGAGTACGAGGACACGGACACGCTGCCGCTGAGCCTGCACACCGCCGTCCTGCGCCACTCGCTGACGGCCTTCCTGCTGCGGCTCGCCCATCTCGCCGCCAGTACGGCGGAGTCGGTACGGCAGACGTCCGACTCCACCTTCACCCTCTTCCGGGACGCCGTGGAGAAGGACTTCGCCACCAACCACAGCGTCAGCGCCTACGCCGACGCGCTCGGCTACTCCCGCCGCACCCTGGTCCGCGCGGTCCGCGCCGCGACCGGCGACACACCGAAGGCCTTCATCGACAAGCGCGTGGTCTTGGAGGCCAAACGGCTCCTGGCCCACACCGACCTGCCGATCGGCCGGGTCGGCGCGGCCGTCGGATTCCCGGACGCCGCGAACTTCTCCAAGTTCTTCCACCAGCACACGGACCAGACGCCGGCGGCGTTCCGGGCGGAACTGCGCTGAGGCGGCGGAGGCTGAGGCGACCGAGGCCGGGGCAGCGAAAAGGGGCCCCACGCGCGCGTGGAGCCCCTTGCCGGGGACCGTCAGTGCCCGAAGGCGAACCAGTTGACGTTCACGAAGTCCGCCGGCTGTCCACTGGTGAAGGTCAGATACACGTCGTGCGTGCCCGTCACGGAGGCGATGTTCGCCGGAACGGTCCGCCACGCCTGCCAGCCGCCGGTGCCACCCACCGCGAAACTCCCGATGGGCGCGTTGCTCCGGCTGTCCAGCCGCACCTCGACCAGTCCGCTGACGCCGCCCGCCGCGCCGCTCGCGACCCGGGCGCTGAACTGCCGGGCCGCGGTGGAGCCGAAGTTGACGCCCTTGAAGTGCAGCCAGTCCCCGTTGGCCAGCGAGCCGACGTTCTGGCCGCCGCCGGAGTCCGACGTCGTCTCCGTCACCACGCCGGACTGGCCGTCGTAGGACTCGGCCTGGATGGTGGAGTAGGCATCCCGGTTGCCGGTCGGCGGAGGCGTGGTGCCGCCCCCGGACGACAGCACCTGGACGTAGTCGACGACCATCGGGTGGCCGGGCTGCGTCCCCGCGTCCGGGCCGCCGCCGAACGCGTCCGGGAAGCCGCCGCCCATCGCGACGTTCAGGATGATGAAGAAGCCGTGGTCCGTGGCGTTGCGCCAGGTCGTCGCGTCGACCTGGTTGGCGCGCACCGTGTGGAAGTTGACGCCGTCGAGGTAGAAGCGGATCTCCTCGACGCTCGTCGAGCGGTCCCACTCCATCCGGTAGGTGTGGAAGCCGGCCTGGCAGGTCGTGCCCTGGCAGGTCGTCGAACTGCCGATGCCGCTCGTCTCGTTGCAGGGGCCGCCCGGCGAGGTGCCGCAGTGCATCGTCGCGAACACCGTGTTCTGGCCCTGGGTGTTCTCCATGATGTCCAGCTCGCCGACAGCCGGCCAGTTCCAGTAGTTGCCGCGGTAGGGGGCGCCGAGCATCCAGAACGCGGGCCAGTACCCCTTGGCCGCGGCCCCGGTGACGTTCGGCACCTGGATGCGCGACTCCACGCGGAGCTTGCCGCCGGCCGGGGGCTGGAAGTCGGCGCGGTTGGTCTCGATGCGGCCGGAGGTCCAGTTGCCGGCGCCGTCACGGCGGGGGGTGATGCGGAGGTTGCCGTTGCCGTCGAGCGAGACGTTGTCGGGGCTGCTCGTCATCGTCTCGATCTCGCCGGTGCCCCAGTTGGCGGGGCCGCCCGGGTAGCCCTTGCCGGTCGCGTACTGCCAGTGGGCCGTGTTGACGCCGCTGCCGGCCGGGCCGTTGAAGTCGTCGAGGAAGACCTGGTTCCAGCCCGACGGGGGCGGCGGCGCGGAGGCGCTCGCGGAGCCGGTCGCGGCGGTGGCGGCGACCGCGGCGAGGCCGAGTGCGCTGATGACGGCGACGAGCGCCCGCCGCAAGGGGCGCAGTGTGCGGGGTCTGCCGGAGGTGTCACTCATGTGGGGATGCCTCTCGGGTACGGGTAAGGGTGCGGGGAGGTTGAGAGCGCTCTCAAAGTGTCGTCAATGTGCTCCACGCCACCCGGGTCGTCAAGAGGTGAAACCGAGAAAAGTACGGGGCGGTTGATGAGTGCAGGTCCTGAACGGGCGTTGTCAGCCGCGATGTTGGGGCCTCGCGGAGACACCGGTCGTCAAGGGCTGTCGTCGTCCCCGGCCGGCCGCGCCTTCGGGTCGGTGCCCCACTTCTTGACGTACCAGTGCAGTACGTCGTCGACGATCAGAAGCAGGACGATGCCCACCGCCAAGGTCCACTCGGGAAGCCCGGCCCAGGCGAGGACGAGGCCCGTCAGTCCTGCGAGGACGAGCAGGAGAAGCAGCCGCAGTGCGTGCTGCCACCCGGTGTGGCGGGCCAGCCACCTTGCCCACCGCTGGGGCCTTCCCGACCGCTGAGGCTTTCCCGACCGCACCATCGCCGATTCCCCCGTCTCAGGCGTTGCGGAGCTCTGCCGGGTTCGACTTCCGGCGGGGCGCGACGGTTGTCCCAGGGCCCGTTGTCAGACCCTCCTGCGATGCTCACGGCATGGACGTCACCTTGCAGCTGACCATCGACTGCGCCGACCCGGCGAAACTCGTGACCTTCTGGACCGAGGCCCTCGGATACGTGCCCGAACCGGCCCCGGGCGGGCACCCCACCTGGCGGGCCTACTGGGCGGACCTGGGGGTGCCCGAGGAGGAACTGACCGAGGGAGTGGGGGAGACCCCCGAGTCGATCGTCGACCCCGACGGGCAGGGGCCCCGCATCTGGTTCCAGCGGGTGCCTGAGGGCAAGACCGTCAAGAACCGGGTGCATCTGGACCTGAAGGTCGGCGGCGGCAGAGGCGTTCCCCTGCCGGAGCGCACCCGGAGAGTCAGGGCGAAGGTGGACCGGCTGACCGCGGGCGGTGCGACGGTGCTGCGCGTCATGGACGAGCCGGAGATGGACTACTACGGCGTCGTGCTGCGGGACCCGGAGGGCAACGAGTTCTGCGTGGCCTAGGCGGACGCCTCCTGGGGTCGGTGCGAGAGCCGCTGTCCTGGGCCCTCTCGCGATCTCGGCAGTCATGTTCGGTAACGGTGCGGTATCCAAGGAATGGTCGGCCGGCAGGTCCTGTTGGTGTCCGGCCGCGACGCGGCGCTGCTCGTGCGTGCCGCCGCCCGTCTGGGTGCCGGTGTCGCTCGGACCTGAAGGCTGACCCGGCCCGGGCCTCCGGGCGCGGGCCGACCGGGCTGCTGAACCCGCCGGTAGCTCAGACCCGCTCCGGCCGCCACCCCAGCGCCCGGGAGATCCCGCGCGCCGCCACGCGTACCGCCGGGACCAGCACCGGCACCTGGGCGTCGGCCTGCGGCACCACGACGGACACGGCGGCGGTCACCGAGCCGTCCGCCGTGCGTACCGGCGCGGCCACCGACAGGGCGTCCTCCGTGACCTGGCGGTCGCTCACCGCCACGCCGGTCCGGCGCACTCCGGCGAGCTCCCGCCGCAGCCGCGCCGGATCCGTGATCGTGTACGGCGTGAAGGACGCGAGTGTGCCCGTGCAGTACTCCTCCTGGAACTCCGGATCGCCGTGGGCCAGCAGGGCGAGCCCGACCCCGGTGGCGTGCAGCGGCCAGCGTGCGCCGACGCGGATGTGCACGCCGACCGCCGAACGCCCGGACAGCCACTCGATGTAGACGACGTCCGAGCCGTCCCGCACCGCCAGCTGCACGTTCTCGTGCGTCGCCTCGTACAGGTCCTCCAGGTACGGCAGCGCGATCTGCCGCAGGGCGAGGCCGCGCGGCGCCAGTGCGGCGATCTCCCACAGCCGGAGACCGACGTGGTAGACGCCGGACTCGTCCCGTTCCAGGGCGCCCCACTCGGTGAGCGCGCCCACCAGCCGGTGCGCGGTGGTCAGGCTCAGCCCGGCCCGCCGGCTGATGTCCGTCAGGCACAGCGCCGGGTGCTCGTGGTCGAAGGCCGCGAGGACGGACAGCAGCCGGTCGGTCGCGGTGGGGGCGCCCCCGGTGCGAGCGGAGTCGAGGACTCGGGGCAGAGCGGTCATGGCCGGGTGTCTCCCGGGTGGGCGAGGTCGTAGGGGCGGGGGTAGGCGGCCGGGCGGTACGGGACGTAGCGGGGTTCCGCCGTCGGATCCGCCGCTGTCGCCCGGGAGTTGAGGGCGGCGGGCGAGGTGTCCCAGCGGCCCGTGTCCAGGCGGTGTTCCAGGGTGTGCAGGGCGGCCAGGGTCTCGCCGGGGGTGAACGTGCAGTGGCCGGGGGCGTCGACGTAGGCCTGGCGGAACAGCGGACCGGAGCCGGCCGCGCCGGCCGCCCTGCGGTGGGCGCTCTCCGCCTGCACGGGTATCAGCGCGTCACCGGTCGTGTGGATGTTCAGCTGCGGGTCGGCCAGCCGGCCGGAGAGCACGCTGGTGTTCCGCATCCACCGCACGGCCGGCGGATCGGCGGAGATCCGGGGTGCCCGGCCCAGGGCCGAGAGGTCGGTACGCAAGGACAGTCCCGCCTCCTTGTAGAGCTCCTTCACTTCTTTGTACAGCGGGGAGCGGCCGAGCATGGCCGTGTAGTCGACTCCGGTGTTCCACGAAGGGTTGCCGCCCGCCCGGCTCTCGGCCTCCTGCCGCCAGCTGAACGCGGGCATCTGGAGCAGGCCCCGGACGGCGGTGTACTGGTTGGCCTGCTGGGTTTCCCAGTCCGTGGGGCCCGGCTCGGGCTGCGAGGCGTCGTTGTAGCCGGGGATGTCGTGCAGGGCGGCGGCGAGGGCGATCCGGGCCCGGCTCTCGGGGGTCCGCTGGGCGGCGTCGACCTTCGAGGTGAGCGCCTTCCCCGCGGCGACCGCCTCCGTCTGGCCGGCGAAGCCCGTGAGCCGGATCCCGGAGTCCGGCGCGAGGAGCGTGCGCAGTGCGAACACCGGGTCCAAGGTGCTGTTCCAGTTGGCGACGCCGCCCTGCACCAGCCCGCACATCGAGAGCGAACCGTCGAACCGGCCGGCGTGGCGCTCGGCGAGCATCGTGGTGACGAAACCGCCGTACGAGGTGCCCCACGCGAGGGTCCGCCGGGCCGCCCCGAACTTCTCGGTGAACAGGTCCAGCGTGGCGAGCTGGTCGGGCACCGCCTCGGTGACGGCCCAGCCGTTCGTCGCGTACGAGGAGCCGATCAGGGCGTAACCGTCGGCCAGCAGCTTGTCCCGGGCGGCCGCACTCGGCGTGTTCTCGGCCCGCTTGGGGGATCCGGCCGGGGCGTAGCCGTGGCTGTACAGCAGCACCGTCCCGTTCCAGGACGCGGGGACGTCCATCACGTACGCGGCGCCGGAAGAAAGCTCGCCCTCCAGGTGGGTGTCGGTGGCGCCGGCGGCCTGCGCCGGCAGTGCGGTCGCCACGGACAGACAGGCGGTCAGCACAGCGAGGCGGATCCTCAACGCGGGGTCCCTTCCAGGGTGGGGGTGGCGACGGTGGGGGAGTCCAGGGCGTCGGTGTGCGTCTCGCGCAGTCGCCACACGGTGACGGCGGTGATCGCCGCGCCCACGCACAGCAGCAGAGAGACGGGCGTGCTCCCGCCCCCGTACGAGGCGAGGAGGCTGCCGGCGATGAGCGGGGAGAAGCCGGCGCCGATCAGGGTGGCCGCCTGGTAGCCGAGGGAGGCGCCGGTGTAGCGGACGCGGGTGCCGAACATCTCGGTGAGCAGGGCGCCGAGCGGCCCGTACATCGTGGACTGGGCGACACCGTGACCGAGGGCGAGGGCGAGGATCAGCAGCCCGGGCGAGCCGGAGTCGACCAGCGCCAGCACGGGGAAGGCGAGCGCGGCGGAGGCGACCGCCCCGGCGAGCACGACGGGCCGGCGGCCGACCCGGTCCGACAGCGCGGACGCGGCGGGCAGGACGACCAGGGCCACACAGGAGGCGACGGTCACCGCGGTCAGCACCTGCGGGCGGGTGTACCCCTCGTCGACGGCGTAGGAGATCATGAAGCTCGTCAGCAGCGACTGGGCGGTGAACGCGCCGATGCCGACGCACGCGGCCAGCAGCACGGGCTTCGGGCGGCGCAGCACCTCCACGATCGGCGGCTTGTCCACCGGCTCCCGCTTGACCTGGGCGAACAGCGGGCTCTCGGCGACCTTCAGGCGCACGAACAGCCCGACGGCCAGCAGCACGATGCTCAGCAGGAACGGCACCCGCCAGCCCCAGGAGCGGAACTCGTCGTCGGGCAGACCGGCGACGAGCGTGACCACACCGGCCGACAGCACGGAACCGAGCGGGGCGCCGAGCTGCGTGAAGCTGGACCACAGGCCGCGCCGGGAACCCTGCGTCCGCTCGGCGTGCTCGACGACCATGAGCATCGCGCCGCCCCACTCGCCGCCGATCGCGATGCCCTGCACCACGCGCAGGGCGACCAGCAGGATCGGGGCCCAGACGCCGATCGCGTCGTACGTCGGCAGCAGGCCGATGAGGAAGCTGCCCGAGCCCATCAGGACCATGGTCAGCAGCATCATCGACTTGCGGCCGATCCGGTCGCCGAAGTGGCCGAAGACGATGCCGCCGAGCGGGCGGGCGAGATAGCCCGCGGCGAAGGTGCCGAACGCCGCGATGGTGCCGACCGCCGGGTCGGCCCGGGGGAAGAACAGCTCACCGAAGACGAGCGCGGCGACCGTGCCGTAGACGAGGAAGTCGTAGAACTCGACGGCCGTGCCGAGCAGGCCGGAGACGGCCACGCGGCGCAACTGCCGCGAATCGGGGGCGGGTTGAGCGGCAGAAGGGGATGGCTGCACGGGAGCTCCCTGGGGACGGGTCTCGGTTGGCCGATGAAGTTATGCATCTCCCGTGCGGCCGTCAATCATTTGCACAACATCAGTTCAGTCCGTCCCCGGCGATCCGCAGCAGCAGCCCGTGCAGCGCGTCCCGCTCGGCCGGGTCCAGCGGGCCCAGGAGCTCGTTCGTCACCCGCTGGCCGGCCTCGTCGGTGTCGCGCAGGAACGCGCGGCCCTTCTCGGTCAGCGCGACGATCCGGCTGCGGCGGTCGTCGGGGGAGGGGCGGCGCTCGGCGAAGCCCTGCTTCTCCAGGTCGTCGACCAGGCCGACGATCGCGCTCGGGTCGTAGCCGAGCCGGGTGCTCAGCTCGCGCTGGAGGGCGCCCTCGGAGGTGGCGAGGAAGCGCAGCACGGCGTAGTGGCGCAGACGCAGGCCCGACTCCTGGAGGCAGGCGTTGAAGAGCTGCCCCGAGCGCAGGCCCAGGCGGTACAGGAGGTAGCCCGTGTCGGCGTGCAGCCCGCGCATCCACGGCTCGTGCGCGTCGATGGGCTTCGGGGTGACGTTCTGGCGTGCGATGACGGGCTCCCTGTGCTCGGTGGTTCCTGAGGATTCCAGCATCTCGCACCCGTGGGTCATCAACAACTATTGACGTCAACAATTATTGCTCTTAGCTTCGATCTCGTAGCCGCACCCGTGCGACTTGTAGCCCCACCCCATGCGACTCGTAGTGCACCCATGCGAAGGGACTCACCCGTGCCCACCATCGATCTCACCGGCAAGGCCGCCGTCGTCACCGGAAGCGGCCGGGGCCTCGGCCTCGCCTACGCCCACGCCCTGGCCGCCCACGGCGCCTCCGTGGTCGTCAACGACGTCGACGAGGCGGTGGCCGAGGCGGCCGTGAAGTCCATCACCGAGGCGGGCGGCAAGGCCGTGGCGGAGGTGGTCCCGGTCGGTACGGCCGAGGCGGCGGACCGGCTGGTCGCCCGCGCGGTCGAGGAGTTCGGCCGGCTGGACGTCCTCGTCACCAACGCCGGCATCCTCCGCGACAAGGTGCTGTGGAAGATGACCGACGAGGACTTCGACGCGGTGATCACCACCCATCTCAAGGGCACCTTCACCTGCGCCCGCGCCGCCGCCGTCCGGATGCGCGAGCAGGGCGAGGGCGGCTCGCTGATCCTGGTCGGCTCCCCGGCCGGGCAGCGCGGCAACTTCGGCCAGACGAACTACGCCGCCGCCAAGGCCGGCATCGCGGCGATGGCCCGCACCTGGTCCATGGAGCTGGGCCGCGCGAACATCACCGTCAACGCGATCGTGCCGGTCGCCGCGACCGCGATGACCGAGACGATCCCGGCGTTCGCCCCGTACATCGACGCCATGAGGAACGGCGAGCCGCTGCCGGACTTCCTGCGCAAGGGCGAGGGCTTCGGCACCCCCGAGGACTGCGCCGCCCTGGTGCCGTTCCTGGCCTCCGAGGCCGCCCGCGGCGTGACCGGCCAGTGCATCGGCATCGGCGGCGACAAGGTGGCACTCTGGTCGCATCCGCAGGAGATCAGGGCGGCCTACGCCGACGGCGGGTGGACCCCCGGCACCCTCGCGGACGCCTGGCCCACCTCGGTCGGTGCCGAACCCCAGTCGGTCGGCATCCCGGCGCCGAAGTTCCCGGAGGCGTGATGGACCTGAACGACCTCGTCGCCATCGACGTCCACACGCACGCGGAGGTGTCCTCCAAGGGCCACTCCTCCCTGGACGACGACCTGCACGACGCCTCCTCCGCCTACTTCAAGGTCGAGGGCAAGCGGAAGCCGACCCTGGAGGAGACCGCCGCCTACTACCGCGAGCGGAAGATGGCCGCCGTGATCTTCACGGTCGACGCCGAGTCCGCCACCGGCACGGCGCCCGTCCCCAACGAGGAGGTCGCCGAGGCCGCCGCCGCCAACGCCGACGTCCTCATCCCCTTCGCCTCCATCGACCCCTTCCGCGGGAAGGCGGGGGTCAAGCAGGCCCGGCGCCTGGTCGAGGAGTACGGGGTGAAGGGCTTCAAGTTCCACCCCAGCATCCAGGGCTTCTTCCCCAACGACCGGTCGGTGGCCTACGACCTGTACGAGGTCATCGAGGAGACCGGCACGATCGCCCTGTTCCACACCGGCCAGACCGGCATCGGAGCCGGCGTGCCCGGCGGGGGCGGGATCAGGCTCAAGTACTCCAACCCGCTGCACGTGGACGACGTCGCCGCCGACTTCCCGCACCTGAAGATCATCCTGGCGCACCCGTCGTTCCCCTGGCAGGACGAGGCCCTGGCCGTCGCCACGCACAAGCCGGGCGTGCACATCGACCTGTCCGGCTGGTCGCCGAAGTACTTCCCGCCGCAGCTCGTGCAGTACGCGAACACGCTGCTGAAGGACAAGGTGCTCTTCGGCTCCGACTTCCCCGTCCTCACCCCCGACCGCTGGCTCGCCGACTTCGACAAGCTGACGATCAAGGAAGAGGTCAAGCCGAAGATCCTCAAGGAGAACGCCGCCCGTCTGCTCGGGCTGACGAAACCGTAAGGGGCGTGACATGCGCAACGAGGGACTGGGGTCGTGGCCCGCACGCCGGGCCCGCAAGACCCCGCACCGCACCGCCCTGATCCACGGCGACACCACCCGCACCTACGCCGGCCTGTACGACCGCACCACCCGCCTCGCCCACGCCCTGCGCGACAGGGGCGTGCGCCGCGGCGACCGCATCGCCTACCTCGGCCCGAACCACCCCTCCTACCTGGAGACCCTGTTCGCGGCCGGCACGCTCGGCGCGGTCTTCGTCCCCCTCAACACCCGCCTGGCCGGCCCCGAGATCGCCTACCAGCTCGCCGACTCCGGCGCCAAGGCCCTCGTCTACGGCCCGTCGCACGCCGGTCTCGTCGCGGGTCTCCCCGGCAGCACGGACGTCCGTACGTATGTCGAAGTGGGCGCCGAGTACGAGGAGGCGCTGGCCACCGTCTCCCGGGAGCCCATCGACACGCCGGTCGCCCCGGACGACACCTGCATCATCATGTACACCTCGGGCACGACCGGCCGTCCCAAGGGCGCGATGCTCACCCACGGCAACCTCACCTGGAACGCGATCAACGTCCTCATCGACCACGACCTGGTCGCCGACGAACGCGCCCTGGTCTCCGCCCCGCTGTTCCACACCGCGGGCCTGAACATGCTGACCCTCCCGGTCCTGCTGAAGGGCGGCACCTGCGTCCTGGTCGAGGCCTTCGACCCGGACGCCACCTTCGACCTGATCGAACGGCACCGGATCACCTTCATGTTCGGCGTGCCCACCATGTTCGACCAGGTGGCCCGGCATCCGCGCTGGCCGGACGCCGACCTGTCGTCGCTGCGCATCCTGACCTGCGGCGGCTCCCCGGTGCCGACCCCGCTGATCGCGGCCTACCAGCGGCGCGGCCTGACCTTCCTCCAGGGCTACGGCATGACCGAGGCCGCCCCCGGCACGCTGTTCCTGGACGCCGAGCACGCCGTCGCCAAGGCGGGATCGGCGGGCGTGCCGCACTTCTTCAGCGACGTACGCGTCGTACGGCCCGACCTCGCCCCGGTCGACGTCGGCGAGGTCGGCGAGGTCGTGGTGCGCGGGCCGCACGTCATGCCCGGCTACTGGGGGCTGCCCGAGGAGACGGCCGCGTCCTTCGCGGACGGCTGGTTCCGCAGCGGCGACGCCGCCCAGGTCGACGAGGACGGCTACGTCTACATCGTCGACCGCATCAAGGACATGATCATCTCCGGTGGCGAGAACATCTACCCCGCCGAGATCGAGGACCAGCTCCTCGCCCACCCGGACATCGTCGAATGCGCGGTGATCGGCGTGCCGGACGACAAGTGGGGCGAGGTGCCCCGCGCGGTCGTCGTACCCCGCGAGGGCGCCGCACTCGACCCCGACGAGGTGCTCGCCTCGCTCGCCGGCCGCCTCGCCAAGTACAAGATCCCGAAGTCGGTGGTGGTGGCGGACGAACTGCCCCGCACCGCCTCCGGGAAGCTCCTCAAATCCCGTGTGCGCAAGCGCTACGGCACCGACTCCCAGTGAAGGACGGCTCCATGAGCATCACCGTCAACGGCCTCGACGAACTCAAGAAGCTCGCGGGCAGCGACCTCGGCACCAGCGAGTGGATCGAGGTCACCCAGGAGCGCATCGACACCTTCGCCGACGCGACCGGGGACCACCAGTGGATCCACGTCGACCCGGAGAAGGCCAAGGAGGGTCCCTTCGGTGCCCCCATCGCGCACGGCTACCTCACGCTCTCCCTCTTCATCCCGCTGTTCACCGAGCTGCTGGACGTCCAGGGCGTGACGACGAAGGTCAACTACGGCCTCAACAAGGTGCGTTTCCCCTCCCCGGTGAAGGTCGGCTCCCGCATCCGGCTGACGGCGAAGCTCGCCGAGGTCGAGGAGGTGCCGGGCGGCGTGCAGATCACGGTCGACGGCGCCATCGAGATCGAGGGCGGTGCCAAGCCGGCCGCGGTGCTCCAGAGCCTGTCGCGGTTCTACGCCTGAACACACTGAGATGGCGTGCTACGCCTGAGGCCGCGCGGGCACCAGGTCGAGCAGGCGTTCCGAGGCGTCGCGCGCGAGCGGTGAGAGCCGGTCGTGCACGGCCCGGAACGTCTTCTCGGCCTGTTCCGCCGGCCAGTCGTCCGGCAGGTGCTTGACGGGCAGGCGCGGATCACGCCGGACGATCCGCAGCCACTCGGTCTGGAGCCGCAGCCGCAGCACGAGCGCCTCGTCGGCCTCGGGCAGCCGGTCCTCCCAGGACTGCCAGCGCCGTACGAACGCCTCGTACCGCCCGGCCAGGTCGGACAGCTCCCACGTCTCCTCGATCATCTGGCCGATGTCGGTCCCGGTGTCGGCGTGCGCCCGGAAGACCTTCACATGGGCGGACAGGCCGAGCTCGGCGACCAGAGCCGACACATCGACCTCGCCCGGCGCGATCCACAGGCCGTTGAACAGCGGGCCGAAGCCGCTCCAGGTCAGCTGGGAGCGCAGGTCGTGGCGCTGGCGCTGCCAGGACTCGGGCAGGGAGAAGCCGAGCAGGGTCCAGGTGCCGTCCCAGTTCCGGTTGACGGCACCGCTCTGCCAGATGCGCCGCTCGCCGTCGCGCAGCACGGCCTCCGAACGCCCGGTCAGCCCGAAGTACATCCGGCGGCCCTCGCGCTGGCGGCGCAGCAGGTCACGGTTGACCATGCGGGTCAGCGTCGAGCGGGTCGCCTGCTCGCCGATCCCGGCGCGGGCGAACAGGTCGATGACGCTGCCCGAGTACACGCACACGTCGCGCCCGAGCACCTGGTCGCCCAGGAACGTCAGCATGAGGGACTGGGGCCGCAGCGACTCTTCACCGGTCACGCGGCCCACCGTACCTCCGCCCGATCAGTCCGTGACCTGCCGGTACGCGTGCACGGCCGTCGTCACCGCGCACACGCCCGGCGGGATCATCTGCGTCCTCAGGGTGCCGCTGTTCGTGTCGTAGTCGACGCCCTCCGTCTCGAAGGCGCCCGTGCACACGCTGCGCTGCGGCAGCGCGAACAGGCTCGTCACCGTGCCGGTGACCGGCTGCCCGTCCGGCTCACGGGGCAGGTCGACCTGGAGCAGCGGCCGGATCTGAGGGAAGAGGGTGCCCGAGGCGTCGTTCGAAACGCACAGCAGGCGGGTGCCGGTGACGAAGTCGCAGCCCTGGATGTCGCGCACGGGCTTGTCCAGGGTGATCTGCCCGGCCTCCTTCAGCTCACCGCCGGTGGGCGGCGTGGAGGGGTTCAGCAGGGGCGCCGGGAAGACCTGGAGCCGGTTCTGCGTGCCCCACTCGCCCGAGACCAGCCACTGACCGTCGGGCGAGACGGTGGCGAAGGAGTTGTTCAGCTTCTCGCCCGGGTTCAGCGGGTGGACGTACTGGTAGCGCTTCCCGGCCGGGGTGGTGACCGCGAACATCTTGGACGTGGCCGTGTCCGGGCCCTGGTAGGCGTCGAAGACATGGCCGCGCGCGATGTCCGGGTCGCCTATGTGGTTCCAGCCCTTGGCCCGCAGGTCCAGCGGGATGGAGGCCAGCCCGCGGTAGAGCAGGGAGCCGTCGGCGCGGCTGGCCAGGCCCTGCCCGCCGCCGAGGGTGTCGGTGTACGCCGTGCCGGTCTCGGCCCACTGCGGGGCACCGGCGGCCGAGGCCGTGCCGGCACCCAGCGTGAAGGCACCTAACAACGCGGTGGCGGCGAACAGTTGACGTCTCATCAGGTCAGGCACCTTCCACGTCGACGAATACCGGGTTCGCATAGAACCACGTATCCGCCCACGGGTCACCGTCCCCGGGAGCGTGCGGAACCGGCCCGCGCGGATCGACCGAGGCGCCGAGGTAGCCGGTGCCGTTGCGGTTGCCGTCGCTGCCGCGCAGCCGGACGTAGAAGGACTCCTCGCCCGCGGTCAGCGGGATGCGGAGCGTGTAGGTGCCCGTGCGGCCGGAGACGTCCTGCGAGCGGACGACGCGGGTGTCGGGGGCCTTCCAGGTGTCGCGGTCGGCGACCGGGCCGCGCACCGCGCCGCGGATGACGTCCACGTGCGCCAACTCGGGCAGGATGCCCTGGGGGTTGGGCCGGGAGGCGGTCGTCACGGTGACGTCCAGGGTGAGCCTCTCGCCCTTGCGGACCCGCAGCCGGCCACCCAGCGTCACGCCCCGGCCCCGGTCGCCGTCCCGCTTCAGCCGGACGTCGAGCCCGTCGAGCAGATGCCCGTGGTCGAGCCAGACCCGGCCCGCCCGCATACCCGCCATGACCGCGCGGTAGCCGTACCGGGTCACGCCCACGTGCGTACGGCTGAACTGCCCGGGCCAGAAGTCGCTGCCCGGCTGCGGGGTGTCCGTGTTCACCGGGTCGGGCAGCTTCCCGGTGCTGTCGAAGGTCTGGCCGGGCTGCCAGTCGCCGTTCTTCCAGGTGTCGAAGACGATCCGGTGGGCGTCGGAGTTGGTGGTGACCGAGAACAGCCGCCCCTCGGCGAGCATCGAGTCCCACAGGCCGCCGACGGTGGCAGTCGCCCAGTCGAACCCGCCGTACGTCACATAGGCGTCCGCCGGGTAGCCCGGCCAGGACTGCGCGGACGGCTTGTTCTCGTACTCGCCGCGCATCGAGGTGGCGCCGCGCCAGCCGGGGATGGCTGCGCCCTGGGCGCCCGGCGCGCCCTCCATGCCGATCATGATCCCGGGCGCCGCGTCCCGCCAGTTGCGCATCTCGTGCGGGGAGTCGATACCCAGGCGCAGGGGGTGGTTGGCGAGGACCAGCACGTCGTCGACGTAACCCGAACGGCGCTGCTCCGCCAGCCACTTGAGCGCCTTGACGGCGTGCGCCTCGTTGCGGGCGGTGTCCGCGTCGGCGGGGCCGCCCTTGTCGTAGCCGAGCAGCTTGCCGTCGTAGGCGCGCTCGAACCGGGTCAGCAGGTCGACCTCGTGCGGTCCGGGGGCGGTGAACACCGTGCAGTGCTCGGCCGCCGGGATGTACCACTCCAGGCCCTGGAAGATCAGCTGACGCGGGTTCTCGGCCCGTGCCTCGAGGATCTCCTGGTGCTCCAGCGCCGCCCCGAAGTCGGCGTGACCGAAGTTGGAGTGCTCGGTGAACACCATCCAGTCCAGGCCGTACTTCGCGCCCGCGGCGGCCAGTTGGGAGAACGTGTACTTGGCGTCGTGGCTGTAGACGGAGTGGACGTGGTGGTCGCCGACGAGGTAGGCGAGGCGGGGGTCCTCGCCGCCCGGCCGCTCGCCGTCGCCGTCGGCCCGGGCCGGAGTCGCCGCCGAGCCCAGGGCGAACGCGGCGCCGAACAGGCCCGCGCGGCGCAGGAGCCCGCGGCGGGAGACGCCCTGGGGGTCGAGGACGGCGGGGGAGACGGACGGATCGGCCCAGGCGGGCAGCTGCTGCTCTGTCATGAGAGTTCCCTGGGAGTTCAGTGGTTCATGAAGGAGGTGACGGGCAGCGCCCGCGCGACGATCCGGACGTCGCCGAGCCGGCCGTGGAGGATCTGGTCGATCTTTCCGCCGTACTCGTAGCCGCCGAGCAGCCACGGCAGGCCGACGGAGGTGATGCCGACGGAGGGCGCCTTGGGGTTGCGGAGCACCGGGCAGCCCTCGACGTACAGCGTGGTGTGCCGGCCGTCGTTGACGACCGCGAGGTGCCACCAGGTCTCCAGCGGGGTCTCCTGGCCCCAGTTGGTGGCGATGCCCTGCTGGTTGAGCGGGCGCATCGCCCACTGCGGTTCGCGGTCGTTGGACAGCGACAGCGTGGCCAGCGGCTCGTCCGGGTCGTCGGCGGTCTTGCCGGCGGCGCCGCCCGTGCCCGTGCGGCCGACCAGGCCCGACCAGGCGTGGTGGTCCGGGTCCCAGTCGGCGGGCAGCCGGTAGAACGCCTCGATGGTGTAGCCGTCCTTGAAGGTGGCCGAGTTGAGCGGGGCGCCGTCGACCGTGCGCAGGTAGGCGCCCTTCAGCGGTGACTTGAAGCCCTGGAACTCCAGGCTGCCGTGGCCCGGCTGGTCGGGGTGGTGGTCCGCCGACCAGCCCAGCGTGCCGCCGCCCACCGTGACGAGCGAGAGGTCGTTGCCGCGCCCGGACAGGTCCCGGACCGTGCCGGCCGTGCCGTCGACGGGCTTGTCGAATCGCCAGTACGCCGCGGTGCCCGGGACCAGCATCTTCGAGGCGGGCCGCGCCGGACGGGCGGGCACGGGCGCGAAGCCGGAGAAGCGCTCCTCGAAGTCGATCTCGACGGAGAACCGGTCGGCGTCGCCGCTCAGCTCCATCTCCTGCCGCTCCAGCTCGTTGAGCCCCTTCCCGGCCCGGCCCAGGATCCAGGGGGAGACCGTCTCCACGTCGATGACGTTCCGGTCCAGGTCGAACCGGTAGAGACGGATCATCGCCGCGCCGCCGAAGTAGCGGTTCTGGTAGTTCGTCAGATGCAGATGGACGTCATGCCCGGCCGCGTTCTTGCGCGTCGTACGGGCGGCGGGCCAGTAGTGGCCGTTGAGGGTGAGGAAGATCTGGTCGTGGTCCTCGATCAGCCGGTCCCACAGCTGCTGCCCGTAGGCCGACAACGAGTCGTCCTCGGCGACCAGTTCGTGCGTCGTGAGGATCACCGGCGTCTTCGGATGCCGCGCCATGACGTCCTTCGCCCACGCGTACCCCTGCGGCGACAGCCGCCAGTCCAGCGCGAGCACCATCCACTGCCGGGCGCCCGCGGTGAACAGGTGGAAGGTGTTGTAGCCGTCAGGGGAGGCACCGCCGAACGTCCGCTGCCCCTTGAACCGCTCCGGCCCGAAGGCGTCCAGATACGGCGTCGCACCGCGCTGGTCGGTCGTCGACGACTTCACGTCGTGGTTGCCGGCCAGGACGCTGTAGCCGACGCCCCGCCGGTCCAGCAGCCCGAACGCCTCGCCGATCGCCGCGAACTCCTCCTTCGCGCCGTTCTGCGTGAGGTCCCCGAGGTGGGACAGGAAGACGAGGTTCTCCTCCTTGCCGTGCTCCAGCAGATAGCGCAGCGACGCCTCGACCGGTGCCCTGTCGATGCTCGGCCCGTCGAAGAGGTACTGCGTGTCCGGCATCACGGCGAGCGTGAAGCGACGGCTGCGCGGGTCGGGGCGCGGGCTCGCCGGAGCCGCCCGGGCGGTGACGGCCGGCAGCGCGGCCACCGCCGTCGCGGTCGCGCCGAGCAGGGCGGTGGCGCGCAGGAAACCGCGTCTTCCGGCGCCGGCCTGGGGCGCTTCGCCCAGGTCGTGATCATGCGAAGTGCACACAGGTGCTCCAGAGGTGACTCGAGAGGGGGAGAGCTCAGAGAACGCGCAGTGTCCAGCTCCAGCGGTGGACGCCGGCCGGGACGAGATAGGTGGCGAAGGTGTCGGGTCCGCAGGAGGCCGTGCCGAGACCGCGGTGCGCCGCGTCGATGTGCACCACGCACCCCGCCCGCGGCACCAGTTCGTCGTGGTGCGCGGCCGAGGCGAGGTCGGCCGCGCGATGGCGGGTCACGCAGACCTGGCGGGGCCGGTCCAGCCGCACCGCGAGCCCGGTCGCGTCGGGCGCGGACAGCGTGAACCGCCGCACGCCGTGCCGCCCGCCGCTCTCCTGGGGCCGCAGGTACGGCGTGAACAGCTCGTCCACCGGCAGCGAGTGGTGGCCGACGGGCGCCCCCGCGCCCCGGTCCGGGTACGACTCCCAGGGGCCCTTCCCGAACCACTCCACCAGGTTCAGCCCGGCGGCCGTCTCGAAGACCGACCCGACCCGGGCCACGTCGTCCAACGGCTCGGGCAGCTCGGCGCACTCCTCCACGAGCAGCCCGCCCTCGACCGCCGTGAACACCTGCTCGTGCCGGACGGTGCCGCCCGGGCCGAGGTGGTCGGTGACCACGGACACCCGCCCAGGGTCACGCCGTACGGCGACGACCTTGCGGGTGAGCGCGTCGAGGCCCCAGTCACGCCAGCGGGCCGCCATGCCGCCCAGTTCGTCGTTGTCGGTGGGCGCCCGCCACAGCGACAGAGTGGGCCCGGCCGTGAGCAGCGGATGGACGAGCAGCCCGTCCTCGTCGACCTCGACTCGGCGGTTCCTGACCGGCGTGTGCCGCACCGGCTCCGCCGCCCGCAACCGCACCTGCGGCAGGCACACGACCGTGCCGCGCGGCGCCCACGGCTCGTCCCCGGCCGTCGTGACCCGCAGCGTCAGCCACGCCTCGCCGCCGTCCTCCGGCAGCTCGAACGGCAGCGGTACGGCGGCCGTCTCGCCCGGCCGCAGCTCGGGCAGCTCGGCCGGAGCGGTCCGGGTGCCGCCGTCGGCGAGGGACAGCTCCCACTCGCCGGACAGCCAGTCCAGGCCCCGGAAGTGCTGGTGGTTGCCCAGGACGACGCCCTCGTGCCGGAAGCACTCGATGCGCACCGGCGCGGCGATCTCCCGGTGCTCGGACATCACGGGCTTGGGGGTGCGGTCGGGGAAGACGACCCCGTCGGCGATGAAGGCGCCGTCGTGGTCGGTCTCCCCGAAGTCGCCGCCGTACGCCCAGCGATGGCCGGGCGCGGCGACACCGTTGTCATAGAGCCCGGCGCCCCCACGCCCGGCCGGTCTGCCGTCGTTCACACGCTGGAGGATGCCGTGGTCCCAGAACTCCCAGATGAACCCGCCCTGAAGACCCGGGGTGGCCTCGATGGCCTCCCAATGGTCCGCGAGCGTGCCGTTGCTGTTGCCCATGGCGTGCGAGTACTCGCACTGGATGAGCGGCTTGGTCTGCGTCCCGGACATGGCGTGCGCCAGGCACTCCTGGAGCGGGGCGTACATCGGGCAGGCGATGTCGGAGGCCAGGTCCGGGTCGGCCCAGCCGCGCTTGGCCGCGCCCTCGTACTGCACCGGCCGGGTCGGGTCGTGCCGGCGTACCCAGCCCGCCGCCGCGTCGTGGTTCGCGCCGTAGTCGGACTCGTTGCCCAGCGACCAGATGATCACGGACGGATGGTTCTTGTCCCGCAGCACCATCCGCGCGACCCGGTCCACGAAGGCCCCCAGATAGCGCGGGTCGTCGGCGATCTCGTGCGCGTGGTCGTGGGACTCGATGTCGGCCTCGTCGACGACGTAGAAGCCGAGCTCGTCGGCCAGGTCGTACAGGGCCGGGTCGTTCGGGTAGTGCGCGGTGCGGATCGCGTTGAAGCCGAACCGCTTCAGCAGGACGAGGTCCGCGCGCATGTCGTCGTACGAGACGGTCCGGCCGGTCAGCGGGTGGAAGTCGTGCCGGTTGACGCCCCGGATGAACACGCGCTCGCCGTTGACCAGCAGGTCCCGGCCGGTGATCTCGACGTCACGGAAGCCGATCCGGTGGTGCGAGCTGTCGGCGACCGTGCCGTCGGCGCGGTGCAGCCGGACGGTCAGGCCGTACAGCTCGGGCGTCTCGGCGGTCCAGGCGCGCACGTCCGGCGCGGCGGCCCGCAGCCGGGCCTCGCCGAGGAAGGCCGAGACGCGCTCGTCCTCGGCGTTCGCCCGGTCGAACTCCGCGTCCTGCGTGAGCAGCGACCCGTCCAGCTCCCCGCTGACGTACCAGTCCTCGGGCAGGGCGCCGCCCGCGTCCCGCACCAGGCAGTCCACTCGCAGGTCACCGTCCCGCCGGGCCCGCACGGTCACGTCCGCGAGATGCAGCGGATCGGTGGCGTACAGCAGCACCGAGCGCGTGATGCCGCCGTGCCACCACTGATCCTGATCCTCGATGTGCGAGGCGTCCGACCACTTCACCACGGTCAGCCGCAGGGTGGCCTGCTCGCCGGGGCGTACGGCGCCGGACAGGTCGAACTCGGCGGCCAGGTGGGAGTCCTTGGAGATCCCGACGGCCCGCCCGTCCACGTGCACCAGCAGCACGCTCTCCGCCGCCCCGACCTGGAGCACGATCCGCCGCCCGGCCCACTCGGCCGGCACGTCGACCGCACGCTCGTACACACCCGTCGGGTTGGCGGCGGGCACGGCCGGCGGGAACTCGGCGAACGGCATACGGACGTTGAGGTACCGCGGAAGATCGTCCGTGCCCTGCATGGTCCAGACACCGGGGACGTACGCCGACGACCAGTCCTCGCCCACCGGGGCGTCCGGCGCGGGCAGCAGCTGGAAACGCCAGTCGCCGTCCAGGGAGACGGCCCCGGGCCTCCGGTCCACGGCGTTCATGGGGAGCCGCCGCCAGGAGGTCACCTCGGGTGCTTCCCAGGGGCGCAGGGCGATCAGGGGATCGGGGAGTGCGTCGGTCATGGCCATTCCGAAGTCGGTGGGGTGGGCGGGGCAAGGGCACGGCCCGGCAGGCCCCAGGCGGGGTCGACGGGGATGCCGAGACGGTCCAGGACGGTGGGGGCGATGTCGACGAGGCGGGGCGTGTCGAGCCTGGTGCCTCCGGGCATGCCGGGCTCGGCGAGGATGACGAAGACCTCCCGTTCGGCCTGTGTGTCGCCGCCGTGGCCGCCGGTGTCGAGGTGACCGTGGTCCGTGGTGACCAGCACGGTCCAGTGCTCATGGGCGCGCCGCGCGTCGATCGCCTCCAGGAGCCGCCCGAGGTGGGTGTCCTGGGCGAGGAGCGCCCGGTCGTAGGCGGGGCTGAGCGGGCCCGTGGCGTGACCGGCCTCGTCGGTGGCGCCGAAGTACACGAACACGACGTCCGGGTCGTCCTCGGTGAGCCAGCGCGCGGCGGTGTCGGCGACGAGGTGGTCGGTGGGTTCGTAGCCGTCGGACTCGCCGTCGTAGCGCACCCGCCGACCGATGGCGGGGCCGAGGACGCCGCGGTCGACCAGTTCCGGCCAGGACACCACGGCCGCGGTGCGCAGACCGGGCCGGGCGGTGGCGGCGCGGCTGAGGAAGTCGGGGTAGCGGGTGTAGTCGGCACCGAGGAAGTCGTTGCCGGTCACTCCGTGCCGGTCGGGCCACACCCCGGTCAGCACGCTCGACCAGCCGGGGCCGGAGTCCGTGTAGGCCGTGCCGGCCGACGGCCCGTCCTCGGCCCGGCCGTAGGGCAGCATGCTGGTGCCGTGGGCTCCGCCGGTCATCAGGCCGTGCAGTACGGGTGCGGTGGCGGAGGACCGGATCAGCCGGTCGTGGCGGAGCCCGTCCATGCCGACGACGAGCACCTTGGCGCGTGCGCTGCTGTCCGCCACTGCTTGCCTCCCTCGTCGCTAGGCGCTTGCGACCCGACGACCCCGAGCTCGGGGCCTCCTGCCGGTTGTCGAGCGCGCGTCCGTCGTGGCTGGTCGCGCAGTTCCCCGCGCCCCTTTGGGGGCGCCCCCCTGCGGGGGCGCGTCAGCTGCCCTGCACCGCTCCCTCCGTCGCCCCCGCGATGAAGCCGCGCGCGAAGATCGCGAAGACCACGACCAGCGGCAGGGCCGCCATGAGGACACCCGCCATGACCATGCTGTAGTCGGTGGTGTGGCCGACATGGAGCTGGGCGAGCTCCACCTGGAGCGTGACGTGGCTGGGGTCGGTGAGCACGATGAGCGGCCAGACGTAGTCGTTCCAGGCGTTGACGAAGGCGTAGATGGCGAGGAAGGACAGCGCGGGCTTGATCATCGGCAGCGCGATGTTCCAGTACTGGCGGAAGAACCCGGCCCCGTCGATGCGCGCGGCGTCGAGCAGTTCGTCGGGCACGCCGTTCTGTATGTACTGGTGCAGCCAGAAGATGCCGAAGGCGTTGGCCAGGGCGGGCAGGGCCAGCGCCTTGAGCATGCCGACCCAGCCGATCTCCGACATGAGGATGAACTGCGGCAGGACGGCCAGCTGGAGCGGCAGCATCATGAACACGAGCAGCGTGCCGAAGAGCATCTTGCGCCCGGGGAAGTCGAACTTGGCGAAGGCGAAGGCCGCCAGCGAGTCGATGAACAGCACCAGGACGGTGGTGACGCTCGCTACGAGGATCGTGTTGAGCATCGACCCGAAGAAGTCGATGGTGTTCAGCACATGCCGGATGTTCTCCAGCAGGTGGGAGCCGAAGGTCAGCTTCGGCGGGCTCTTGTAGATGTCCTCGGTGGTGTTGGTCGCCATGACGATCGTCCACACGAACGGGAAGACCGAGATCAGGACGGCCAGGACGAGGAGGATGTGCGCGGTCAGGCCCTTGGGGCGGCGCAGCCGCCGCTTGTCCGTGGCCGGCCGTGTCGTGTCCGCTGTCGTCATGCCTTCCTCCCGCGCTGCACGAGGCGCCAGTTGATGACGACGAGCACCATGATCAGTACGAAGAAGGCCCACACGATGGCCGCGCCGTAGCCGTAGTCGTTGTTGAGGAAGGCCGACTGGTAGAAGTACAGCAGCGTGGTCAGGCCCGCCTGGCCCGGGCCGCCGAGGTTCTGGTTGGCGGCGTTGCTGGCGAAGAGGACCTGGGGTTCGCTGAAGCTCTGCAGGCCGTTGATGGTCGAGATGATGACGGTGAACAGGATGATCGGCCGCATGATCGGAATGGTGATCTGGAAGAACGTGCGGACGGGGCCGGCGCCGTCCATCTTCGCCGCCTCGTAGATCGAGGTCGGGATCGCCTGCAGACCGGCCAGATAGATGATCATGTTGTAGCCGGTCCACATCCAGGTCATCAGCACCGCGATGACCAGCTTGATCAGCCACGGGTTGCTCAGCCACGGGACGGGCGAGATGCCGACCGTGCCCAGGATCGCGTTGACCAGGCCGAAGTTGTTGCTGAACACCGCGCCGAAGAAGATCGCCACGGCGACGATCGAGGTGACGTTCGGCACGTAGAGGGCGATGCGGTAGAAGCCCTTGAAGCGGCGCACGGAATGCAGCAGCGTCGCCAGGACCAGGGCCCCGAAGAGCGTGGGAACGGTGGACAGCACCCAGATCACCAGGGTGTTGCGGATCGACAGCCAGAAGACCGGGTCGTTCCAGAGGAACTCGAACTGCTGGAGGCCCACGAACTGCTTGGTGCCGAGGCCGTCGTAGCGCTGGAAGGCCAGATACAGCGAGTAGAAGACGGGGAAGAAGGAGAAGGCGATGAAGATCAGGTAGAACGGCGAGATCGCCAGGTACTGACGCCAGTGCGACAGCACCCCGCGCCGGCTCGGCCGGACGGCGCCCGCGGGCGGGGTGCGCCGCGGGCGGAACCGGGCCGGGCCCGGCCCGCCACGGTGCTCGGGCACCGTGGCGGGACCGGTGACCGGAGGTGATGACACCTCAGTTCACCCCCTGTCGCCGGGCGATCTGCTTGGCCTGGCTGACGGCGTCCCTCCAGGCGGCGTCGGGCTTCTTGCCCTTGGCCTCGATGCTGGTCAGCTCGGTGAAGTAGGGGGCCATGACCGCGGCGTCGGCGGGTGCCTCGTAGCTGACCGGGATGGCCTTGGCGGCCGGACCGAAGACCTCGATGATCTTCTGCCCGCCGAAGAAGGCGTCGGCGCCCGTCATGTCGGGCATGGCGTACGAGGCCGGGGAGGCGGGGAAGATGGCGGCGTCGGTGAAGCCGCGGGCGTTGTTCGCCGGGCTGAGGATCCAGCTGATGATCTTGAATGCCTCTTCGGGGTTGCGGCACTGCTTGGGCAGCGCCAGGTAGGAGCCGCCCTGGTTGGCCGGCCCGCCGGGCGTGGCACAGACGCGCCACTTGCCCTTGGTGCCCGGGGCGGCCTGCTCGATGTCCAGGGCGTGCCAGGCCGCGCCGAGTTCGGTGCCGAGGTTCTTGCCGATGGCGGCGTTCCAGGTCTGGTCGTTGATCTTGGCGTCGATGCCGAGCGTGTAGGGGCGGATCGCCGTGGTCCACGCGGCGCGGATGTGGTCCTGGTCGCCGATGAAGTGGTTGTTCTCGTCGATGAACCGCTTGGTGCCCTGGCCGACCGCGATGTTGAACACCGAGCCCATGTTGTTGATCAGGTAGGTGCCGGGCACGGCCTTCTTCAGCTCGGAGCCGAGCGCGAAGTAGTCGTCCCAGGTCCCGGCCTCGGCGGCGACCTTGTCGGGGTCGGTGGGCAACCCGGCCTTGTCGAACAGGTCCGCCCGGTAGAAGAGCGCGGTGGGGCCGATGTCGATCGGGAACCCGACCTGCTTGCCGTCCTCGGTCTGGGCGAGCTTGGTCTTCCAGTCGAGGTACTGCGACGAGATCTTCTTGAAGCCCAGCTCGTTCAGGTCGAGGAAGCGGTCGGCGTTGGGCAGGAAGGACGCGATGTCCTCGCCCTTGATGCCGGTGATGTCGGGCACGGAGCTGCCCGCCGCGAGCGTGGTGGTGAGCTTCTGCTTGAAGTCGCCGCCTATGGAGGCGGCGGTCAGCTTGATCTGGCTGCCGAAGTGCGCCTTGGCCTCCGCGACCACCTTGTCGCTCAGTGCGCCACCCCAGTACCACATGGTGAGGCTCTTGCCGTTCTTGGTACCGCCCGATCCCGAGCTGCCGCCGCATGCGACGGTCAGGCCGGAGGCGGCCGCGGTGAGCGCGGCGGCCTGGAGGAAGCCTCTACGAGAAAGGTCCACGGGTCACTCCTGTTTTTCCTGTTCGTGGTGCCGAGGTGTGGGTGAAGGTCAGTGCTGCCGTGCGGGAGGGGTGACGGGGGCGTACGCGACCGGCGGCCCGGGGTTCTCCGGGAGCCGGTCCGCCAGGAAGCCGTAGGTCCGTTTCACTTCGGGGTCGGTCAGGGAGTGCCACCAGCGGTCGACGCCGTACCAGCCGGGGGCGGCCAGCGCCCCGCCGTGGTGCCGGACCGACAGCCCGGCGGCGAGCACCGCGAACCGCAGCCGCTCCGCGAGCGGCCAGCCACCGAGCGAGGCGGTGACGAACGCGGCGCCGAAGACGTCCCCGGCACCCGTCGCGTCCAGCACCTCGACGTCGAGGGCGGGCACGTCGGCGTACTCGCCGGTCGTCTGGTCGACGGCCATCGCGCCGTCCCCGCCCCGGGTGACGACCGCGACCGGCACCAGCTCGGACAGCGTGCCGAGCGCGGCCACCGCGCTGTCCGTGCGGGTGTAGGCCATGGCCTCCGTCTCGTTCGGGAGGAAGGCGTGGCAGAGCGCGAGCTGGTCCAGGAGGGCCGTCGACCACTCCTGGCTGGGGTCCCAGCCGACGTCCGCGTAGATCTGCGTGCCGCCGGCGGCGGCCTTGGCGAGCCAGTCGCGCGGCTGCGCCTCGAGGTGCACCAGGGCGGTACGCGCCGCGGGCGGGTCGCCCACCAGCACGTCCTGCGAGTACGGCGGCTCCTGGCCGTGGGTGACCAGGGCACGGTCCGTGCCGTGGGCGAGGGCGACGGTGACCGGGGTGGGCCAGCCGTCGGCCGTACGGGAGAGGGAGAGGTCGACGTCCTCCTGGTCGCACAGGATGTCCCGGCAGCACTCGCCGTAGAGGTCGTCGCCGAACACGGTGGCCAGCGAGGTGCGCAGGCCGAAGCGGCTGGCCGCCACCGCCAGGTTGGCGATGCCGCCCGGGCCGCAGCCCATGCCCGTCGTCCAGATCTCCTCGCCCGGGGTCGGGGGCTTGCCGAGCCCTGTGAGGACGAGGTCGTAGAAGAGCAGCCCGGTCAGCAGCACATCGGGCCGGTCGTCGTCCACGGAGGGGTCCTCTCGTTCGGAAGCGTTCGAGGAGCCCACCCCGCGAGCTCGTCAAAACTCTTCATTTCGGTGACCGGAATCGTGCGCCGCTCGGAGAGATTGGTCAATACCCGAGCAGAAGTGAGCATGGAAATGATTGGAGATGACGAGTACTGTTCACGCCGTGCTGGCAGAACGACGACACCAACTCATCCTGCGGGCCCTGCGCTCCGGCGGGCCCGCGTCCGTGACCGACCTCTCGGAGCAACTCGGCGTGAGTCCCGCCACAATCAGGCGTGACCTGGTCAAACTGGAAGAAGACGGGCTGCTCACCCGCGTCCACGGCGGCGCCGTGGTCGAGGAGGGCGATCAGCCCTTCGCCGAGGTCGCCGAGGTGCGCGTCGCCGAGAAGGACGCCATAGCCGAGCGCGCGGCGGCCATGGTCAGGGACGGCCAGTCGGTGCTGCTGGACATCGGGACGACGGCCTACCGTCTGGCCCGGCAGCTGCACGGCCGCCGGCTCACCGTGATCACCAGCAACCTGGTGGTCTACGAGGAGCTCGCCGACGACGAGGGCATCGAGCTGGTCCTGCTCGGCGGCATGGTCCGCCGCGAGTACCGCTCCCTGGTCGGCTTCCTCACCGAGGACAACCTGCGCCAGCTGCACGCCGACTGGCTCTTCCTCGGCACCAGCGGCGTGCGGCCCGGCGGGCAGGTCATGGACACGACGGTGGTGGAGGTGCCGGTCAAACGCGCCATGATCAACGCCGGCGAGAAGGTCGTGCTGCTGGCCGACGCGGCGAAGTTCCCCGGGCACGGGATGGCGAAGGTCTGCGGTCCCGAGGAACTGGACGTGGTGGTGACGAACGAGCCGGTCGACACGGCGACGCGGTCCTCCCTTCAGGAGGCAGGAGTCGAGGTCGTCGTGACGGGAAGGGTGCAGTCGTGAAGCTGACGATTCTGGGCGGCGGAGGATTCCGCGTGCCGCTGGTGTACGGGGCGCTCCTCCAGGACCACGCCGAGGGCCGGGTGACGCACGTCGTCCTGCACGATCTGGATCCCGCGAGGCTGTCCGCGGTGACGCGCGTCCTCGCCGAGCAGGCGGCCGGAGTCCCCGACGCGCCCGAGGTGAGTGCCACCACCGATCTGGACGAGGCCCTGCGCGGCGCCGACTTCGTGTTCTCCGCGATCCGCGTCGGCGGTCTGGAGGGCAGGGCGAACGACGAGCGCGTGGCCCTGGACCAGGGCGTCCTCGGCCAGGAGACGGTCGGCGCGGGCGGCATCGCCTACGGCCTGCGCACCGTCCCGGTCGCCGTCGACATCGCCCGGCGGGTCGCCCGCCTGGCGCCGGACGCCTGGGTCATCAACTTCACCAACCCGGCCGGCCTGGTCACCGAGGCCATGTCCCGCCACCTCGGCGACCGCGTCATCGGCATCTGCGACTCCCCGGTGGGCCTGGGCCGCCGCATCGCCCGGGTGCTCGGCGTGAAGAACCCGGGGGAGGCCTGGATCGACTACGTCGGCCTCAACCACCTCGGCTGGGTGCGCGGCCTGCGCGTCGCCGGCCGCGACGAGCTCCCGCGCCTGCTCGCCGACCCGGACCTGCTCGGCTCCTTCGAGGAGGGCAAGCTCTTCGGCGTCGACTGGCTGCGGTCCCTGGGCGCGATCCCCAACGAATACCTGCACTACTACTACTTCAACCGGGAAGCCGTACGCGCCTACCAGCAGGCCGAGAAGACCCGCGGCGCCTTCCTGCACGACCAGCAGGCCCGCTTCTACGCCGAGATGCGCAACCCGGACGCCCCCGCGTGGAAGGTCTGGGACCGCACCCGCGCCGAGCGCGAGGCCACCTACATGGCAGAGAACCGGGAGACCGCCGGCGCCGGCGAACGCGACGAGGACGACCTGTCCGGCGGCTACGAGAAGGTGGCCCTCGCCCTGATGCGGGCGATCGCCCGGGACGAGCGCACGACCCTGATCCTCAACGTCCGCAACCAGCGCACCCTGTCGGTCCTGGACACGGACGCCGTCATCGAGGTCCCCTGCCTCGTCGATGCCAACGGCGCCCACCCCGTCACCGTCGACCCGCTGCCCGATCACGCCACCGGTCTGGTCTGCGCGGTCAAGGCGGTCGAGCGCGAGGTGCTGGCCGCAGCCGACTCCGGCTCCCGCGCGAGTGCCGTGAAGGCCTTCGCGCTGCACCCGCTCGTCGACTCCGTCAACGTGGCCCGCAGGCTGGTCGAGGGCTACGCCGAGGTCCACCCCGGGCTGGCGTACCTTAGGTGAACGCCGCTCGGTAAGCGCTTTCCCCCACCGCTTCCCGCCTGCTCGCTCTTCCCGTTTCCTGGAGACATCTCATGCATGACGAAAGCCGCCGGATCGAGGAGCGCGTGCAGCGCCTTCACGACCAGCGCATCAAGTCCGCGATCTACGCGGCCACCGTCCCCTTCGAGGTAGAGGCCTGGCAGGCTCCCGGGGAGCCGGTCCCGTTCGAGGAGGCCGCCGCCGCCTCGTACGCGCCCTTCGCGATGGGCACCCCCTGGGGCCCGCCCTGGGGCACCACCTGGTTCCGCATGCGCGGACAGGTGCCGGAGGAATGGGCGGGCCGCCGCGTCGAGGCCGTCATCGACCTCGGATTCGTGGGCGACTGGCCCGGCAACCAGGCCGAGGCCCTCGTCCACCTCACGGACGGCACCCCGCTCAAGGCCGTCAACCCGCTCAACCAGTACGTGGCGATCGCCAACCCGGCGACGGGCGGCGAGACGGTCGAATACCTGGTCGAGGCCGCCTCCAACCCGGACATCCTCGCCGACAACTTCTCCAAGACCACTCCGCTCGGCGACATCCTCACCGCCGGCGACAAGCCGCTCTACACCTTCCGCGCCGCCGACATCGCCATCCTCGACGAGGAGGTCTGGCACCTCGACCTCGACGTCCAGGTGCTGCGCGAGCTGATGCTGGAGCTCGGCGAGCACGACCCGCGCCGGCACGAGATCGCGCACGCCCTCGACCGGGCGATGGACCTGCTCGACCTGGACGACGTCTCCGGCTCCGCGCCCGCCGTGCGCGAGGCGCTGAAGCCGGTGCTGTCCAAGCCCGCGCACGCCAGCGCGCACACCGTCTCCGGCGTCGGCCACGCCCACATCGACTCGGCCTGGCTCTGGCCGATCCGCGAGACCAAGCGCAAGACGTCCCGTACGTTCTCCAACGTCACGTCCCTGGCCGACGAGTACGACGACTTCATCTTCGCCTGCTCCCAGGCCCAGCAGTACGAGTGGGTCCGCGACAACTACCCCAAGGTCTGGGCCCGCATCCAGGAGTCGGTCAAGAACGGCCAGTGGGCGCCGGTCGGCGGCATGTGGGTCGAGTCCGACGGCAACCTGCCCGGCGGCGAGGCCGTCGCCCGCCAGTTCATCCACGGCAAGCGGTTCTTCATGGACCACTTCGGCATCGAGACCAAGGGTGTCTGGCTGCCGGACTCCTTCGGCTACAACGCGGCCTACCCGCAGATCGCCAAGCTCGCCGGCAACGACTGGTTCCTCACCCAGAAGATCTCCTGGAACCAGACCAACAAGTTCCCCCACCACACCTTCTGGTGGGAGGGCATCGACGGCACCCGCATCTTCACCCACTTCCCGCCGGTCGACACCTACAACGCCCGCTTCAGCGGCGAGGAGATGTCCCGCGCGGTCCGCAACTACCAGGAGAAGGGCGGCGCCAGCCGCTCCCTGGCCCCCTTCGGCTGGGGCGACGGCGGCGGCGGCCCCACCCGCGAGATCATGGAGCGCGCCCGCCGACTGGCGGACCTGGAGGGCTCCGCGAAGGTCGTCGTCGAACACCCCGACGAGTTCTTCGCCAAGGCCCGCGAGGAGTACCCGGACGCGCCCGTGTGGGTCGGCGAGCTCTACCTGGAGCTGCACCGCGCCACCTACACCTCCCAGGCCCGCACCAAGCAGGGCAACCGCCGCTCCGAGCACCTCCTGCGCGAGGCCGAGCTGTGGGCGACGACGGCGGCGCTGCACGCGCCGGGCTACACGTACCCGCACGAGAAGCTGGACCGGCTCTGGAAGACGGTGCTGCTGCACCAGTTCCACGACATCCTGCCCGGCTCGTCGATCGCCTGGGTGCACCGGGAGGCCGAGGCCGAGTACGCCCGAGTGGCCCGCGAGCTCCGGGCGCTGACGGCCGATGCCCTCACGGCCCTCGGTGCCGGCGGGACCCGCGTCTTCAACACCAGCCCCTACGACCGCTCCGAGGTGGTCCGCACCGCCGACGGCGCACCGGTGTACGTGGAGGTGCCCGCGAGCGGCTCCGCGCCCCTCGCCGAGGCCGAGCCCCCGCAGCCGGTGACGGTGAGCGGCCGGGTGCTCGACAACGGGTTGGTCCGCGTGGAGGTGGCCGAGGACGGCACCCTGTCGTCCGTCCGCGACCTGCGCGCGAACCGGGAGGTCCTGGCCGATCCGGGCAACCTGCTGCGTCTGCACACCGACCTGCCCAACTACTGGGACGCCTGGGACATCGACAAGCACTACAAGAACCGCTACACGGACCTCCTCGACGCCTCGTCCGTCACGGTCGTCGAGCAGGACCCGCTGGTCGGCGCGATCCGCGTCGAGCGGGACTTCGGCAAGGGCTCGAGGATCACCCAGACGATCACGGTCCGCGCCGGCAGCCCCCGGATCGACATCGAGACGGACATCGACTGGCACGAGACCGAGAAGATCCTCAAGGCGGCGTTCCCGGTCGACATCCGCGCCCCGCACTCCTCCGCCGAGATCCAGTTCGGGCACATCCAGCGGCCCACCCACACCAACACCAGTTGGGAGGCGGCCCGCTTCGAGGTCTCCGGCCACCGCTGGGTGCACATCGGCGAACCCGGCTACGGCGTCGCCGTCATCAACGACTCCACGTACGGCCACGACGTCTCCCGCACGGTCCGCGAGGACGGCGGCACCACGACCACCGTCCGCCTCAGCCTCGTCCGCGCCCCGCGCATCCCGGACCCCGAGGCCGACCAGGGCCGCCACCGCTTCACCTACGCGCTGCTGCCCGGCGCGACCATCGAGGACGCCGTCGCCGAGGGCTACGCCCTCAACCTCCCGCTCCGGGTGGCCGACGCGGCGGGCGCCCCCGCACCGGTCGTCTCCACCGAGGGCGAGGGCGTGACCGTGGAGGCGGTCAAGCTCGCCGACGACGCGTCGGGCGACGTCGTCGTACGGCTCTACGAATCCCGCGGCGGCCGGGCCCGGGGCGTCCTGCGCACCGGCTTCCCGCTGGCGGGCGCGCAGATCACCGACCTGCTGGAGCGGCCGCTGGAGGAGGCGCCCGTGGACGGCGACGGCGCCGTCCCCGTGGAACTGCGGCCCTTCCAGATCCTGACGCTGCGTCTGCGCAGGGGCTGACGCATGGCCATGCAACCCTGGTTCACCGACGCCAAGCTCGGGATCTTCATCCACTGGGGCATCTACGCCGTCGACGGCGTCCAGGAGTCCTGGTCGTTCTACGACGACATCGTCCCGTACGACCAGTACATGTCCCAGTTCGACCGCTTCACGGCCGCCCGCTACGACCCGCGCGACTGGGCGAGGCTCTTCGCGCGGGCGGGCGCCAGGTACGCCGTGCTGACCAGCCGCCATCACGACGGCGTCGCCCTGTGGGACACGGCGTACGGCGACCTGAACGTGGGCCGTGACCTGATCGGCGGCTACGCCGACGCTCTGCGCGAGCAGGGCCTCAAGGTCGGGCTGTACTACTCGCACTCGGACTGGAGCCACCCCGACTACGCCTCCACCCGCAAGCCGGGCCGGCCGCCGGAGCTGGAGGACAACCGTTACTCGGAGGTCGCCGCCGAGGACGAGGACCTTCAGGCCTGGGAGAGGTTCCTCGCCTACCGCGACGGCCAGATCAGCGAACTGACCTCCCGCTACAGGCCGGACCTGCTGTGGTTCGACGGCGAGTGGGACCGCAGCGAGGAGCAGTGGCGCATCCCCGAACTCGCCGCCCTCATCCGCTCCGAGGTATCGGACGTCGTGTTCAACGCCCGCATGCTCAGCGAGGGCGACTACGCGACGCCGGAACAGGGGGCCCCGGTCGTCCCGCCCGAGGGCCCCTGGGAGCTGTGCCTGACGATCAACGACTCCTGGGGCCACCAGCACCACGACCACAACCACAAGTCGGTCGACCAGCTCATCCGCTATTTCACCGAGACGATCGGCGGCGGAGGCAACCTGCTGCTCAGCGTCGGCCCGCGCGAGGACGGCACGATCCCGGCCGAACAGGTGCAGCGGCTGGAAGGGCTCGGCGACTGGATCGCCCGGCACGCGGAGGCGGTGTACGGCACCGGACGAGGGCTGCCGCCGGGCCACCACTACGGCCCGAGCACCCTCTCCAAGGACCGCCGCACTCTCTATCTGACCCTCTTCGACGCCCCGCGCGCCGAGATCAACGTGCGCGGCCTGCTCAGCAAGGTCCGCGGGGTCTCGGTGCTCGGCAGCGGCGCGGAACTGGCCCACCGGGTCACCGGCGGCCTCCACGAGACACCCGGCGTCCTGTGGATCGAGCCTCCCGCCGCGTCGGATCTCGACCCGCACGCCACGGTGCTGGCCGTCGAACTGGAAGGGGAACTGGAGTTGTACCGCGGAGCCGGCCGATTCTGACGAAAGTTTAAGAAGCCGGTGAGTGGCCTGCTCACGGGCGGTATGTGGACGCCCGTGAGCACGCCGGTTCGCCTTCGGGACATCTGAAGTTCGCCCGTTTCCCCTGGGATGCGGAACGCACAACGCGAACGAAAGGTGTCACCGTGCGAGACCCGCGTATGGCCGCGATCGGCAAGGGCCTGAAGCGTCGCGGAAGGCTGGTGATGCAGGCGGTCAGTCCACCGCGCCGGAACGCGGTCAGTCCACCGCGCCGGAACCTCGACGCCATCCCCGCCCCCCGCCCGGCGGCCGACACCTACACCGCCCCGCGCGCCCCCCGGCTGGTCGACTCGCCGGTCTTCGTGCTGTCGTCGGTGCGCTCCGGTTCTACGCTGCTGCGCGTCCTGCTCAACAGCCACAGCAGTATCCGCGCCCCGCACGAGATGCACCTGCGCACGGTGCACGTCAACCTGTCCCGCGACTTCACCGCGGACGCCATGCGGGCGCTCCACCTCGACAAGGACGAGCTGGAACACGTGCTGTGGGACCGGGTGCTGCACCTGGAGCTCACCCGCAGCGGCAAGGACGTCATCGTCGACAAGACCCCGCCGAACACCCTCGTCTGGCCCCGCCTGCGCCGATGTTGGCCGAACGCCCGCTACATCCTGCTGCTGCGCCACCCCGGCGCGGTCGTCACGTCCCTCACCGACCGGCGCGCCGACCCCGATCACGAAGCCGTCCGCGCCGAGGTCCTCGACTACAGCGAGAAGCTGGAGGAGGCCCGCCTGAACCTCGACCCCCACGTGATCACCTACGAGGAGCTCACCGCCGAGCCGGAGAAGGTCACCCGGGGCATCTGCGACCACCTCGGCGTCCCGTGGGAGCCCGGCATGCTCGACTACGGCAGCAAGGACCACGGCACCTTCCGCCCCCAGCTCGGCGACTGGTCCAGCACCATCAAGTCCGGCCGCATCCAGTCGGCCCGCTCCGCCGACCCGGACGTCGAACTTCCCCCACGCCTGAGGGAACTGGCCCAGGCGTGGGGGTACAGGGACTGAAGGGGCAGGGGCTGTACGGCTAGAGAGGCAGGGCCCCGACCGTGGCCTGCGGGGCCGCCGCCTCCGCCTCGACGGAGTCGGCCGGCACCGCGGGCAGTGGCTGCTGCTCCGTCGCCTCCGGCCGCTGCTGTGGCAGCTGCACCGGCCGCAGCGGACGCGGCCCCGACACCACCGTGTAGTCCTGGCCCAGGAACGGCGGGACCACCTCGCCCGGGTCCTCGCCGAGCGCCAGCTGGACGGCGGCCCAGGGGGCGTTGACGCCGCACAGGGACAGCTGGTGCAGGCCGCCGGCCGGGCGGGTGTTGACGTCCATCAGGACCGGCCGGTCGCCGAACATCCGGAACTGGATGTTGGACAGGTAGTGCAGCCCGAAGCCCTCCGCGATCCGCCGGGCCGGGTCCAGCCACTGCTCGTGCAGCGTGAAGCCCCGGCGGCGGCCGTTCTTGGTGCGGCCGATGGCCAGCCGGACCCGGTTGTCCGGACCGGTCAGGCAGTCCACCGACACCTCGGGCTGCTCCAGGCGCGGCATCACCAGCCAGTCGACCGGCTCCTCGGCCCGCTCCAGCGCCTCCAGCACCAGGTCGAGCGGCACGTAAGGGCTCGGGAAGCCGTTCAGGTGCATCAGCGAGAAGGGCGTGCGCGTGATCACGCGGAAGCCCACCCCGCCCGCCCCGGACGCCGGCTTGAAGCACGCCTTGTGCCCGGCGGCCTCCAGCTCCTCGACCGCAGCGACGAGTTCACCGGCCGACCGGACCCGCCACCACGGCGGCACCGGCACGCCGATCGCCTGGACCGCCTCGTAGGCGATCACCTTGTCGTGGAAGACGGCCACCGCCTCGGGCGGCGGTGCCAGCACCGCCGTACCGGCCGCCTCGAACTCGGCGCGGTGCGCCACGATCGCCGACTGGTGCAGCCGGGGCACGAACACGTCGATACCGCGCCGCCCGCACTGGTCCAGCGCGTACTCGACGTACCCGGCGGGGGAGAGGTTCTCGGGCTCCAGCTCGGCGGTGTCGGCGGCGGCCAGCACGGGGGAGTCCGGGTCACCGTGCGTGGCATGGATCGCGACGGCCCGGTCGCTGGGATTTCTCCGCAGCTGATCCATGAAGAACACGTTCTCCGCGTACGTGCGGTTGAGCCAGACGCGTACGCGAGAGACCATGCAGGCCGCCTTTCACGGTTCGCGGGCAGGGCTCAGCAGCCCGTGCCCGGGCAGGAGGTATGGAGGAACACCAAACCGCCCCTGCGAGAGGGAAGTTTTCAGCGGTGGTGTTGGGCCAGATCATACGGCCTCGGCGGACCGTGTCGTGCAACGCGCGTGTTACGGATCGCGATTCCCGTCCGCCCGGTCCGCCCTTGTCCCCGGGCGCGGTGATGTGATCTCGTGGTGGCGTTCGCGTCGGGTGCGCGGAGGGGGACGAGGGGTGACGTCGATGGCCGGTGGCGCCGGACAACTGCTGGCCATCAGCGACCTGCACATCGGCTATCCGGAGAACCGCGCCCTGGTCGAACGGATGCGGCCCGGGTCGGACGACGACTGGCTGCTCGTGGCCGGGGACGTCGCCGAGACCGTGGCCGACGTGCGCTGGACTCTCGAGACGCTCGCCGGTCGCTTTAGCAAGGTCGTCTGGGTGCCCGGGAACCACGAGTTGTGGACCCATCCGAGCGACCCCGTCACCCTGCGTGGTGTCGCCCGGTACGACCATCTGGTCGAGCTGTGCCGGGATCTCGGCGTGACGACACCGGAGGACCCCTATCCCGTCTGGGACGGCCCCGGCGGCCCTGTCGCCGTCGCGCCGCTTTTCCTCCTGTACGACTACTCGTTCCTGCCGGCCGGCTGCGCGACCAAGGAACAGGGCCTGGAGTACGCCCGGGGCACGGGCATCGTGTGCACCGACGAGTACCTGCTGCACCCCGACCCGTACCCGAGCCGGGAGGCCTGGTGCCGGGCCCGGGTCGCCGAGACCGAACGCAGACTCGCGGACCTGCCCGAAGACCTGCCCGTGATCCCGGTCAACCACTACCCCCTGCACCGCCACCCGATGGACGTGCTGTGGCACCCCGAGTTCGCCATGTGGTGCGGTACCGGTCTGACCGCCGACTGGCACCGCAGGTTCCGCGTCCACACGATGGTCTACGGCCATCTCCACATCCCCCGCACCACCTGGCACGAGGGCGTGCGCTTCGAGGAGGTGTCGGTGGGCTACCCCCGGGAGTGGCGCAAGCGGGCCGGGGAGCCGGGACGGCTGCGGCGCATCCTGCCGGCGGAGGGCGAGGAGCGGTGATCGGGGAACTGCTGCCACAGACCGTCGTCACCGTGGAGGCGTACGGCGACGAGGGCGCGGACGCCCCGCTGTACCCCGAGGAGGCGGCGCTCGTGGCCCGGGCGGTCGCCAAGCGGCGCCGGGAGTTCGCCGCCGTCCGCTCCTGTGCCCGCCGGGCCATGGAGAAGCTCGGTGTGCCGCCGCAGCCGGTCCTGCCCGGGGAACGCGGCGCCCCGCGCTGGCCCGCCGGCCTGACCGGCAGCATGACCCATTGCGACGGCTACTGCGCCGCCGCCCTGGTCCGTGCGGCCGATCTCGCCTCCCTCGGTGTCGACGCCGAGACCCACGGGCCGCTGCCCGAGGGCGTCCTGACCGCCGTGGCCCTGCCGTCCGAGGCCGAGCGCCTGCGGCACCTGGCCGCACAGCGCCCCGACGTCCACTGGGACCGGCTGCTGTTCAGCGCGAAGGAGGCCGTCTACAAGGCGTGGTTCCCCCTCACCGGCAAGTGGCTGGACTTCACGGAGGCCGACATCGAGCTCTCCGCCGCCCCCGGCGACCGGCCACGCGGCACCTTCCGCGCCACGCTCCTCGTCCCCGGCCCACTGGTCGGCGACCGCCGCCTCGGCCATTTCGACGGCCAGTGGATCACCGACCGGGGCCTGGTCGCGACGGCGGTAGCGGTACCGCACGACTGAGACAGCCGTGCGGGTGCGGGCCTGATCGGACGTCGACTCAAGGCGCCGCCACCCCCGTCGGCTCAGGGACCCGGCTCCGGGCACCAGTTCTGGAGCAGTCGGAAGAACGCCTCCTCGTTGCCCGTGAGGCCCGCTCGGTCGAGGGCTTCTTCCGCCTCCGCCAGGACGGCGGGCGGAACGACCGGGGGCCGGGGGGCGCCGGGCGGGCCCGGCTCCAGGTCGAAGGCGGCCCGGACGGTGTGCAGCAGGCGCAGATAGGCCTGGACGGCGGTGCGTTCGCGGTCGGTCAGTACGGCGGTGGGCATCGGTCGGCTCTCCCCGTGTCGGAGTCATCGGTCACGCCCCGCACACAAGGGGCGCACCTCCAGCTTGCCGCCCACCACTGACAATCCGGCCCCGCAGCCCGATGGTTCGCCCGCTCGGCGGAGGCGGAACCCCAGCTCAGCCCTGCGACCCCGGATACCCCAGCGACGCCTCGATCCGCCCCGCCAGATGATCCCGCTGCACCGGCCCGCGCGACGACGAACCCGCCAGCCACGCCCTGCACTTGCTGGCCAGCAGCAGTCCGAAGCTCTCGGCCTCCTTCTCGTCGTCGAGGTCGAAGCGGGTGCGCGCGGCGACCTTCAGCACCGTCTCCTGGAGGTCCGCGCCGTCGTGGAGCAGCCGGGCCGCGACGGCGGCGCCCTCGACGTGGTGGGAGCAGTGCCCCGCCTTCATGTGCCACAGCTCGTGCCCCAGGATCACCAACTGGTGGTCGGGAGCCGTGCGTTCCTCGATCACGACGAGGTCCTGCTCGGCCATGTCGAGCCACAGCCCGCTCGCGGTCCCGGGCGGGAAGGCGGCCGTACGGAAGTGGACGGGGCGGCCCCGGCGTCTGCTCATGGCGTCGCACAGCGCGGCGTACAGCTCCTCGGGCCGCGCCGGCGCGGGGAGGGTCAGCTCCGCGACCAGTTCGCCGCACAGGCGGCGCATTTCCTTACCGATGCCCACAGTTCTCCCCACGGTCACGACTCGGGCCGCTTGACGCTCTCCAGGAGCATGTCCAGCCATTCCGCCACCTTGTCGCGGTGCTGGTCGGTGGGCAGCTGCGCGGCCCGCCAGGCGATGCCGCGCACGCCGTGGTCCTGCAGCAGCCGCTCCAGCGGGTCGTCGGCCGCCGCGGCCGCCTGCCGCTCCCGGTCGGCGAGCTTCTGGAGCAGGTCCTGCTCGGTGTGCTGGAGGGCGCTCACCAACGCCTCGGGGTCCTCGGCCGTGAGGAACCCGGCATGCACCCGGAAGAACCGCTGGAGCGCGTCGCAGTGCTCCATGGTCGGCCGCCGGTCGCCGTTGATCAGGGCACCGGCCTGCTGCCGGGACATGCCCGCGCCGTCGGCGATCTCCTGCTGGGTGTACTTGCGGCCGTTGGGCTTGAGCCGGGTCCGGCGCAGCAGGTCCAGGCGCTGGAGGAACCGGGCCTGCACATCGGGCTCACCCGCCGGCCGGCCGCCGAGCAGGGCCTTGACCACGGGCTCCGGGACGCCGGAGGCGACGGACAGCCGGCCGATGTCGAAGACCTCGGCGTGCGGCACGCCGAGCCGGTCGGCGAGCGCGGTGACACGGGAGACGACGGCCGCCAGCACGGCCGTCGGCGTGGCGCCCGGACCTTCGACGAAGCCACCCGTCACCGACAGATCTCCTACGTCTCTCACAGGCTTCTCACAAGTGGATGCCGTGACCTACCCCGGCGTGAACTTCCCGGAGCGTAGCCGGTGGTTCGAACTCACATCCAGGTCTCGCCACAACTGTGGCCAATTTCAGCCGTCAACCAGCATGAAATGCCACGATAGTTGACACGCCTCAGCTTCGGGCACCAGGATCGGGGCGCCGCGTCAGGGCCGCACAGGCAAGAGGGGTGACCTCCCGATGGCATATCAGGCAGGAGGGCAGCGGCCGGCACCGCGGCCCGTCCCCGAGACTTCCGACGTCCAGGCCTACCTGGAGGACTACGCCGGGCTTCTGGAGGCCGTCTCGTTCCCCTCGCTCGTCGTCGACCACTGCTGGGACGTGGTGCTGGCCAACAGTGCCTTCCGGTCACTTTTCGGCGGCGTCGGCCCGCACCCGACGGCCATGCCGGGCGACAACTTCCTCAGGTTCGTGCTGTTCCACCCCGACGCTCCCACCGTGCTCGGCGACCACGAGGCGAGCTGGTGCCTGCCGATGCTCGCGCACTTCGCACGGACCGTGGAGAGCCACGGCCCCGACCACGGCCTGCAGGCCATCCGCCGCGACATCGCCCAGGACCCGATCATGGATGCCGCCTACCGGCACGGCCTGCCGCACTGGATCCGCTCGGTCGGCGAGAGCGCCGTCGAGCAGGACGGTGCCGTACGGCCAGTGCTGCACCCGGATCCCCGCTGGGGCGCCACCGACTGCCGCATCGTCGTCGAGACGTCCAGGGCGCTCGAGGAACTGGGCTGCACCCGGCTCACGTTCGTGCTGCGCGAGGCCCGCCGCACGCCGTCCCGGGACCGCCGCACGCGCCGTACCGCCTCCTCCCATCTGAGGGTCGTCCCGGCGGCCGACTGAGCCCCGCCGGCCCCGTCACCACAGAACCCCGTCGCCACAGAACCCGTCACCTCGGCACCGCATCGCCGCGTCGTCGGCGTCCGCCCCATTCCCAGGCAGTGTGGTGTGTGACATAGTACTGGCGTGAGCGAGCCGCTGACCTGCGATGTCGTGGTGGTCGGAGCCGGAGTGGTGGGCGCCGCCTGTGCCCTGTACGCGGCCCGCGCGGGCCTGGACACCGTCGTGCTGGACCGCGGCCCGGTGGCCGGCGGCACGACCGGCGCGGGTGAAGGCAACCTCCTCGTCTCCGACAAGGAACCCGGACCCGAGCTCGACCTGGCCCTGCTGTCCGCCCGGCTGTGGGCCGAACTGGCCGAGGAGGGGCTGGGAAAGGCGATCGAGTACGAGGCCAAGGGCGGGGTCGTCGTCGCCGGCACCGGCGAGGCCCTCGCCGGGCTGGAGAGACTCGCCGCCGGGCAGCGCGCGGCCGGTGTCGAGGCGGTCCCGGTGCCGCCCGACCGGCTCGCCGACCTGGAGCCGTACTTGACCCCCGGCCTCGCGGGCGGCGTGTACTACCCGCAGGACGCCCAGGTGATGCCCGCCCTGGCGGCGGCGCACCTGCTGCGCGCCTCGAACGCCCGGCTGCTCACCGGCCGGGAGATGACCGGGGTGCTGCGCGGCCCCGACGGTGCGGTGCGCGGCGTGCGGACCGACCGGGGCGATGTCCACGCCCCGGCGGTCGTCAACGCGGCCGGCACCTGGGGCGGCGAAGTGGCGGCCCGCGCCGGGGTGTCGCTGCCGGTGCTGCCCCGGCGAGGATTCGTCCTGGTCACCGAGCCACTGCCGCCCCGCGTCCGGCACAAGGTCTACGCCGCCGACTACGTGGCCGACGTCGCCAGCGACTCGGCGGCCCTCCAGACCTCCCCGGTGGTCGAGGGCACGCCCGCCGGGCCGGTCCTCATCGGCGCCAGCCGCGAACGGGTCGGCTTCGACCGGTCGTTGTCGCTCCCGGCACTGCGGGCGCTCGCCGCGGGTGCGACGCGGCTCTTCCCGTTCCTCGCCGGAGTCCGGGCCATGCGGACGTACGCGGGCTTCCGGCCGTATCTGCCGGACCACCTGCCCGCGATCGGCCCCGACCCCCGGGCGCCCGGACTGCTGCACGCCTGCGGGCACGAGGGCGCGGGCATCGGTCTGGCCACCGGCACCGGGCAGCTGATCGCCCAGGCCCTGACGGGGCGGACGCCCGACCTGGATCCCGGCCCGTTCCGGCCCGACCGCTTTCCCGAGGAGGCCGAGTGAATCCACTGGAGCTGGCGGGGGCCCGGCCCGGCCCCGCCTTCACGGTCACCTTCGACGGGCGTCCGGTCGAGGCGCTGCCCGGCCAGACGGTCGCCGCCGTGCTGTGGGCGGCGGGCATCACCTCCTGGCGCAGCACCCGGGGCGAGGGCCGTCCGCGCGGGGTGTTCTGCGGGATCGGCGTCTGCTTCGACTGCCTGGTGACCGTCAACGGCCGCCCCAACCAACGCGCTTGCCTGCTCCCGGTGCGACCGGGTGACGTGATCGGCACGCAGGAGGGGACGGGCCATGCGGAGGCGGGCCACGCGGGGGCGGTCCATGAGGGGCCGGTCTGCGGCGGAGCGGGCGGCGCGGGCGCCCACCCTGGCCGGCCGGGCGATGACCGGGGCGACCCCGGCGGGTCGGGTGGCCTCCGGCCCGGCCGTGCGGGCGCGGGCGAGGAGGGAGCCGGCCATGCACACTGACCTCGCCGTGATCGGCGCCGGACCGGCCGGGCTGGCCGCGTCCCTCGCGGCGGCCGCGCGCGGCATCCGGGTCGCCCTCGTCGACGCGGCGACGGAGACCGGCGGGCAGTTCTACCGGCAGCCCGCCGCCGGGCTCGCCGCCGGGCGGCCCGAGGCGCTGCACCACCGGTGGCGCACCTGGGAGCGGCTGCGGGACGGCCTCGCCGCCAGCTCCGTAAGCGTACTGACGGACCATCATGTGTGGTGTGTGGAACGGACGTGCGACGGCTTCACGGTGCATGCGCTGCTCGGCCCGGAGCAGGAGGAGCCGGCCGAGGTGCACGCCCGGGCCGTGCTCCTGGCCACCGGCGGATACGAGCACGTGCTGCCCTTCCCCGGCTGGACCCTCCCGGGCGTCGTCACCGCCGGGGGTGCCCAGGCCATGCTCAAGGGCGGCCTCGTGGTGCCGGGACGGCGGGCCGTCGTGGCCGGGACCGGGCCGCTGCTGCTGCCCGTGGCGACCGGGCTCGCGGCGGCGGGCGTCGAGGTCGCCGCGCTCGTCGAGTCCACCGGCCCCGGGCGCCTGGCCCGTCACGGCCGGGCCCTGGCCGGCAAGCTCCCCGAGGGAGCCGGATACGCCGCCCGGCTGCTGCGCCATCGCGTGCCGGTCCTGGCCCGCCACACCGTCGTCCGCGCCCACGGCGACGACCGGCTGACCGGCGTCACGGTCGCCGCCCTCGACACCGACGGACGCGTCCGGCCCGGCACGGAGCGGCGGTTGCCCTGCGACACCCTGGCCGTCGGCCACGGCATGCTTGCGCACACCGATCTGGCGGAGGGCCTCGGCTGCGGCCTGGAGGGGCCCGCCGTGGCCGTCGACGCCGAGCAGCGCACGGACGTACCCGGCGTGTGGGCGGCCGGGGAGTCCACCGGTATCGGCGGCGCGGCCCTCGCCCTCGCCGAAGGGCACATCGCCGGGTCCTCCGCCGCCGCCCGCCTGCGCGGCACCACCCCCGACCCGGCCCCCGCCGCCCTCAAGGCCCGTACGACACTCAGGAGTTCCGCGGCCGCCCTCGACGCCGCGTACACGCCGCCCGCGCACTGGCCCGAGCAGGTCACCGACGACACCGTGATCTGCCGCTGCGAGGAGGTCACCGCCGGTGCCGTGCGCGAGGCCCTGGACCTCGGCGCGGGTGACGAGCGCACCGTGAAGCTGCTGACCCGGGCCGGAATGGGCTGGTGCCAGGGCCGGATGTGCGCCGTCGCCGTCGCGGGTCTCGCCGGCTGCCCGCCCTCCCCGTCCAGAAGGCCGTTCGCCCGTCCCGTACCGCTCGGCGTCCTCGCACGGCAACACACCCAGGAGGAACTGTCATGACCGACCACCGCCCCTGGCGCGGCGTCCTCGTCGCCACCGCGCTCCCGCTGGACGACGACCTCTCCGTGAACTACGACAAGTACGCCGAGCACTGCTCCTGGCTGATCGAGAACGGCTGCGACGGCGTCGTGCCGAACGGCTCCCTCGGCGAGTACCAGGTGCTCACCCCCGAGGAGCGCGCCCGGGTCGTCGAGACGGCCGTCGCCGCGATCGGCGGGCAGCGCGTCATGCCCGGCGTCGCCGCCTACGGGTCCGCCGAGTCCCGACGCTGGGCCGAGCAGGCGGGTGAGGCGGGCTGCCGGGCGGTGATGCTGCTGCCGCCGAACGCCTACCGCGCCGACGAGCGTTCCGTCCTCGCCCACTACGCCGAGGTCGCGAAGACGGGCCTGCCGGTCGTCGCGTACAACAACCCGATCGACACCAAGGTCGACCTCGTGCCGGAGCTGCTCGCCCGGCTGCACGGCGAGGGACACATCCGGGCGGTGAAGGAGTTCTCCGGAGACGTCCGCCGGGCCTACCGCATCGCCGAACTCGCCCCCGAACTCGACCTGCTGATCGGCGCGGACGACGTCCTGCTGGAGCTGGCCGTCGCGGGCGCGAAGGGCTGGGTGGCGGGCTACCCGAACGCGCTGCCGCAGGCCTCGGTCGAGCTGTACCACGCCGCCGTCGACGGCGACCTCGACACCGCGCGGTCCCTGTACCGGCAGCTGCATCCGCTGCTGCGGTGGGACTCGCGGGTGGAGTTCGTCCAGGCCATCAAACGGTCCATGGACCTCGTCGGCCGCCACGGCGGACCCTGCCGGCCGCCGCGCATGCCGCTGCTGCCCGAGCAGGAGGCCGCCGTCCGGGCCGCCACCGAGAAGGCCGTCGCGGCCGGACTGGCGTGAGGGAAGGCGGGATCATGCGCAGCAGACTCGTCCTGCACGCCGTCGACTCGCACACCGAAGGCATGCCGACCCGCGTGATCACCGGTGGCATCGGCACCGTCCCCGGCGCCACCATGAACGAACGGCGGCTGTACTTCCGCGAACACCGCGACGACATCAAGCAGTTGCTGATGAACGAGCCGCGCGGCCACTCCGCCATGAGCGGCGCGATCCTCCAGCCGCCGACCCGGCCCGACTGCGACTGGGGCGTCGTCTACATCGAGGTCTCCGGCTATCTGCCGATGTGCGGGCACGGCACGATCGGCGTGGCGACCGTGCTCGTCGAGACCGGCATGGTCGAGGTCACCGAGCCGGTCACCACCATCCGGCTCGACACCCCGGCCGGCCCGGTCGTCGCCGAGGTGGCCGTGGCGGACGGGGCCGCCACGTCGGTCACCCTCCGGAACGTGCCCTCCTTCGCCGTCGGCCTCGACCGCAAGGCCACGCTCGCCGACGGCCGGACGGTGACGTACGACCTCGCCTTCGGCGGCAACTTCTACGCCATCCTGCCGCTGGAGCAGTTCGGCCTGCCCTTCGACCGGTCCCGCAAGGACGACATCCTCCGGGCCGGCCTGTCCCTCATGGCCGCCGTCAACGCCGAGGACCCGCCCGTCCACCCGGAGGACCCGTCCATCCACGGCCTCCACCACGTCTACCTGGCCGCCCCCGGCTCGACCGCCCGCCACTCCCGGCACGCCATGGCCATCCACCCCGGCTGGTTCGACCGCTCGCCCTGCGGCACGGGCACCAGCGCCCGCATGGCACAGCTGCACGCGCGCGGCGAACTCCCGCTGCACACCGAGTTCGTGAACGAGTCCTTCATCGGCACCCGGTTCACCGGCAGACTGCTCGGCACCACCGAGGTCGCCGGCCACCCGGCCGTGCTGCCCAGCTTCACCGGACGCGCCTGGATCACCGGCACCGCCCAGTACCTGCTGGACCCCGAGGACCCGTTCCCGGCGGGGTTCGTCCTGTAAGACCGTCACGACCCGAGGAGAAACACCCTCATGCCCCCGCCGCACACCCCCGCCCTGCCTCTGCTGGGCAGCAGGAAACCCAGCCACCGCGAGCGGGTCGCGGACGCGCTGCGGGCCGCCCTGATCGCCGGCGAACTGCTCCCCGGCGAGGTCTACTCGGCCCCCGGCCTGGCCGCCCGCTTCGGCGTCTCCGCCACTCCCGTGCGCGAGGCCATGCTCGACCTCGCCAAGGAAGGCCTCGTCGACACCGTGCCCAACAAGGGCTTCCGGGTCACCGCCGTCTCCGAGAAGCAGCTCGACGAGTACACCCACATCCGCGCGCTGATCGAGATCCCCACCACGGCGGGCCTCGCCGCCTCGGCCGACCCGGTGGCGCTGGAGGCGCTCCGGCCGGTCGCCCAGGAGATCGTCACCTCCGCCGCGGCCGGCGACCTCATCGCCTACGTCGAGGCCGACCTGCGCTTCCACCTCGGCCTGCTGGCCCTCGCCGGAAACGACCACCTCGTCGACGTCGTACGGGACCTCAGACGCCGCTCCCGCCTGTACGGCCTGACCGCGCTCGCCGAGCAGGGCCGGCTGGAGGCATCGGCCGAGGAACACCTGGAAATCCTCGACGCGCTGCTCACCCAGGACGAGGAGGCCGTCCGTGCGGTGATGACCCGTCACCTGAGCCACGTCAGGGGCCTGTGGGCAAGCGCCCCCTAGGGGCGCGGGGAACTGCGCGACCAGCCCCACACGGCCCGCAGCCTCCAGCCGGCAGACCGGACCGAGCTCTCAGGACCCTACGGCCCCCTTCTTCGCAGCCTGAATCTGCTCGTACACATGCGTACGAAGCTCGGCGAAACGCGGATCCACCCTCGTATGCAACTGATCCCGCTCGACCGGCAGACCGACCTTCAGCTGCTCCCTGACAACCGTGGGGGAGGCGGACAGCACGATCACCCGCTCCCCGAGGTAGACCGCCTCGTCGATGTCGTGGGTCACGAACAGGATCGTGATGCCGCGCTCCCGCCACAGCCCCCGGACCAGGTCCTCCAGATCGGCCCGGGTCTGCGCGTCCACCGCCGCGAACGGCTCGTCCATCAGCAGCACGCGGGGCTCGTACGCCAGCGCCCGGGCGATGGCGACCCGCTGCTGCATACCGCCGGACAGCTGCCAGGGATACGCCCCCACGGCATCCCCCAGCCCCACCGACTCCAGCGCGTCGCGGACCAGTTCCCGGCGCCGGGCCTTGCTCAAGTCCTTCTGCTTCAGCGGGAGTTCGACGTTCTCGGCGACCCGCATCCAGGGGAAGAGGCTGCGCCCGTACTCCTGGAAGACGAACGCCATCCCGGGCGGCGGACCGCTCACCTCGCGCCCTTCCAGGAGCACTTCACCGCCGGTCGGCGCGAGCAGCCCTCCCACGCACTTCAGCAGGGTCGTCTTGCCGCAGCCCGACGGCCCGACGAGACAGACGAGTTCCCCGGCACCGACGGTGAAGGTGAGGTCGCGGACCGCCTCCACACGCCGCCCCGACCCCTCGTAGACCTTCTTCAGACCCCGTACGTCGAGCATGGACCGCCCTTTCAAGAGGTTCACGGCGACCGCCGGGCCGAGGCGCGCAGACCGTGGTACCAGCCGAGCGCCCGCCGCTCGACCCACTGGAAGACGACCGACAGCAGGAAGCCGAGCAGACCGAGCACGAGGATGCCGGTCCACATGTCCGGGATCGCGAAGCCGCGCTGGAACTGGACGATGGTGAAGCCGAGCCCGTTGCTCGCGGCGAACATCTCGCTGATCACCATGAGGATGATGCCGATGGACAGGGCCTGGCGCAGCCCCGCGAAGATCTGCGGGCTCGCCGACCGCAGCACCAGCTTCCTGAGCCGCGCCACACCCGTGATGCCGTACGAGCGCGCCGTCTCGGCCATCACCGGGTCCACCGCCCGCACGCCCTCGACCGTGTTGAGCAGGACGGGCCACACGCAGCCGGCCGCGATCACCGTGACCTTCATCGTGTCGCCGATCCCCGCGAACAGCATGATGACCGGCACCAGCACCGGCGGCGGCACCGCCCGCAGGAACTCCAGGACCGGCTCGCACACCGCCCGCACCCGCCGGTACGACCCGATGACCGTGCCGAGCGCCACGCCCACGACCGCCGCCAGCGCGTAACCGCCCGCCAGCCGCAGCACGCTGGGCAGTACGTCGCCCCGCAGGCGCTCCGCCGTCCATACGTCCGGGAAGGCCTCCAGGATCGTCCGCAGCGGCGGCCAGTACACGTCCGTACTGCCGGCGGACGCCACCCACCACACCGTCACCAGCAGGGCCGGCAGGGCGGCGGCGAACACCAGCCGCAGCAGCGCGCGCCTCACACCGCCACCTCCCCGCGCACCGACTGGTGCCAGGCCAGCGCCCGTCGCTCCACCGTGCGCGCGCCCACGTTGATCAGCAGGCCCAGCAACCCGGTCACCACGATCAGCGCGTACATCTCGGGCACGGCCTGCGAGGCCTGTGCCACCCCGATGCGCTTGCCCAGCCCCGGCGCCCCGATGACGAGTTCGGACGTGATGGCCAGGATCAGCGCGACCGCCGCCGCGAGCCGGACACCGGTCATGACGTACGGCAGCGCGGTCGGCCACAGCACGTGCCGGATCCGCGCCCAGGTACCGAGCCCGTACGACCGCGCCGTCTCGTCGGCGACGGGGTCGACGTCCTGGACGCCGTACAGAACCTGGATCAGGACCTGCCAGAAGGACGCGTAGACGACGAGGAGGAGCACCGAGCGCAGTTCGGTGCCATACAGCAGCACCGCCAGCGGGATCAGCGCGACCGACGGGATCGGGCGCAGGAACTCGATCGTCGAGGCCGTCGCCGCACGCAGATACGGCACGACGGAGATCAGCACGCCCACCACGATCCCCGCGCAGGACGCGATCGCCAGGCCCAGCGCCCAGCCGGTGAGCGTGTCGCCGAGCGCCGTCCAGAAGGCCGCGTCGGACATCTCGTCCGCGAGTGCTTCGGCGATACGGCTGGTGGGCGGGAAGTACGTCTCCTCGACCAGGCCGAGCCGCGGCACCGCCTCACCCAGGGCGAGAAAGGCGGCGAGTCCGGCCGCACCGAGTGCGGCGTTCACGCCCCTCATGAGTCCGCGCCCCTCATGTGTCTGTGCCCCTCACGGCAGCAGCTTGTCCAGATCCGGCGCCGACTTGAACAGGCCGTCGTCCTCGCCGAGTTTCATCAGCGCCTCGATGGAGGCGCGGTTCGGCTCGGCCGGCCACTTCGGCAGGGTCACCTTCGCCAGCACCGCCTCCGGGATCTTCGTGTACGTGGTGACGATCCGGCGGGCCTCGTCCGGGTGGGCGTCGGCGTAGGCGAGGGACTCGGCGACGGCCTTCCGGAACTTCTCGACCACCTCCGGGTTCTGCTGGGCGTACCGGGTCGAGGTGAAGTACAGCGCGACCGTGAGGTCGGGTGCCACGTCCACCAGGTTCGAGGCGATCTCGCGGCCGCCCTGGTTCTTGACGGTGGCGAGGGCGGGCTCGACGACCTGGGCGGCGTCGATCTGCCCGCTGTCGAGGGCGGCCGGCATCTGGTCGAAGGCGAGCTCGACGAACTTGACCTTGTCGGGGTCGCCGCCCGCCTTGCGCACCGACGCGCGCACGGACGTCTCGTTGATGTTCTTCAGGGTGTTGATGGCGACCCGCTTGCCCTCCAGATCCTTCGGCGACCTGATCGGACTGTCCTCGCCCACGGTGATGGCGCTGAAGTCCTTGCCCTGGACACCGGTCGAGGCGATCGCGTTCGCGACGGCCTTGACCGGCACGTTGTTGGACTGGGCGATCATCAGCGACGTCACGTTGGAGAACCCGAACTGGAACTGACCGCTGGCCACACCGGGCACGATCGCCGCACCGCCCTGCGCGGTGGTGAACCGCAGCTTCAGGCCCTGCTTCTCGAAGAAGCCCTTCTCCTGGCCCAGATAGAGCGGTGCCACATCGACGATGGGAATGAGCCCGACCTCGACGGTGGTCACCCCGCCGGACGAGGCGCCCGCGTCCGAGGCGCCACCGCCGTCGGACGAGCCACAGGCCGCCGCGGTGAGCAGGACGGACACGGCCGCGAGACGGGTGAAGAGACGACGACGCAAGACTCCTCCTGTGGGACCGGCTGTGGTTCTCCGACAGGTTGTGCGCAGACAGCACGCTTGTGCTCAGCGAGAACGTATGGCCGTGTCCTCACCATGGTCAATGCCCTTGCCGACGCAGCTCGTTGACATCACCAGATCCCCACTCCTAGCGTGCGCCCAGCGCACGGTCGTACGTCACGCCGGAGGCCCAGGATGTCCGCTGAAGCCCGCGCACCGCACTTCGTCCGGTCCTTCGAGCGCGGCCTCGCCGTGATCCGCGCCTTCGACGCCGAGCATCCGGCGCTGACCCTGAGCGAGGTCGCGCGGGCCTGCGAACTGACGCGTGCGGCGGCGCGCCGCTTCCTGCTCACCCTCGCCGACCTCGGCTACGTGCACACCGACGGCCGCCGCTTCCGCCTCACCCCGCGGGTGCTGGAACTCGGCTACTCCTACCTCGCCGGCTACACGCTGCCCCAGATCGCCGAGCCCCATCTGGAGCAACTCGTCGCGCGGGTGAGGGAATCGTCCTCGCTCTGTGTCCTCGACGGTGACGACATCGTGTACGTCGCCCGGGTCCCGACCCGCCGCATCATGACCGCGTCCATCACGGTCGGCACCCGGTTCCCGGCGTACGTGACGTCGGTGGGCCGGGTGATCCTCGCCCATCTGCCCGACGAGGACGCCGAAGCCAGGCTCGCCCGGGTGGAGTTGAAGCCCCTCACCCCGCGCACGATCGGCACGCCGGATGCCCTGCGGGCGGAGCTGCGCCGCGTCCGCCGGCAGGGTTACGCCGTCGTCGACCAGGAGTTGGAGGAGGGGCTGAGGTCGGTCGCCGCCCCGGTGCGGGACCGGGACGGCGAGGTGGTCGCGGCCGTCAACATCGCCGTGCACGCCGGGCGCAACACCGTTGACTCCGTACGCCGCGACCTGTTGCCGCACCTGCTGGCGACCGTCGCCGGGATCGAGGCCGACCTGCGGATCACAAGTCCAGCACCAGGCGCCGCCCCCGGCACCGGGACACGCAGATCATCATCGTCTCCCCGCTCTCCCGCTCCTGAGGGGTGAGCACGGAGTCCCGGTGTTCCGGGGTGCCGTCGAGGACGTCGGTCTCGCACGTGCCGCAGGTGCCCTCGGTACAGGAGAAGAGCACCTCCACCCCGGCGTCCCGCACGACGTCCAGCACGGACACGTCCGGCGCCACGGTGAGTGTCCTGCCGCTCCGCGCCAGCTCCACCTCGAACCCGGTGTCGCCGTCCGTCTGCTGCTCCTTGGGCTGGAACCGCTCGACGCGCAGCACCGCGGACGGGCAGCGCGCCTCGACCGCGTCCAGCAGCGGGCCGGGGCCGCAGCAGTAGACGAGCGTGCCCTCGGGCATCTCGTCGAGCACCGAGGGCAGGTCCAGCAGCCCCGTCTCGTCCTCGGGGGCGATCGTCACCCGGTCACCGTACCGGGCGAGTTCCTCGCCGAACGCCATCGACCGGCGGGTGCGCCCGCCGTACAGCAGCGTCCACTCGGCGCCCGCCGCCTCGGCCGCCGCCAGCATCGGCAGGATCGGGGTGATGCCGATGCCGCCCGCGACGAAGCGGTAGCGCGGGGCGGGCTCCAGACGGAAGTTGTTCCGGGGGCCGCGCACCCGGACCTTGTCGCCCTGCCCCACCTGCTCGTGCACATGGGCCGAGCCGCCCCGGCCGTCCGGCTCGCGCAGCACCGCGATCCGCCAAGCGGACCGGTCGGCCGGATCGCCGCACAGCGAGTACTGCCGCTCCAGCCCGGGGCCGAGCACGACGTCGATATGGGCGCCCGGCTCCCACACCGGGAGCGGCTCGCCGTGCGGGTGGCGCAGGGTGAGGGCGAGCACGCCGTCGGCGGCCGACTCACGCCGCGCGACGACGAGTTCGTCTTCGTACACGCTCATGAACTGTTCCCTCGCGGCTCGTCGATGTCATGCCCCTGGGGGTGGGCGAGCATCCACTCCCACATCTCCACCGGGTCCTGCGCGGTGTGCTCCCGGCCGCAGTGACAGGTGCCGTGCAGGACATCGGTGCCGGGCAGCCAGTCGATACGGTAGATCTCGCCGGTCGGGCTCGTCACTGGACCTTCTCCACGGGCTTCTCGCCTTCCTCGACCAGCCGGGCGAGGATACGGCGGGCGGCCAGACCACCGGTGTCGATGTTGATGCTCAGTTCCTGGTAGCCGGTGCGCTCGGTGCCGAGGGTCTTCTGCAGCAGGTTGAGGGCGGTGACGTCCTGCATCACGACCGTGTGGTTGTTGCCGCGCAGGAACTCGGTGACCTCGGCGTCGTCGGTCGCCCAGTCACGGGAGACGGCCCAGAAGTCGTACACCTTGCCGTCGCCGGACGGGGTGATCGCGTACGTGATCTCGGTGTGGAAGCCGTTCGGGTCGCTGCCGTCCGCCTCGGGCACCACACCGACCGGGGCGATGCGGCTGTGCAGCAGGTACAGGCAGGGCGCGTGGTACTCGATGTCCTGCCAGCGGGTGATCCGGCCTTCTATACCGGTGGACTTGGCGTAGAAGGGCGGGCACGCGGCGTCGTCCATGTGCCGGCTGACCCGGACGATCCCGGCGCCCTCGTCGACCTCCGTCGTGATCGGCGTCTCGGCGACCTCGGGGGTGCCGATGTACCCGCCGTGCAGATACGTCTCGTGGGACAGGTCCAGGAGGTTGTCGACGAGGAGTCCGTAGTCGCAGTCGATGGGCTCCATGCCGCGCACGGTGACCCAGCCGGGGGAGTCGAGGTGCCTGGCCCGGGGGATGTTCTGCGGATCGGCGAGCGCGGGGTCACCGATCCACACCCAGATCAGCGAGTCCTGCTCGACGACCGGGTAGGAGGCGACCCGGGCCGTGCGCGGCACCCGTTTCTGCCCCGGCACGTACACGCACGTACCGGTCGTGTCGTACGTGAACCCGTGGTACCCGCACACGATCCGGTCGCCGTCGAGCCGCGTCGGGGCCTCGGACAGCGGGTACCGGCGGTGCACACACCGGTCGTGCAGCACGACCGGAGTGCCCTCCTCCTCGGTCCGGTAGAGCACGAGCGTCTCACCGAGGATCGTCCGTCCGAGCAACTCCCGCCCGACCTCGTGACTGTAGGCGGCGACGTACCACTGGTTCCTGGCGAAGGCGGTCATGTGAGGCATGGGCACTGGCTCCCGTCTCTGGTCGTGCCCCTCATGGTCGGGGCGGCCCTCCGGGCACCGCAACGGCCCTTCCGCCAGGCGGAAGCCGCCTTCGGCAGAAGCGGTTTCCGAATCAAAAAGTGAAATCGAAACAGAATTCTGCAGTTGTTCTCGCGCGGAATTGCCTTAGGCTGGATGCATGGAAAAGACAAGAACGCAGTTCTACGTAGTGAAGCGCGGTGACAATCTCACCAAGATCGCGCGGATGCACCACGTGAGCCTGGATGAGATTCTGGAGTGGAACCCGCAGATCGAGGATCCGGACGTCATCCACCCCGGCGATCGGGTTCGCGTGGCCCCGCCCCGGGGAGCGGCCGGAGAGGGCGGTGAGTTCCAGAGCGAATGACCATAACCGAAAGCCGGACGGCCCGTACGCAGCCGAATGACAGGCCTGCGTAACGGGCCGCCGTGGTCGGTATTGCACCCGCGTGCGAAAACGCGGGTTTCCTATCTCGAAGCGCAACTCGAGCACGAAAGCGTCAGTCCCCGCCTGGAAGAGAGCACGACGCTCATCGAAGGAAGCCGGGGGCATCTCGAAAAGGCCCGCACCGCCGCCGACGAGAAATTCGGCTGGCGCAGTTCGCTGCCATGGTCTTCGGCCTCCCGGGTGACCATGCCGGCTGACAGGTCGTGCGCGCGGCGCACATTTCGATCGCTTCCGTCGTGCGGGCTGCGCGTGGATCAGCCCTGTCGTGTTGAGTGCCCGGGCAAAGCAGTACCGGCCGGTGGTGGATTCCCACAGGACACCGGCCAGCGCCGATGAGGAAGAAGTCTCCGTGACTCGGGGTGAGCCGTCCCGTCGGCTCACCCCGGCCTCGGCGGCGGGGGAGTGATCGGCCGGGGGCACTCGGGCACGTGGCGCGTATCCTCCTGTCCTGACAGCGAGTGCGAGGAGTCGAGCGGCACGACGGAGGTCGGACTGCAGTGCGCGACGCGTCGTCCGGCGGGCGTGCCCGGCGGGCTGCTCGTAGCTTGGAGTTGCAGCGGTCGCGCCTGTAGAGATCGGCAGGTCACGCGTGACGTCAGCGGAGATGGATTTCGAGGAGCTGTTCGACGCCGCACCGAATCCGTACCTGGTGCTGGACGCCGATCTGGTGGTCTGCCATGCCAACCGGGCCTACCTCCGGGTCACCGGCAGGAAACGCGCAGAACTGATCGGGCGGTACATCCTGGAGGCGTTTCCGGACACCCCCGGCGCGCCGGAGGCGGCGCGTGACTTCGGCGCCTCGCTCCAGCGCGTCCTGGACTCCCACGCGCCCGACATGGTAGCGCCGCGGCGGTTCGACATTCCCGTCGACGGCAAGCCGGGCGAGGTGGAGGAGCGATGGTGGTGCGGGATGTCCAGCCCCGTCCTGGGGACGGACGGCGACGTGAAATGGATCATCGCCCGGGCCGACGACGTCACGGAGCTGATGCATTCCCCCTTCATCCGGGAGCTCACCCCGCCGCTGAGCAACCAGGTGACGGGGATCGCGGCCCAGGTGTACGCCCGTTCCCATGATCTGGAGCAGCTGAACGAGCGGCTGCGCCAGGCACACGCCCGCGAACGTGAGATCGCCGTCACCCTCCAAGAGGTCATGCTCCGCTCGCCCGACCTGGACAGGCACCGGGACATCGCGGTGCGCTACCTGCCGGCCAGCGGATCACTCAATGTGTGCGGTGACTGGTACGACGTGGTCGATCTGCCGCCCGACCGGTACTCCGTCGCCATCGGGGACGTCGTCGGCCACGGCCTGGAGGCCGCCGCGATCATGGGCATGCTGCGCAGCGCCCTGAGCGCCGCCATCCGGGCCGTGCCCAGCCCCGCACAGGCCCTGGAGGTGCTGGGCCTGTACGCCAGGGCGGTCGACGGCGCGCTGGCCACCACCGTGGCCAAGGTGCTCATCGACCCGCGCAGTCGGCTGATCATCTACAGCAACGCCGGCCACCCACCGCCGATCCTGCTCAGCCCGGACGGCGGCTGCCGACTGCTGGACCAGGCCACCGACCCGCCGCTGGGCGCCCGGCCGGAGCACGTCCCCCGCCCCCAGGCCGGTATGCCCTACCTCCGCGGTGACACCCTCGTGCTCTACACCGACGGCCTCATCGAACGCCGCGACGAGGACATCGACATCGGCCTGGCCCGGCTGATCGACGCCCTGGCCCGGTCCGGCACGCTCCCGGTGGAGGAACTCGCCGACGGACTGCTGGCCGAGATGGGCGTCCCCGGCGGTGGTCAGGACGACGACATCGCCCTGGTCGTCGTCCGCCTGTGAGCAGATTTCCACGGAAGCCGTTTCCGTATCAAAAAGTGAAATCGAAACGGAATTCTCGACTTTCCGGTGGTGGGGGATTCATTTACTGTGGGCGTATGGAAAGAACAGTGGAGTTCTACACAGTGAAACGTGGCGACACGCTCGGTAAGATCGCGGTTATGCACCGCGTGACGCTGGAGCAGATTCTGGAGTGGAACCCCCAGATCACGAATCCGGATCTCATTCACCCCGGACAGCGGATCCGCGTGGCTCCCCCGGAAATGGAGGGTGAGTTCGAACGCTTTCCGGGGGCCGACTTCTTCCAGCCCTCCGTGAGCAGCCCGATCATCGAGGCCATGGGCTACCGCCTCATCGACGAGGGCTGCGGGGTGTACGCCGACGGGCCCGACTCGCAGTGGAGCGAAGCGGACCGGAAGTCGTACTCGAAGTGGCAGCGCAAATGCGGATTCAGTGGCTGGGACGCTGACGGCATACCAGGTCCGAAGTCGTGGACGAGGCTGCGCGTGCCCGCCGTCTTCGAGTGACCGGCACTGTTCCGGGCCGGTCGCCGCGAACCGCATGGCGCGCCCGGGCGAAAACCCGGATCGCCTATCTCGAAGCACAGCTGGAACGCGAGAGTGTCCGACCCTGCCCCGAAGACAGTATGACGCTCGTCGACGGAATGCGGAGCCATCTGGAAAAGGCCGGATCGGCTGCCGACGAGGATTTCGGATGGCGGCGCATGTGGTCGGGGTCGACCGCGCGTGAGGGCGTCTGGTCGAACATACGCAGCGCGGAGGTGACGCTCCTGCAACTGGTCTCCGACGAGGAAGCCGCCGGCCGTGCCAGCGAGGTCATGGCGCTGGTCAAGGATCACCTCGACAAGGACGACCCACGACGGGTCCGCCTCGCCCGGCGGCTCCGCTCCATCATCTCCGGCGAGATGTCACCGAGCGACCGGGACCTCATGGTCCGGGCGCTCGACGCCGCCTACAACGCGCTGGACGACGAGCTGGCCCGGGTGCGCAGCCTGCGCAACATCCTGTGGACCGCGACGTTCCTCGTCCTGCTCGGTGTGGCAGGTCTCGCCATCTACGGCTGGTTCTATCCCCAGTCGCTGAGCATGTGCTTCGCGCCCAAGGTCAGCCCCGGGGACACGAGCGGGATCGATGTCGTGTGCCCCACCATGGAGCGTCACGACGTCAAGGAGGACCGCCCCGCCAGCAGCCTGGCCCGGCCAAGGGACATCCTCACCGTCGAGATCGCCGGACTCGCCGGCGCGGCACTCACCGTCATCGCCTCACTGCGCCATATCCGGGGCACCGACGCCCCCTACATGCTGCCCCTGGCATCGGCGGTGCTGAAGTTCCCCACCGGGGCCCTGTCCGCCTTCCTCGGACTGCTGCTGATCCGGGGCGCCTTCGTCCCCGGGCTCAGCGACCTCGACAGCAGGGCGCAGGTCCTCGGCTGGGCCGCGGCCTTTGGTGCCGCCCAGCACCTCGTGACCCGACTGGTCGACGACCGCGCCCAGATGACGCTGTCGGAGGTGGGCAGGACGACCGACGCCGTGGTCGACCCCGAGAGAGCCGCCGTCCGGGAGCACGGCGTGCTGGGAGAGGCCGGCGCGCCCGGACCGCCGACCGCCTTCCAGGACGGCGCGGGACCGCACGAACCGCACGAAGGGCCACAGGAGGGAACCCGCGACGGAGAGCGCGCGGACGAAGGAGCGGACGGGTCTCGCCCGCGAGCCGGGCCCTGACCGTCCGCCGCCCGGGCGCGCCCCCTCACCGCCGGAGAGGTGTGTGCGCCGTCTCGGGCAGCCGCAGGTACACCAACGACGACAGCAGGCAGAGCACCGCGACGTACCAGGGGAACAGCCCGGCGTGGCCCATCTCCTTGAACAGCGTGCCCACGTACGGAGCCGTGCCGCCGAAGAGGGCGACCGTCAGCGAGTAGGGGAAGCCGATTCCGGCCGCGCGGACCCGGGGCGGGAAGATCTCCGCGTTCACGGCGGCGCTGATCGAGGTGAACCCCGTCAGCAGCACCATTCCGGCGCACTGCACGAGCAGCAGTACCGCGAACGAGTCGCGCAGGGCGTGCAGCAGGGGCACCGTGAGCAGGGCGAAGCCCAGGCCGAAGAAGAGGAGCAGGGGGCGGCGGCCGAAGCGGTCCGACAGGAGGCCGCCGAGCGGTTGCAGCAGGGCGAAGAAGGCCAGTGAGATCGTGCCCGCGAGTAGCGCGTCCGACTTCTCAAGACCCGCGTTGAGCTCGGCGTACGTCGGCAGGTACGACGTCCACGTGTAGTAGGCGATGGTGCCGCCGGCCGTGATGCCGCCGATGAGGAGGGACTCGCGCGGGTGCCGGCGCAGCGCCTCGAACAGGCCGGGGCGCGGCGCCTGCTGCTGCTCGGCGCTGCGGGTCTCCTGCGCGCCCTGCCGGATCCAGAAACCGACCAGGCTCAGCACGGCCCCGAGCACGAACGGCACGCGCCAGCCCCAGCCGTTCATCTGCCCGTCGCTCAGCGTGTCCACGAGCAGCGTGGCGATGCCGGAGGCGACCAGCTGTCCCACGGTCGTCGACACGTACTGGAAGCTGGAGAACAGCCCGCGCCTGCCGGGGCCCGCCGACTCCACCAGGAAGGTCGTCGAGGCCGCGAACTCGCCGCCCACGGACAGGCCTTGCAGCAGCCGCGCGAGGACGAGGATCACCGGCGCCAGCACGCCCACCGCCGCGTATGTCGGGGTGAGCCCGACCAGCAGGCTGCTGCCGCCCATCAGCAGGATCGTGACCGTCAGCGCGGCCCGCCGCCCGTGCCGGTCCGCGACCGCCCCCATGAGTAGCCCGCCGACCGGCCGCATGAAGAAGCCCACCGCGAACACCGCGAACGTGGACAGCAGCGGCACCAGCGAGTTGTCCGCGCTCTTGGGGAAGACCTGGGCGGCGATGTACGTGGCCAGAAACGTGTAGGCGTACCAGTCGTACCACTCCACGGCGTTGCCCACGGAGGCGGCGAGGAGCTGGCGAACGGGCCGTTTCGTCGGCGGGGAGGCCGTCTGCGTCTCTGTCACGTCCATGACCCTCCCCTGACAACCTCCCGGCACACCTCACGTACCGGCGACTTTCACACCACTGTCACCGGCCCCTTCCTTGACGTTTGGTGTCCCTGAAACACTCCTTCCGCGCAGATTCCGTCACGTTCCGGCCATCCCGTACCTCTGGATGAGAGGTCTGTCCTTCATGTCCGAAGTCAACCGGCGCCGCTTTCTTCAACTCGCGGGTGCCACCACGGCCTTCAGCGCGCTGTCCGCCAGCATCCAGCGCGCCGCCGCGCTCCCGGCCAACCACCGCACCGGGTCGATCGAGGACGTCGAGCACATCGTCGTCCTGATGCAGGAGAACCGTTCCTTCGACCACTACTTCGGCACCCTGAGAGGCGTCCGCGGCTTCGGCGACCCGCGCCCGGTCACCCTCGACAACGGCAAACCGGTCTGGCACCAGGAGAAGGACGGCAAGGAGATCCTGCCGTTCCACCCGGACGCCGACGACCTCGGCATGCAGTTCCTGGAAGGCCTGCCGCACTCCTGGCCCGACGGCCATCAGGCCTACAACGGCGGCAAGTACGACCGGTGGGTGCCCGCCAAGGGCACCACGACCATGGCGTACCTGACCCGCGAGGACATCCCCTTCCACTACGCCCTCGCCGACGCCTTCACCGTCTGCGACGCCTACCACTGCTCGTTCATCGGCTCCACCGACCCGAACCGCTACTACATGTGGTCCGGGTACACGGGCAACGACGGCACCGGCGGCGGCCCGGTGCTCGGCAACGACGAACTCGGCTACGGCTGGACGACCTACCCCGAGCGCCTGGAGCAGGCCGGCATCTCCTGGAAGATCTACCAGGACATCGGCGACGGCCTCGACGCGAAGGGCTCCTGGGGCTGGATCGAGGACGCCTACCGAGGCAACTACGGCGACAACTCGCTGCTGTACTTCAACAAGTACCGCGACGCGAAGCCCGGCGACCCCTGGTACGACAAGGCCCGCACCGGCACGAACGCCAAGGCCGGAGAAGGGTACTTCGATCAGCTGAAGGCCGACGTCAAGGCCGGCAAGCTGCCGCAGATCTCCTGGATCGCCGCCCCGGAGGCCTTCTCCGAGCACTCCAACTGGCCGTCGAACTACGGCGCCTGGTACATCGCCCAGGTCCTGGACGCCCTGACCGCCAACCCGGAGGTCTGGTCGAAGACGGCCCTGTTCATCACCTACGACGAGAACGACGGCTTCTTCGACCACGTCGTGCCGCCCCTGCCGCCGAAGGACGCCTCCCGCGGCAAGTCCACCGTCGACGTCTCCCTCGATCTCTTCCCGGGCGACGGCAAGAACACGGCCGGCCCCTACGGTCTCGGCCCCCGGGTGCCGATGCTCGTCGTCTCGCCGTGGAGCAAGGGCGGATACGTCTGCTCCGAGACCCTCGACCACACCTCCATCCTGCGGTTCATGGAGCGGCGCTTCGGGGTGCGTGAGAGCAACATCTCGCCATGGCGCCGGGCGATCTGCGGTGACCTGACCTCCGCGTTCGACTTCTCCCGCAAGGACACACGGCCCGCCCCGCTGCCCGGCACGGACGCGTACGAGCCGCAGGACCGCGAACGCCATCCCGACTACAAGCCCACTCCGCCCGCCGACCCGCGCATGCCCCGGCAGGAACGCGGGCTGCGCCGCGCCCGGCCGCTGAAGTACGCCCCGCACGTGGACGCCTCGGTCGACGCGGCGGCCGGGAAGCTCACCCTCGCCTTCGCCTCCGGGCCGAAGGCCGGCGCCGCCTTCCACGTCACCTCCGGCAACCGCGCCGACGGCCCCTGGATGTACACGACCGAGGCGGGTAAGACGCTCTCCGACACCTGGAACTCGGCCTGGTCGGCGGGCGCGTACGACCTCACCGTGCACGGCCCGAACGGCTTCGTGCGGGTCTTCAAGGGGTCGAACAGGACGGTGGGCTGCGAGGTCACCGCACGCCACACCGGGGACGACATCGAGTTGACCTTCACCAACAAGGGCTCCGGCACGGCACGACTGAAGCTCTCCGACGCGTACGGCGGCCGGCCCTCGACGGTCACCGTCCGCCCGGGCGCGAGGGTGCGGCGGACCGTGGACCTCGCCGCCGGCCGCCACTGGTACGACCTGACCGTCACCGCCGAGGGCGACAAGGCCTTCCTGCGGCGGTTCGCGGGACACGTCGAGAACGGACAGCCGGGCGTGAGCGACCCGGCGACCATCACCGCGTAGCCGCGGTGAGGTGCCCCGGGTCGTGCGGCCGGGGCACCAACGCCGGTTCGGCCGTGGCAGAACCGGGTTCCAGGGCCAGGACGGCGGCCACCGGATGGTCGTCGTCCGCCGGGACGGCCGCGGGGGTCGTCCGGCTGAGCAGCACCACGCCCCAGGACGCCAGGCCGGCCCCGGCGAGCGCGAGCAGCATGCCCGCCGGGCCGCCTTGGAGGCGTTCGCCCAGCAGCGCCAGGCCGATCGCCGCGGCGGCCAGCGGGTTGGCCAGGGTCACCATCGCGAGCGGACCGCCGAGACCGCCCCGGTAGGCCGTCTGCGACAGCAGCAGCCCGCCGGCCGCGAACGCCGCCACGAGCAGCGCCACCCCGACCACCTGGACACTCAGCAACGGACCGGACCGGTCCGTCGCGGCCACCGTCACGGTCTGCGTGAGGGCCGAGGCGACCCCGGAGGCCACGCCGGACGCACTCGCGTGCCGCAGTCCGGGGCGGGCGCCCGGCCGGGACAGCACTCCGATGAGGGCCGCGGTCGCGCCCGCGACCGTCAGCGCCTCGGGCACGCTCAGCACGTCGTCGGGCGCCGGCCCGGACGCCGTGACCAGGATCGCGGCCAGGCCGAGCAGCGTCAGCGCGGTGCCCCGCCACTCGACGGCGCTCACCCGCCGCCCCGCGAGCCGCGCCCCCATCGGCACCGCCGCGACCAAGGTGAGGGCGCCGAGCGGCTGGACCACGGTCAGCGGACCGTACTTCAGCGCCACGACGTGCAGCAGCGCTGCAGCCGCGTTCAGACCGACCGACCACCACCAGGCGCCACTGGCGAGCATCCGCAGCGTGCCCGAGCCGGGCGAGCGGGAGGCGAGCCGCTCCTGGGCGACCGCCGCGGTCGCGTAGGCGACGGCGGAGACGAGGGACAGGACCACGGCGACGAGGACGGCGCTCATCGGCCCGCCCCCGCCAGCACGTGCTCCTCGGTCCGGGCCTGAGCCGGTACGAGCCTTTCCTGCGCGCGGCCCGCCGTCGTCGCCGTGCGGTGCGGCAGGTGAATTGCTGCGAGGGCGAGACCCAGCAGCGCCGTAGCCACGATCGCGTCGAGCCAGTAGTGGTTCGCCGTGCCGACGATCACCAGCAGCGTCAGCAAGGGATGCAGCAGCCACAGCCAGCGCAGGCGCGAGCGGGTCGCCACGATCAGGCCGACCGCCACCATCAGCGCCCAGCCGAAGTGCAGCGACGGCATCGCCGCGAACTGGTTCGACAGGGAGTCCGTCGCCGGAGCGCCGTACACCGACGGGCCGTACACCCGCGCCGTGTCCACCAGGCCGGTCGTGGCCAGCATGCGCGGCGGGGCGAGCGGGAGCAGTAGGTGCAGCACCAGGGCGGCGGCGGTGACGGCGGCCAGCACCCGGCGGGCCCACACGTAGTGGGCCGGGCGGCGCAGGTACAGCCAGATCAGGAAGGCGGCGGTGACCGGGAAGTGGACGGCCGCGTAGTAGGTGTTCGCGAGGTGCACCAGGCCGTCGCCGTGCAGCAGCAGGGACTGCACCGCCCCCTCGCCGGGCAGGTGGGCCGCTCGTTCGAGGTCCCACACGCGGTGCGCGTTGTGGAAGGCCTCGCCGGTGTGGCCCGTGGCCAGCTGCCGGCCGAGCTTGTAGACGAGGAAGAGCCCTGCGACGAGCAGGAGCTCCCGGACGAGCGGCGGTCGCGCTATCGCGTCGGACCCCGCCGGCGCAGGCTCGGTGCGGGCATTCATTCCCCCGGCCCCTTCGGTGACGGTGGTGCTGTTATCGGTACGAGTGCGTACCGATACGCCAGTGTACCGATACGGCCGCGTACCGGTACACTGGCGTATCGATAGACGAACGACACACCGCCGGCCGGGAATTTTCCGGCCGCCCGAGGACGCCGGGAGCACAGGCCATGACGTCGCAGGCTGCGGACCGACCCGAGCCGGTCGGTTCCTCGCGCCGCTCCAAGATCACGCCGGAGCGTGAGCAGGAGTTCTACGACGCCGTACTGGAGCAGCTCCGCGAGTGCGGCTACGACTCCGTCACCATGGAGGGCATCGCGGCCAGCACCCGGTGCAGCAAGTCCACGCTGTACCGGCAGTGGAAGACCAAGCCCCAGTTCGTGGCGGCGGCGCTGCGCTCCCACCGGCGGACGCGCTGCATCGACACCGGCTCGCTCGCGGACGACCTGCGCGAGGCCGCCCGGGCGGCGGGCGAACTGTCGGGCCGGGACACCAAGCTCCTGCAAGCGCTCGCTCATGCCGCGCCCCAGGACCCCGAGTTGCAGCGCGCGCTGCGCGAGGCGCTGGTCGAACCGGAGATCGCCGCGCTCAAGGAGATCATCCGCCGTGGGGTCGAACGGGGCGAGGTGCCCGCCGACCTCCCGGCGCTGGAGTACATCCCGGCGCAGATGTTCGGCGTCCTGCGCATCCGGCCCGTGCTGGAGGGCGAGGACGCGGACCCGGACTATCTGGTTCGGTTCGTGGAGGCGGCCGTGCTGCCGGCCCTCGGCCTCACATGAGACCCGGGCCGCCGTCCACGGGATGACCGGACGGTGACCCGACCGCGCCGACCCGTGGGGACGGGGGCGGCGCGCACCCCCCGGCCGGGCGGGGTGCCCCTGTGAGCGGCGGGGGTGCCCCACCCGGCCGACGGTCTCCCGGCCCGGCTGGGCCGGTGCCGGTCAGACGGTCTGTCCGTTGCCGCCGCCCGTCGACACCTCGATGCCCTTGGTGATCTCGTCCAGGACGGCCTCCTTCTGGTCGGAGTCGACGCCGAAGCGCACGACGACCATCTGCTTGGCGTTCGCGGGGGAGGGGAACGCGAGCGACTCCACGATGCCGTCGGCGCCCTTGCTCGTGACGGCCTTCCAGCGGACCAGATAGCCCTTCTGCCCGGCCACGGTCACGGCCTTGGAGGCCAGCACGTCGTGGGAGGTGATCCCGCCGTAGGACTTGCCGCCGTAGGACTCCTCGGCGTTCGCCGCGATGTCCGCCTTGGCGATCTCCTCGGCGGTGCTGCCCTTGGTGCCGAGGGCCAGGGCCGGCGCCGAGTAGGCTCCGCCCTTCGTGCAGGTCGAGGACGTGTCGCCGGGGCACTTGTAGGAGTCGTCGGACGTCACCTGCGCGCCGACCGTGACCTCTTGGCCGTACCAGCCCTTGGGGATGGGCAGGCTGATCCCGCTGACCGCGTCGGTCACCGACCCGCTCCTGATCTTCGGCGGCTCGGACTGCTCGGGCGAGGGACTCTGCCCACCGGAGCCGCCGGAGCCGCCGGAGCCGCCGGAGCCGCCGGAACCTCCGGATCCACCGTCCCCGCCGGAACCCCCCGATCCGCCCGGTCCGCCGAACGGCCCGCCCTGGCCCCCGGGCCCGCCCGGGCCGCCCGGTCCCTGCGAGCTGGCGGAACCGCCGCCCGAGCCGCCGTTGTCGGTTAGCGCGTACACGCCGACACCGATACTGGCGAGCACGACGACGGCTGCCGCCACGGCTATCCCGATCCGCAGCCCTCGCCCTCGGCCGGCGGCCGGAGGCGCGGCGGGGTAGATGGGATACCCGGGGGCTGCCGGATACCCGGCGCCGGGCGGATACCCAGGGCCGCCCGGGTACACGGGGGTTCCCGGTTGTCCGAGGGGCCCCGGTTGTCCGGTGCCACCCGGATACGCCGAGGCGCCTGGGGCCCCGGCGCCGACCGGAGTCCCGGCGGCTCCCGATTGTCCGGCACTTCCTGGATGGGCCGAGGCGCCTGGGGCCCCGGCGTCGGCCGGATTCCCGGGCGTTCCGGGCTGTCCGGCACTCGCCGGATGCGCCGAGGCTCCCGGGGCTCCGGCATCGGCCGGACTCCCGGCGGCTCCCGGTTGCCCGGCACTTCCCGGATGCGCCGAGGCGCCCAGGGCCTCGGCGCCGGTCGGATTCCCGGGTGTTCCGGGTGTTCCGGGTGTTCCGGGCTCTCCGGCACTCGCCGGATACGCGGAGGCTCCCGGGGTTCCCGTGCCGGTCGGCTCTCCGGCACCGGCCGGACTCCCGGGGGCTCCTGGCCCCCCGGCATCGGCGGGCTGCCCCGCTTCCGGCTGTCCGGTGCCAGTCTGCTGCCCGGCGGCACCACCCTGTTGCCCCGCGGGCGACATATCACCTGAAGGCGCCGGATCTCCCGACGGAGCCTCTCCAGGGGCCGGATCCCGCGTAGGGGGACCCCAGGTCGCGGTCGGCTGTGCCGGGCGGATGCGGTCCGTCCAGGCCCTGCCGTCCCACCAGCGCTCGGTGGCGGGCCCGTCACTTTTCTGTCCGGGGTCGGGGTACCACCCGGGAGGAGTCTCCTGCGTCATGCCCCCACCGTATGAGGCGTCGGTGAAAGTGGGATGAGAGGAGCCGAAGGGATCGCGTCAGTCCAGCAGCAGGCGCGTCGGTCTCCGGCCGGCCGGCGGGGGCAGCCGCAGCCCGTCCCGGCCCGGCGTCAGCGAGCCGAGCACGCTCGGATGCCGCGCCCCCGTGCTCGCGGGCTCGGTGCCGGGCAGGCCGTGGAGGGTCAGGAACCCCAGGACCGCGAAGGCGTAGGCCTCCTTCGCGCCGGACGGCAGCCCCAGTTCGTCCGAGGTGCGCACCACCACCCCCGGCAGCAGTTCCCCGAGCATCCCCATCAACACCGGATTGCGAGTGCCACCGCCCGAGGCGACGACCTCCGTCGCGCCCAGCGACCGCACGGCGTCCGCCACCGTCCGGGCCGTGAGCATCGTCAAGGTGGCGACGACGTCCTCGGCGGGCAGCGTCCCGAACCCGGCCAGCGCGTCCCGCAGATGACCGAGGTGGAACAGCTCCTTGCCCGTCGTCTTGGGCGCGGGCAGCGCGTAGTACGGCTCCTCCAGCAGCCGGTCCAGCAGCGGCCCGTGCACCCGCCCGCGGCCGGCCAGGGCCCCGTCCGTGTCGTAGGCCAGGGCGCCGCCGCTGAACCCCCGGGCCGCCGCGTCGATCAGCGCGCAGCCCGGACCGGTGTCGAAGGCGGTCCCGTCGGGCGCGGTGAGGTTGGCGATACCGCCGATGTTGAGTGCGACGGGCCTGCCCGGCCGGCCCCGCAGCCACAGCAGGTCGACCAGGCTGACCAGCGGGGCGCCCTGCCCGCCTGCGGCGATGTCCCGCGGCCGGAAGTCGGCGACCACGGGCAGCCCGGTCGCCTCGGCGATCCACGCCGGCTGCCCGAGCTGGAGTGTGCCGTGCACCTCCTGTTCGGCGGCCCAGTGGTAGACGGTCTGTCCGTGCGAGGCGACCAACTCGGCCCCTCCTTCGCACAGTTCCCGGTCGGCCCGGACCGCGGCGGCCGCGAAGGCATGCCCGATGAGGGTGTCCAGCCGGCACACCTCGCCCAGGGTCGTGGTGCCCGGCGGCAGGGCGGCGGCCAGGGCCTCGCGCAGCGCGCCGTCGTACGGCTCGCTCACCATGCCGAGCGGCTTCAGCACCAGGCTGTCGCCGACGAGGTCCAGGTCGGCCGCAGCCGCGTCGATGGCGTCGTACGACGTCCCGGACATGAGACCGATCACCCGCATCCGTTCACCCGCATTCCCTTGAACCGGCCTTCTCTTCCGCCGCCCTCGCCACCCCCACCCGCCGCCCCGACAGCGTGACCAGCGCCGGCACGCTCACCGCGCACGCCGCCGCGGCGTAGTAGGCCGGGATGTCCACGCTCCCCGTCCGTTCGATCGTCTCCGTGATGATGAGCCCGGCGCACCCGGAGAACACCGCATTGGACAGCGCGTAGGCGAGTCCCAGGCCCGTGCAGCGCACCCGGGTCGGGAACATCTCCGACAGCATGGCCGGACCCGGCCCCGCCATCAGCCCCACCACTGCGCCCGCGCCGAACACCACCGCACCCTTCATGGTGTTCGAAACGCCGGGCTCCTGAAGAAGGTTGAGCAGTGGCACCGCGAGGACCACCACCAGCACGGCCCCCGTCAGCATCACCGCCCGTCGCCCGAGCAGGTCGCTGAGCAGCCCCGCCGGCACGATCGTCACCGCGAATCCCAGGTTGGCCAGCACGGTGGCGATCAGCGCCTGCTGGAAGGTCGCGCCCAGCGAACTCTGCAGATACGACGGCAGGACGACGAGGAACGTGTAACCGGCCGCGGCCCAGCCCATGATCCGTCCCGCGCCCAGCACGACGGCCCTGACGACCTCGCGCGCGGGAGGTGTCTCCCGTGCCGCCTCCGCCACGAACGCGGGCGTCTCGTCCAGCCGCAGCCTCAGCCACAGCGCCCCCAGCCCCAACGGCAGCGTCAGCAGGAACGGCAGCCGCCAGCCCCACGATCCCAACTGCTCCTCCGTCAGTACCGTGGCGAGCACCGCCGCCGCTCCCGCACCGGCCAGCAGCCCCAGCGCCACCGTGAACGACTGCCACGACCCGTACAGCCCCCGCCGGCCGGGCGGCGCGAACTCCGTCATCACCGACACGGCACCGCCGAACTCCCCGCCGGCCGACAGCCCTTGGAGCACCCGAAGGAACGTCAGCAGCCAGGGCGCCAGAGCACCGGCCTGCGCGTACGTCGGCAGCGCGCCGATCAGTGTCGTCGCGACCGTCATCAGCGTGATCACCAGGACCAGCACCGGACGACGGCCGATCCGGTCGCCCAGGTGGCCGAAAAGTGCCGCGCCGACGGGGCGGAAGAAGAACGCCAGCGCGAACGAGGCGTACGTCTTCACCAGCCCTTCGATCTCGCTGCCGCCCTCCGGCGTGAAGAACCGCGCCGCGATGATCGTCGCGAAGTAGCCGTAGACGCCGAACTCGTACCACTCGATGAGATTGCCCACCGACCCGGCGACCAGCGCCCGCCGGCCCCGCCGTGTCTCCCCGGTGCCGTGAATGAACGTCACCTCCCTTGCAATTGCACGCCGTTGACGCGAAGACGGCTGGTGACGGCCCGGGTGCGTCGTCCGGCCGCCCCCGGTGTCACCCGTCACGGCAACAGGTGCCCCGAGCATCCTCCACTCAGGCAATCGGACGGCTACGCTCGACGTCTGTACGTCGTTCGGGCGACTTCGGGAGGTAGCGGGATGACGGAGGTACGGCCCACGGCCGCCGCCTCGGCTTCCCTGTGGGAGCGCGACGGGGAAGTCGCCGCCGTCGCGCGGGCGGTCGACCGCCTGTGCGCGGACCGCTCCTCGTCCGGCGGACTGCTGGTCTTCCGCGGCGAGGCCGGACTCGGCAAGACCGCGCTGCTGGCCGAAACCCGCCGCATCGCCGAGGCACGCGGCTGTCAGGTCTGGTCGGCCCGCGGTGGCGAGACCCTCAGGTCGGTTCCCTTCAACGTCGTACGGCAGTTACTGCAACCCGCGCTGATGTCGATGCTGCCGGAGGAAGCCCGCGAGTATCTCGGCGACTGGTACGACATCGCCGGACCCGCCCTCGGCATAGCGGACCCCGGCGACCGGCAGGCAGACCCGCAGGGCGTGTACGACGGCCTGGTCGCCGCCGTGCGCCGGCTCTCCCGCCGGGACTGGCCGCTGGTGCTGCTCATCGACGACGCCCACTGGGCCGACCAGGAGACCCTGCAGTGGCTCGCCGCGCTGGCCGAACGCCGCGACGAGATGTCCGTCCTGGTCGTGGTCACCCGCCGCCCGGGTGAGGTGTCCGGCACGAGCGCCCGGCTCCTCGACACCGTCGCCGCCGCCGCGGACGGCCCCGTCACCACTCTGAGCGCCCTCACCCCGGACGCCACGGCCGGACTCACCCGCGCCACCCTGGGCGAGCACGCCGACGCCGCGTTCTGCCGCGAGGTCTGGGCCGTCACCGACGGCAACCCCTACGAGACCGTCGAACTCCTCGCCAAGGTGCGGGACAGCGAACTCGAACCGGTCGAGGCCCGGGCCGGGGAGCTGCGCGAGCTGAACCGCTCGGCCCGCGGCGGCGGCCTCGTCGCCCGCCTGGAGGAACTCGGCATCGACGCCACCAGGTTCGCCTGGGCCGCCGCCATCCTCGGCACCGGCATCTCCGTCGGCCTGGTCGCCAAGCTCGCCACCCTCAAGCCCGAGGAAGCCCGCCGCTGCGCCGAACTGCTGCGCACCGCCCGCATCCTCACCGCGCCCGACCCCGCGAGCGGCCGGACCGCCGAAGGCGACCTGGAGTTCGTCCACCCGCTGATCGCCACCGCCGTCTACAACTCGATCCCCGACGCCCTGCGCACCGCCATGCACGGCATCGCCGCCCGCATCGTCACCGACGAGGGACACGGCGCCGCGGCCGCGGGACGCCACCTCCTCGAAGTGCACCCGGATGACGACGAGGAACTCGTCGGGCAACTGCGCGAGGCCGCCCGCGAGCACCTCGCCGTCGGCGCGCCCGACGCGGCCCGCCGCTGCCTGGAGCGCGCCCTGAAGGAGCCGCCCCGGCCCGAGACGCACCCGCACGTGCTGTACGAACTGGCCGAGGCCACCTTCCTGACCGCGCCCGCCCGCACCATCAGCCAACTGCGGGCCGCGCTCGCCATGCCCGGCCTCGACGGCGACAAGCGGGTGGACGCCGTCTTCCGGCTCTCCCAGGCGCTGCTCCACAACGACCAGCTGGAGGAGGCGGTCCGCACGGTCGAGGCGGAGGCCGCCCGGCTCCAGCCCGGCCCCGCCCGGATGCGGCTCCAGGCCGTGCACTTCATGTGGGAGGGCATCCACGCCGGCGAGGCCACCTCACCCGACCGCTCCCGGCGGCTCGCCGACCTCGCCCGCACCTGCACCGGCCGGGACAACTCCGAACGCGCCCTGCTCATCCTGCGCGGCTTCGACGCCCTGATGCACGGCGAGAACGCCGAGGAGGTCGTCGAACTGTGCGACCGCGCCCTCGTCAACGGCCGCTTGGCCCCCGGGCTCGGCTGGACCGACACCGAGTGGGGCATCGAACTGCTGCTGATGCTGGCCAACGCGTACGCCTTCACGGACCGTCTCGACCGCGCGGAGACCCTCTACAACGAGGCCCTGCGCGCCTACGAGACCGCGGGCTGGAGCGGCGGCCACCTCGCCCTGGCCCACGCCTACGTCGGGCTCGGCCACCGCAGACGGGGCCGGCTGAAGGACGCGGAGACGTCCCTGCGCGAGTCGCTGCGCCTCGCCGAGCGCGTCGGCCGCCGCCTGCCCCTGTACTGGTCCGCGACCTGCAACCTCGTCGACACGCTGCTCGCCCGCGGCCACGTCGAGGAGGCCTGGGAGGTCGCCGAACGGTACGGCTTCGCCCCGCCCTACCCGTCCACCATCGTGCTGCCCGACCCGCGCTCGGTGCGCGGCCGGCTGCTGCTGGCCGTCGGCCGCACCAAGGACGGCGTCAACGAACTGGAGGCCGCCGAGAAGGCGGCGGCGGCGCGCGGGCACCACAACCCCGTGCTCGTCCCCTGGGCGGCCGACCTCGCCCGGGCCCTGGCCACCGAGGACCCGGCCCGTGCCGCCCGGCTCGCGGTGGACGTCCGCCGCCAGGCCGAGCGCTTCGGCACGGACACCGCCATAGGGGAGGCCCTGCGCTGCGCCGCCGCCCTGGAGACCGGCCAGCGCGCGGTCCGCCTCGCCGCGCAGGCCGTCGCCTACCTGGAGTCCTCACCCTGCCAGTACGAGCACGCGGCGGCCCGCATCGAGTACGGCATCGCCGCCCGCTCGGCGACCGAGCTCGAACGCGGCCTCGGCCTGGCGGTCTCCTGTGGGGCGGACGGACTGGCGGCACGGGCGCGGGCGGCGCTGAAGTCCGGCGCCGGAGCCGGGTAGCTCAGGCGCCGAGCAGCTGGTCGGTCACCGCGGCGAGCCGCCTGCGCACCCCGGGGTCGTACGCCGCCTCATGGGCGCGCGCCGGGCTCGTCCCGTCGTAGTAGCGGCCGCTGCCCAGGTCGCGCGTGGCCAGGGCCAGCACAGCGGCCGCCCCGTCGGCGACCGTGTTCCACGGCGTGATAGCCGCCTGGCGGACCATCGCCGTGTCCATGTAGGTCGCCGGGTGCAGCACGTTCACCGAGACGCCGGTGCCGTCCAGTTCCCCGGCGAGCGCGAAGGTGTGCGCGGCGAGCGCGAACTTGCTGCGGCAGTACGCCGACACGCCGTCGTAGCCGCGGGTGAACTCGGGGTCCTCGAAGATGAGGGGTTCCTGACCGGCCGAACCGACGTTGACGATCCGCGCCGGCGCGTTCGCCCGCAGCACCGGCAGCAGGGCCCGGGTGAGTACGACCGGCGCCAGGTAGTTCACCGCCAGGCGCAGCTCGTGCCCGTCGGCGCTCAGCTCACGGCCCGCACCGGGCGTCCCGAACCCCACGCCCGCGTTGTTGACCAGCACGTCGAGCTCGGGATGCGCGTCGGCGACGTGCCCGGCCAGCTCGCGCACCTGCGCCAGCGAGGCCAGGTCGGCGACGAACGCCTCGGCGTCCCCCTCGGCGCGCAGTTCCCCGGCCAGCCGCTCGGTGCGGTCCGCGTCCCGGCCGTGGACGAGGACGACGTGCCCGGAGCGGACGAGTTCGGAGGCGACGTACCGGCCGAGCCCCGAGGTGGCGCCGGTGATCAGGATGGTGGACATGCCCCCACCGTAGGCACGCCGGGCGGGCCGGAGCGAGTTGTCGTCGAGCCTACGACCAGCGGGATCACCCTGGCGTGCCGTCCTCCTCCGCCAGCACCCGCTGGGCCGTCGCGAACGCCGAGTTCGCCGCCGGCACCCCGCAGTAGACCGCGCACTGGAGCAGCACCGCACCGATCTCCTCCGGCGTGAGCCCGTTGCGTCGCGCCGCCCGGACATGCATGGCCAGTTCGTCGTAGTGGCCGTGCGCGACCAGCGCGGTGAGCGTGATCATGCTGCGCTCGCGGCGCGACAGGGTCGGGTCGGTCCAGATCTCGCCCCAGGCGTAGCGCGAGATGAAGTCCTGGAAGCGCGCCGTGAACGGGGTCTGCCGGGACTGCGCCCGGTCGACGTGCGCGTCGCCGAGCACCTCGCGCCGCACCTCCATACCGCGTCCGGCGGTCCCGCCGAAGTGTGCCCGCAGCGCGGTCAGCACCGCCTCCGGGCACTGCGCGGGCGCCAGGTGCGAGGCGCCCGGGAGCTCCACGAGAGCGGCGCCCGGCACCGCGTCCGCGATCTCCCGCAGATGCGCCGGCGGCGTGGCCGGATCGTCCCGTCCGGCGATGAGCAGCGTCGGCACGGCGATCTCGGGCAGCCGGTCCCGCAGGTCGAACGCGGCGAGCGCGTCACAGCAGGCGGCGTACGCCTCCGGGTCGGCGCGACGGTGGTCCTCCACCAGCTCCGGCACGGTGAAACCGGAGGTGAACCAGCGCGCGTCCGCATTCTCCGCCAGCCCGGCCAGCCCCTCCCGCCGCACCAGCGCGGCCCGCTCCTCCCAGGGCTTCGCTCCGTTGAAGTGCGCGGAGGAACAGATCACCGCCAGGGACGACAGCCGCTGCGGATGGTGTACGGCCAGGTGCAGCCCCACGGCCCCGCCCAGCGACACGCCCGCGTACGCGAACCGTTCGATGCCGAGCGAGTCTGCGAGCGCCAGTACCAGGTCGGCGAGGTCACCGACCGTCGCGCCCGCCTCGATGAGACCGGCCGCCGAGCCGCCGTGTCCCGGCAGGTCCCAGCGGACGACCCGGTGGGTGATCGACAGCTCGGGCGCCACCTTGTCCCACAGGGCGTTCGACGTGCCGAGGGAGGGTCCGAGCAGCAGCGGGGGTGCGGAAGGGGGCCCTTCGGCACGGTGGGCGAGGAGTGTCAACGTCGCTCCAGAGCACGGTCGGTGAGGGCTCCGGCGGAGCCGGTGTAGTGGGTGGGATCGAGGTCGACGTCCGCCAGCTCCGGCGCCTGAGCCGGCGGGCGTCCCTCGGCGGCGAGACGGGTGAGGAGTTCCTTGGCACGGGCGCGGCCCAGCACGGGGGCCAGCTCGGCGGACAGCCGCTCGGAGACGATCAACCCGCCGGTGAGATCCAGGTGTTCGCGCATGACGTCGGGCCTGACCCGCAGCCCCTCCGCCAGCTCGACGGCGTCCCGGGCGGCCCCGCCGACCAGCCGCAGCAGGTCGCGCAGGGGCTCCCACTCCGCGTGCCAGGCCCCGGCCGGCCGCTCGTCCTCCGCCGCCAGCGACCCGTACAGCGTGGCCGCGAGCTGCGGCGCCCGCCGCGCGGCGGAGGCGATGAGGGTGGACCGTACGGGATTGGACTTGTGCGGCATGGCGGACGAGCCGCCGCCGCTGCCCTCCGCGACCTCGGCGATCTCGGTGCGGGAGAGGGTCAGCACGTCCACGGCGAGCTTGCCGAGCGCTCCCGCCGTGAAGGCGAGGCAGCCGGCCAGATCGGCGACGGGCGTCCGCAGGGTGTGCCAGGGCAGATCCGGTGCGCACAGGCCGAGTTCACGGGCGTAGGCCACCGGCAGCGCGGCCGGATCGTCCGCGCCGTATGCTCCGAAAGCCGCCAACGTGCCCGCAGCGCCGCCGAGCTGGGCGGGCAGCGAGTCCCTCACGGCCTGCACCCGGTCCCGCGCGTCGAGGACGAGCGCCCGCCATCCGGCCGCCTTCAGTCCGAACGTCGTCGGTACGGCGTGCTGGGTGAGCGTCCGCCCCGGCATCGCCGTGTCACGGTGCCCGGCGGCCAAGCGCGCCAGCGCCTGTTCGGTGCGGCCGAGATCGGCGAGGACCGGGTCCAGGGTGCGCACGGCGACCAGCATCGTCGCGGTGTCCATGATGTCCTGGCTGGTCGCGCCCCGGTGGACGTAGGGGCCGTACTCCTCACCGACGGCCTTCGTCAGCTCCGCGACCAGGGGAATGACGGGGTTGCCGCCCGCGCGGGCCCGCTCGGCGAGGGACCGTACGTCGAAGGCACCGGCACCGGCCGCCTCGGTCACCGCCGTCGCCGCCTCGGCGGGGGCCAGCCCGAGCGCCGCCTGGGCCCGGGTCAGCGCGGCCTCCGCGTCGAGCAGCGCCCGCAGATAGGCGTGGTCGCTCGTGGCGGACGCCGCCGCCGAGTCGGCCCACCCGGGGGCGAGCAGGCCGGTGTCACCTTGGGCAGCTGTCACTGGAACTCCAGGAAGACCGTCTCGCCTTCGCCCTGAAGGCGGATGTCGAAACGGTACGTGCCGGCCGCCTCCGCCACGGCGATCAGCGTGTCGCGTTGCCCGTCCTCCAGCCCGGACAGCAGCGGGTCGGCGGCGAGCACCGCCTCGTCGCCCGGCAAGTAGATGCGGGTGTACAAGTGCACGAGCAGCCCGCGCGCGAAGACGCAGACACTGATGTACGGGGCGCTCCGCCCGCGCGCACCGGGCCGCAGCGTACGCGCGTACCAGTGGCCGTTCGCGTCGGTCTGGATACGCCCCCAGCCCGTGAACTCCACTCCGTTGCGCCCCAGGAAGCCGCCCGACGCCGGGTCGCGCCGCATCGACCCGTCCGCCGTCGGCACGTTGCCGTCCGGGTCCGCGCCCCACAGCTCGATCAGGGCGTCCGGCAGCGGATCGCCCGCGCCGTCGGTGACGTACCCGTGCAGGGTGACCGTGTCCGGATGCCCGAGGGGCGCGATGTCCTCGCCGCCGCGGAAGGGCAGGGCGTGGCCGTAGAACGGGCCGACGGTGTGCGACGGGGTGGGCAGCACGCTCTCCGGCCTGCTGGTGTCGATCTTCGTCATGGCAGGTCAGCGCCCTTCTTCGATCCAGGTGGCGTTCGGGCCGTCCAGCACGATGTCCCAGTGGTAGCCCATCGAGAACTCCGGCACCGACAGGCCGTGGTCGTACGTCGCGACCAGCCGCTGCCGGGCCGCGTCGTCGGTCACGGACTGGATGATCGGGTCGTAGGGGAACAGCGGGTCGCTCGGGAAGTACATCTGCGTCACGAGCCGCTGGGTGAACGCCGTGCCGAAGAGCGAGAAGTGGATGTGCGCCGGCCGCCAGGCGTTGAGGTGCTGGCGCCACGGGTACGGGCCCGGCTGGATGGTGGTGAAGTGGTAGCGGCCCTCGTCGTCGGTGAGGGTGCGGCCCACGCCGGTGAAGTTCGGGTCCAGCGGGGCGTCGTGCTGCTCGCGCTGATGGGCGTAGCGGCCCGCCGAGTTGGCCTGCCAGATCTCCACGAGCTGGCCGCGCACCGGGCGGCCGTCACGGTCCAGCAGCCGACCCGAGACGGTGATGCGCTCACCGATCGGCTCGCTCTCGTGCTGCCGGGTGAGGTCGTTGTCGATCTCGGTGACGTCCCGCTCCCCGAAGGCCGGGGAGGCCAGCTCCACCAGCTCCGGGTCCTTACTGACGTCGATCGTGACCGGCGGCTGCTTGGGATGCCGGAGCACCGAGGACCGGTACGGCGCGTAGTCGCGCCGCGGCTGGTGCTCGACGGGCCCACCGTCGGCGAGCCGCTTCTCGTACGCGGCACGCTCGGCCGCGATCTCCTGGTCGATGTCGTGTTGGGTGAGAGTCATGGGGTCCCCTGAAAGGTTCTTGTGAATCGCGCCCAAAGGGGCGCGGGGAACTGCGCGACCAGCCACATCCGGCCCGCAGCCGAACGTCTACCGTTCCAGAACGAGCGCAAGCCCCTGTCCCACCCCGATGCAAAGCGTGGCGACACCAACACCCCCGCCAAGCCGGGCCAGCTGATGAGCAACGGTCCCGGCAAGCCGAGCCCCCGACGCACCCAGCGGATGCCCGATAGCGATCGCACCACCCCGCGGATTGAGAATGGCCGGATCGAACTCGGGCCACTCGGCCACACACCCCAGCACCTGCGCGGCGAACGCCTCGTTCAGCTCCAGCACGGACAGATCGCCAAACCCCCTGCCCGCCTTGGCCAAAGCCCGGTTCACCGCCTCGACCGGGGCAAGCCCGAAGTAGTGCGGGTCGATCGCGGACACGCCGGTCGCGGATACCCGGGCCAGCGGCTCACGCCCCGTCGCCCTCAACCCCTCCTCGTCCACCAGCAACAGCGCCGCCGCACCGTCGTTGAGCGGCGACGCGTTGCCCGCCGTCACCGTCCCGCCCTCCGTACGGAACGACGGCTTCAGCCTGGCCATCGCCGCCAGGGACGCATCCGGCCGGACACACTCGTCGGTGGCGAAGACCACCGGGTCACCCTTGCGCTGCGGAATCTCCACCGGCGCCAACTCGGCGTCGAGGAACCCGGCCCGCTGAGCCTCCGCGGCCTTCTCGTGACTGAGCAGCGCGAACTCGTCCTGCTGCTCCCGCCCGATCTTGTGCTTGTCGGCGATGAGTTCGGCAGACTCACCCAGCGGAATCGTCCACTGCGGCTCCATCCGCGGATTGACCATGCGCCAGCCGAGGGTCGTGGAGTACAGCTCGGTGTGCCCGGCCGGGAAGGGCCTGTCGCTCTTCGGCAGGACGTACGGCGCCCGGGTCATCGACTCGACCCCGCCGGCCAGCGCGATCGAGGCGTCGCCGACGGCGATCGCACGGGCCGCCTGGATCACGGCCTCCAGGCCGGACGCGCACAGCCGGTTGACGGTCACGCCCGGCACGGAGGTGGGCAGGCCCGCGAGCAGGGCGGCCATCCGGCCGACGTTGCGGTTCTCCTCACCGGCGCCGTTGGCGTTTCCGAAGTACACGTCCTCGATCCGCGCCGGATCCAACTCCGGTGAACGGGCGAGGAGTTCGCGAATGGCGTGCGCGGCCAGGTCGTCGGGACGCACGCCCGCCAGTGCGCCGTTGTAGCGGCCGATCGGCGTGCGGACCGCGTCGACGATGTAGACGTCCTTCACTTCACGCCCTCCGGCACGGTCAGTTCGGCGTCGGTCTTGGCGGCGATCTCGGCGGCGGTCGCGCCGGGCGCGGTCTCGACGAGGACGAGTCCGTCGTCGGTGACGTCCAGGACGCCGAGGTCGGTGATGATCCGGTTCACGCACCCCTTGCCGGTCAGCGGCAGGGCGCACTCGGTGAGGATCTTCGGGGAGCCGTCCTTGGCGGTGTGCGTCATCACGACGACGACCGTACGGGCGCCGTGCACGAGGTCCATCGCCCCGCCGATCCCGGTGATCAGCTTGCCGGGGATCGCCCAGTTGGCCAGGTCGCCCCGCTCGGACACCTGCATGGCGCCGAGCACCGCCACGTCGATGTGCCCGCCCCGGATCATCGAGAACGACAGCGCCGAGTCGAAGAACGACGCACCCGGCAGGACTGTCACCGTCTCCTTCCCCGCATTGATCAGGTCCGGGTCGACGGCGTCCTCGGTGGGGTATGGACCCGTGCCCAGGATGCCGTTCTCGGATTCGAGGACGACCTCGACGCCCTCGGGCAGGTAGTTGGGGATGAGGGTGGGCAGGCCGATGCCGAGATTGACGTACTGCCCGTCCCTCAGCTCCCGTGCCGCCCGCGCGGCCATCTCCTCGCGACTCCAGGCCATCAGGACCTCACCGTCCGCTGCTCGATCTTCTTGTCCGCCGCCTGCTCGGGGGTGAGGGCGAGCACCCGCTGCACGAAGATCCCCGGCAGATGCACCGCGTCCGGGTCGATCTCGCCGGGCTCCACCAGCTCCTCCACCTCGGCGATCGTGACCCGCCCGGCCATCGCGGCCAGCGGGTTGAAGTTCCGGGCGGACTTGCCGAAGACCAGATTGCCGTGCCGGTCGCCCTTCGCGGCCCGGACCAGGGCGAAGTCCGTGCGGATGCCCCGCTCCAGCACGTACTCCGTGCCGTCGAACTCCCGGACCTCCTTCGCCGGGGAGGCGATCGCGACCCCGCCCTGCCCGTCGTAGCGCCATGGCAGCCCGCCCTCGGCGACCTGTGTGCCCACCCCGGCCGGGGTGTAGAAGGCGGGGATCCCGGCGCCGCCGGCCCGCAGCCGCTCGGCCAGCGTGCCCTGCGGGATCAGCTCGACCTCCAGCTCACCGGCCAGGTACTGCCGGGCGAACTCCTTGTTGGCGCCGATGTAGGAGCCCGTCACCCGGCCGATCCGGCCGGCCGCCAGCAGGACCGCCAGGCCCGACTCCATCGCCCCGCAGTTGTTGGAGACCACCGACAGCCCGGTCACCCCGCGCTCGTACAGCGCCCCGATCAGCACGTTCGGCACACCGCTCAGCCCGAAACCGCCCACCGCGAGCGACGCGCCGTCCGGGACGTCGGCCACCGCCTCCAGGGCTGTGGCGACCACCTTGTCCATCCGAGAAGCCCCATCTCTTCCGAGCGACCCGACCGCTATTTAGTCAGGGCACTGAGTATTTCCGTGAAGCTGCTCTCACGCTGCCATCGGGACGGAAGGGCGTCAAGACCTCGGTTAATCCGCCCGTGATCCCTTGTGCGGGCGGCAGACAGGCCGGGAGTCGCCGGGTATTGTTCAGTGCACCGACGAATACTCGGCAGGACGAACGCGAGCGAGGGGTGCACATGGCGGCGGCGGACCTCACCACCCACCCGGGGCACCTGGCCCGGAGGCTCCAGCAGGCGCACTACCTGCTGTGGAACACGATGGTCTCCGAGGAGATCACCTCGCCCCAGTACGCGGTCCTCAACACGCTCGTCGACGAGCCCGGTCTTGACCAGCGCACGGTGGGGGAGCGGGTGGGCCTGGACCGGTCGACCGTCGCCGAGGTGATCAGCAGGCTCAGCCGGCGCGGCCTCCTCGACAAGGTCCGCGACCCGGAGGACGGCCGCCGTTCCCTGCTGCGTCTCACGGCCGAGGGCGAGCGCACCCACCGCAAGCTGACCGTGCGCACGGCTCGGATGAACCAGGTGTTCCTCGCCCCGCTGTCCGCCGAGGAGCGGACGGTGTTCTTCGACCTCATCCGGCGTGTCGCGGACGCGGCCGAGGGGCTGCGCAACCCGGGGGAGCCCCTGGTGGCACCCGGCTGACGGGCTTGACCGGCCGGCGCGTCGCGGACGCCGGCGCGGCCCGCGGGTCAGGACGCCTTGGCGTACACCACCCACACCTGGCCCTTCGCGAAGTTCACCGGTGTGCCGTCGCCGGTGGTGAACGCCGTGCCGTCCGAGGCGTCCTCGCGCTTCCAGTTCACGTCGTAGGCCCGCCCGTCGCGCAGCACCCTGGCCTTCCCGGAGCCCACCGTCTCGGTGTACGGCGTGTTGTTGCCGAGGAAGTCACGGAAGGCGGACTCGCGGACCTTCACGTACTGCACGACGACCGTCGCGGCCGCCAGCCTCTTCCCGTCGGCCGTCGTGGCGGGCGCGCCGTCCATGCCGACCAGCCAGCGGCCCTGGGAGTCCGACCAGGTGAAGGTGAAGCGGGCCGCCGGGTAGCGCACCGTCTGCGAGGTCGCCGCCGTGCCGCCGGCCGGGGCGGAGCCGTAGCGGAAACCGGTGGTCAGGGCGGCCGGTCCCGGGACCTCGGGCACGATCCGCTCGGGCCGCAGAAAGAGGTTGTGCGGGGCGGGCTTGCCCGAGCCGCGGAAGTAGGCACCGGGGGCGCTGCCCGGCGTCTCGGCCCGCAGCGGTGCCTCGTCGATCAGCGGCAGGAGCTTCTTCTGCGCGCCCGAGAAGGCGAGCGTGGGCCGGTCGAACTGGCGCAGCAGTTCCAGATCCGACTCGCGCGCGCTGCGCACCGGGCCCACCGTCTCCGGCAGCCGCGTCGCGTACACCGCCATCAGCCGGCTCAGTCCGCCCTCGACCTGTTCCGCGTACACCACGTCCGCCGCGTCGACGCCGGTGTGCGGGCGGGCCGCGGCGGCGTTGTCGAGCTTGACGGCGAGCACGGAGGAGCCGGTCGCCGACGGGGAGGTGCCCTGCTCCGACTGTCTGGAGGTGCCCCGTCCGTCGTCGCCGGGGCCGCTCCCGCCGGTGGTGCAGCCCGCCGCCAGGGCGGCCGTCACCGCGGCGGCCAGCAGCGCCGCCGTCGCCGTGGCGCGCCGTCCGCGCGCTCCTCGTTCCCTGCCCACCGTCGCCACCGGCCCCATGTCATCGATTTGTCTTGATTGTGCTCTTATATGTCCACCGATGGCCATACCCGATCAATTCTGACGGAGGGTCTTCGCTTCGTCCGCCGTTCGGCTCAAGGTTCGGCTCAAGGTTCAGCGCGGATGCGCCCGGGTACCCGGGCCTCGCCGACTGACCGACCGGCCGACCGACGCGCACGCTGACGGAGGGAGCGCGAGGCGATGAGGGCTGTGACCTGGCAGGGCAAGCGGGACGTCCGGGTGGAGAACGTGCCCGATCCGGAGATCCGGGAACCGACGGACGCGGTCATCCGCGTGACGTCCACCGGGCTGTGCGGTTCTGACCTGCACCTGTACGAAGTGCTCACGCCGTTCATGACACCCGGGGACATCCTCGGTCACGAACCCATCGGCATCGTCGAGGAGGTCGGCGCCGGCGTCCCGGACCTCCAGGCCGGGGACCGGGTCGTGGTGCCCTTCCAGATCGCCTGCGGCAACTGCTGGATGTGCCTGACCGGCCTGCCCACCCAGTGCGAGACCACCCAGGTCCACGGCGAGGGCATGGGCGCCGCCCTGTTCGGCTACACCCGCCTGTACGGCTCCGTGCCGGGCGCCCAGGCCGAGTACCTGCGCGTCCCGCAGGCGCAGTACGGCCCGATCAAGGTGCCTGAAGGTCCGCCCGACGACCGTTTCGTCTACCTCTCCGACGTCCTGCCCACCGCCTGGCAGGCCGTCGCCTACGCCGAGGTGCCGCAGGGCGGCAGCATCGCCGTGCTCGGCCTCGGCCCCATCGGCGACATGGCCTGCCGCGTCGCCCAGGTCAAGGGCGCGGGGCGGGTGTTCGGCGTGGACCTGGTCCCGGAGCGGCTGCGCCGGGCGCGCTCGCGCGGTGTGGAGACGTACGACCTCAGGTCCTTCGACGACGAGAAGGAACTCGTCGAGGCGATCCGCGACGAGACCGACGGCCGCGGCCCCGACGCCGTGATCGACGCGGTCGGCACCGAGGCCCACGGCAGCGCGGCCGCCAAGCTCGCCCAGCAGGCCACGGCGATCATGCCCCGCAAGCTGAGCGGCCCGCTCGCCGAACGCTTCAGCATCGACCGCCTCGCCGCCCTCTACACCGCCATCGACCTGGTCCGCCGCGGCGGCACCATCTCGCTGTCCGGCGTGTACGGCGGCATGGCCGACCCGATGCCGATGCTCACCCTGTTCGACAAGCAGATCCAGATGCGGATGGGCCAGGCCAACGTCCGCCGCTGGAGCGACGACATCATCCCGTACCTGACCGACGAGGACCCGCTCGGCGTCGAGGACTTCGCCACCCACCGGGTGCCGCTGTCGGAGGCCCCGCACGCGTACGAGATGTTCCAGCGCAAGCAGGACGGCGCGGTCAAGGTGCTGATGCAGCCCTGACGGGCCCTGATGCAGCCCTGACGGATCCCCGTGCGTCCTACGCGCCGAGGATCTCCGCCAGGTCGTAGCGGACCGGCTCCTGAAGCTGCGCGTAGGTGCAGCTCTCCGGGGTCCGGTCCGGGCGCCAGCGGCGGAACCGGGCGGTGTGCCGGAAACGCTGCCCGTTCTCCATGTGGTCGTACGCCACCTCCGCCACCCGCTCGGGCCGCAGCGGCACCCACGACAGGTCCTTGCGGCCCGACCAACGGCTCGGCGCCCCGGGCAGCCGGGCCTTCTCGTGCGCCGCCTCCTCGGACCAGGCCGCCCACGGATGCCCCTGGACATCGTCCATGCGCAGCGGCTCCAGCTCCTCCACCAACTCGGCGCGCCGCTTCATCGGGAACGCGGCGGACACGCCCACGTGCTGGAGGGTGCCCCGGTCGTCGTACAGGCCGAGCAGCAGCGAGCCCACCACGGGGCCGCTCTTGTGCAGGCGGTACCCGGCGACGACCACGTCCGCCGTCCGCTCGTGCTTGATCTTGAACATGGCGCGCTCGTCCGGCCGGTAGCGCACGGTCAGCGGCTTGGCGATGACCCCGTCCAGACCCGCCCCCTCGTACTGCTCGAACCAGCCGCGCGCCACCTCGATGTCGGTGGTCGCCGGAGCCAGATGCACCGGCGCGGTCACCCCGGACAGCTCCCGGCCCAGCAGCTCCCGCCGCTCGGTCAGCGGGGCGTCCATCAGCGACTCGTCCCCCAGCGCCAGCAGATCGAAGGCGACGAACGACGCCGGTGTCCGCTCGGCCAGCATCCGCACGCGCGAGTCCGCGGGGTGGATCCGCTCCGTCAGGGCGTCGAAGTCCAGATGCCCCTCCCGCGCGATCACGATCTCCCCGTCCACCACCGAGCGCTTGGGCAACCGCTCCCGCACGGCCGTCACCAGCTCGGGGAAATACCTGGTCAAGGTCTTGCCCGTACGGCTGCCGAGCTCGACCTCGTCCCCGTCGCGGAAGACGATCGCCCGGAACCCGTCCCACTTCGCCTCGTACTGCATGCCCGACGGGATCGTCGCCACCGACTTGGCGAGCATCGGCAGAACAGGGGGCATCACCGGCAGATCCATGGTCCGATTCTGCGCCCATATGACAGGGAACGCCCGATGTGCGAGGTGTGCGGGGTGCGCCTAGCGTGGCTCGCATGGGTGACGCGGTGGAGCTGGAGGCGGGCGGCCGGACCGTACGGCTGTCCAGCCCGGACAAGGTGTTCTTTCCGGAGCGGGGCTTCACCAAGCTGGACCTCGCCCGCTACTACCTGGCCGTCGGCCCCGGCATCCTGCGCGCCCTGCGCGACCGCCCCACCACCCTGGAGCGCTACCCCGAGGGCGTGACCGGCGAGAACTTCTTCCAGAAGCGGGCGCCGAAGAACATGCCCGACTGGATCCCGACCGCGCACATCACCTTCCCCAGCGGCCGCAGCGCCGACGAGATGTGCCCCACCGAGGTCGGTGCCGTGGTGTGGGCGGCCCAGTTCGGCACCCTCACCTTCCACCCCTGGCCGGTCCGCCGCGACGACGTCGACCGCCCGGACGAACTCCGCATCGACCTCGACCCGCAGCCCGGCACCGACTACGAGGACGCCGTACGCGCCGCCCACGAACTGCGGGCCGTCCTCGACGAGTTCGGCGGACTGCGCGGCTTCCCCAAGACCTCCGGCGGCCGGGGCCTGCACGTCTTCGTGCCCATCGAACCCCGCTGGACCTTCACCCAGGTCCGGCGCGCCGCCATCGCCGTCGGCCGGGAGATGGAGCGGCGGATGCCGGAGCAGGTCACCATCAAGTGGTGGAAGGAGGAGCGGGGCAAGCGCATCTTCATCGACTACAACCAGACGGCACGCGACCGCACGATCGCCTCCGCCTACTCCGTACGCCCCCGCCCGCACGCCCCCGTCTCGGCGCCCCTGCGCTGGGACGAGGTGGGGGTCGCGCACCCCCAGGACTTCGACCTCGCGACGATGCCCGCGCGCTTCGCCGAACTCGGCGACGTGCACGCGGACATGGACGACCACCGCTACTCCCTGGAGGCCCTGCTCGACCTCGCCCGCCGCGACGAACACGACCACGGCCTGGGAGACCTGCCGTACCCGCCCGAGTATCCGAAGATGCCGGGGGAACCCAGACGGGTACAGCCGAGCAGGGCCCGCAAGGAGAAGCAGCCCCCTACAACTCCTTGATCCGGATGTCCCGGTACGACACCACGTCCGTCGTGCCGTGCACCTGGAGCCCGATGTAGCCGGAGGCGAACCGCCGCCCGTCCGTGCCCGGGTCGTCCGAGCGGGGCGGGGTGAACTCCTGGCCGCCGGTGTTGTCGAACTCGTTGATCAGCACGCCGTTGCGGAACACCGAGTAGTGCTGGCCCTCCACACGGACCTCGTAGTCGTTCCAGGTGCCCTTCTGCGTCACACCCGCGCCGGCCAGGCCCACGCGGTCGAAGCCGTAGACCGACCCCGTCTTGTACATGTCGCCGTCGGGCCGGTCGAGCACCTGCACCTCGTGCCCGTACTTGATGGCGACCCACTCCGGCCGGGACTCCTCCGGGTGGTCGTGGACCCACGGGAAGCGCACGAAGACACCCGAGTTGGCGTTGCCCGTGCCGGGAGCGTCGTCACGCCACTGGAGCTTCAGCGAGAAGTCGCCGTACTTGCGCTGCGGGAACCACAGCATGCCCATGCCGGGCGTCGTGGTGCTGGAGGTGATCGTCTTGTCCGGGTTCAGCCCGAACGAACCGCCCCCCACCTGCTGCCACTTGGCCAGGGACTCCGCGCTGCCGTCGAAGAGCGCCCGGTAGCCCTCGGTCTGCCCCGGCTTGCCGATGCCGGACTGGCGGGCGGCCTTGCGGACGGCGTTGTACTCGCGCTGGTCGATCACGCCCTCCTTCAGCAGTGCGTCGAGCACCGACGTCACGTGCTTGAGGAACAGCGCGTGGGACGTCCACTCCTTCTCGTCCTCGATCAGCTCGCCGATCCGGCAGCGGTTGTCGGTGACCCGGTTGCGCACCCCGGAGTCGACCTCGCCGACGATGACCGTCAGCCGCTCGTCGTACTCCGGGCAGTCCGGCGCCGGGACCTGGCCGGAGACGACGGTGAAGGTCACCGTCAGGGCCGCCGAGGTGTTGCCCGCCTTGTCGGTCGCGCGGTACGCCACGGTGTGCGCGCCCGCCCGGTCGACCACCACCGGGGCCGTGTAGGCCAGGTACGGCCCGCCGTCCAGCGAGTACTCGATCCTCTCGACGCCCGAGCCGTGCGCGTCGGTCGCCGTGACGGTCACCCGGGCGCTGTTGACGTACGCCCCGTCGGAGTTCTTCGTGCCCTCCACGGTCACGCCCGTCACCGGCGGCGTCGTGTCCTGCGGCGGCGCCGCGACGACCGTGAACTGCACGCTCTTCTCGGCCGCCACGTTGCCCGCCTTGTCCGTGGCGCGGTAGCGGACGGTGTGAGCGCCCACCTGGTGCACCATCACCGGCGCGGTGTACGGCTGCCAGGCACCGGAGCCGACCGCGTACTCGATCGTGTTCACCCCGGAACCCGTGTCGGACGCGGAGACGGTGACCGTCGCCATGTCGACGTACGCCCCGTCCGGGTTGCGCTCACCGCTCACCGTCGCCGAGGTCTCCGGCGCGGTCGTGTCGTCCGACTGCGGCGCCACCACCGTGAAGGCGGTGCTCTTCTCGGCGGACACGTTCCCCGCCTTGTCGAACGCGCGGTAGCGGACCTTGTGGGCGCCGACCTGGTCGACGACGACCGGCGCGGTGTAGGGCTGCCAGGCGCCCGCGTCGCCGATCGCGTACTCGATCCTCTCGACGCCGGAGCCGCCCTCGTCGGTGGCGTGGATCGCCACGCTCGCCGAACCGACGTACTCGCCCTGCGTGTTCTGCGTCCCGCTCACGTGCGCCGACGCCTCGGGCGCGGTCGTGTCCTCGCCGGTGTCCTCGGTCACCACCAGGATGCCCTGCATCTGGCCGTGGCCGGGGATGGTGCAGTGGTAGAAGTACCGGCCGGGCGTGAGTGTGACCTGGGCGGTGTGCTTGCCGCCCTGGGCGTCGTTCGGATTGGCCAGGATGTTGAGCTGCACGTCGTTGTTGAACTCGGGATCGCTGGTCACGAACGTCAGCGTGTGCGGCATGCCCGTGGTGTTGCCGGTGGCCACGCTGTTCTCGAACACGATCGTCGCGCTGCCTGCGACCGCCGTCTTCGGCGCCGAGAGGTACTTGTCGATGTCGTTGCCGGCCGTCCAGGTGAGGACCTGTTCGGCGGCCGGCGCCCGCGTCTGCCCGGCGGCGGGCAGCGCCTGCACGCCGAGCATCACGAGCAGGGCGGCCAGCAGGGCGGCCCAGATTCTTCGTTGCCGGATCACTCGGTCCCCCTCGCCAGCAGACCGGCGGCCGGGGTCGGCCCGCCGCCCTTGTAGGTGACCCGCCACAGGGCCGACTTGGAGTCCGAGGTGAAGAAGCCGCGTCCGTAGTCGAGGACGTACAGCGCACCGTCCGGACCGAACTTCCAGTCCATGAGGTTCTTGATGCCGTCGTTGCCGATCGGCACGATCTTCTTCAGCGACTCCGAGTGCACCGGCAGACCGCCGTCGCCTTGCGTCTTCGGGTCCATGAGCACCGCGTTGCGCGGCTGGTCGGCGTCGTAGAAGTCACCGACGAACCACTTGCCGTCCCAGTACGCAGGCCACTTGACCGCACTGTCCGCCGCGACCGTGTCGTACCGGTAGACCGGCCCGTTCATCGCGGCCTGCCCGCCGCCCTTCAGCCAGGGCAGCCGGTACGTCGCGTCCTCCGGCTTGTACGACGGGACGCCGTTCGCGTCCCGCGGGTAGTCCGGCGCGCCGCCCTGCGGCGAGTACCAGATGTTGTTGCCGGTGACCGGCGGCAGATTGACCAGGCCGTCGTTGTTCGGCGACTCGTTCTTCGGGCGGTCGCAGTCGTACCAGCCGAGCGGCTGGGACGGATCGGGCAGATTGCGGTCCCGGTAGGGCTGCTTGTTGCCCATGCAGTACGGCCAGCCCCGGTTGCTCGCCTCGGTGATGGCGGCGAACGTGTCGTACTTGGCCGGACCCCAGGTCGTCGAGGGCGCGCTCGCGTCCGGGCCGACCCAGCCCGCGTAGAGCACGTCAGTCGACTTGTCGACGAAGATACGGGCGGGGTTCCTGACCCCCATCACATAGATCTCGCCGCGCGTCTTGCCGCCGCCCTCGTCGGTCTCCTTCCCGGTGAAGAGGTTGCCCTCGGGGAGCGTGTACGTCCCGTCCGGCTCCGGGTGGATGCGCAGGATCTTGCCGTTGAGGTTGTTGGTGTTGCCGGCCGTGCGGCGCGCGTCCGCGAAGGAGACGCCCTTGTAGTTCGGCTGCGGGTTGTTGCCCGAGTAACCGCCGCTGAACCCGCTGGAGTTGTTGTCCCCGGTGGCGATGTACAGGTTGCCCTTGGAGTCCCAGGCCATCCCACCGCCCGAGTGGCAGCAACTGTGGATCTGCACCGGCCACTTCAGCAGCACCTTCTCGCTGCCCAGGTCCAGCTTGTTCGTCGCCTGGTCGAGGGTGAAGCGGGAGACCCGCCGCTCGGCCATCCGCGTGTCGCGGTTGATCTGGGAGTGCGGCGTGTAGTGCAGGTACACCCAGCCGTTCTGCTCGAACCTCGGGTCCAGCTCGATCCCGAGCAGCCCCTCCTCGACCTTGACCAGTTCGTCGCCGCCGCCCTTGTTACCGAAGACGGTCAGCGCGCCGGCCAGGGTGACCTGCTTGGTCTTCGGGTCGTAGACGTGGATCTCGCCCTTGCCCTTGCCGATGTCGGGGTTGTTCCAGTCGGTGACCACGGGCTGCGAGGAGTCGGCGCCGCCCCGGCCGATGTAGAACACCCGGCCGTCGGGCGCGGTCACCAGCCCGTGCGGCTCACCGATCTGGTCGTTCCGCCCCGGCTGGTTGGGCTTGGTCAGCCGCTCCGCCGCGTAGTTGGCGTTGATGGTCGCCTTGCAGTCGGCCTGCTCCAGCCGGGTCGTCCACATCAGCGCGCCGCGCAGATGGGCACGGAAGTCGGCCTCGTCGTACGACGACACCGTGCCGCCCATGCCGGTGTAGAAGGAGCGTCCGCCGTCATAGTCACGGCACCAACTCACCGGATGGTCCCAGCCGTTGGCACCCGCCCCGGGCTGATAGGTCGACTCCCGGACCCGGGCCACCGTATGGACGTCGCCCGACGGGTTCTTCACCCAGTTGAGCCACTTGTCGGGGCGCTTCCACTGCACCGGCAGGTCCTTGGTGGCCGGATGCCTGCGGTCGCCGACCTCCACCGTCGCCCGCTGGGCGGACGCCGGGTTCGACGCGGCCGGTCGGGCACCCACCAGTCCGGTGAACCAGTCCGAGTACGGCTCAGCGCGCGCCGCGTCATGGATGCCGACGAACCCGCCGCCGGCCTCCATGTAGGCCTCCAGGCCCGCCTCCTGCTCCGCGTCGAGGACATCGCCCCCGCCGGTCAGGAACACGATCGCGTTGAAGCGGCCGAGCTTCTTGTCGTTGGTGAACACCGAGGCGTCGTCGGTGGCCTGCACGGTGAAGCGGCGGTTCGCCGGTCCCGACACCCCGATGTCCTCGATGGCCTCGATCCCGGCGTTCACGACCGGCGACTCCTCCCCGGCCGCCGCGGAACCGTGGAAGATCAGCACCCGTACATTCGCGCCGCCCGGCGGCGACTTGATCGACATCGTTGTCAGCGGGGGTTCTGGGTACGGGCCCGCGTGGGCGGGCCCGGCCAGCAGTCCGGCGGTCACGGTCCCGGCGGCCGCGGAGGCCGCCCAGACACGTCTTCCCTTGCTCAACCCTCGTAAGTGCATGGGCACCTCCACGGTCACAGCAACACCGCCAAGGAAGCTAAACCCCTTTGCACGGCTCGCCAATACCTATGACCGTGATGGCCCCAACTTTGTCTTGAGTGTGGATAAACGGGAGCGCGACCGGTACCGTCTCACAGGTTCATCACAGGTACGTCTCCGTAAAAGCCTTACCAGGGTGGGGAGTTCCGCATGGACAGACGCAGCTTCAACCGGCGGGTCCTGCTGGGGAGCGCGGCCGTCGCGACATCGTTGTCCGTGGCGCCGGAGGCCGTCAGCGCGGCCGGACCGGTCAAGACGGCACCGGCCGGGGGCGAGGTGAGACGCATCAAGCTCTACGCCGAGAGGCTCGCCGACGGACAGATGGGCTACGGCCTGGAGAAGGGCAAGGCGACCGTCCCCGGCCCGCTCATCGAGCTGAACGAGGGCGACACGCTGCACATCGAGTTCGAGAACACCATGGACGTGGCGGTGAGCCTGCACGTCCACGGCCTGGACTACGAGATCACCAGCGACGGCACGAAACTGAACCGCAGTCATGTCGAGCCGGGCGGCACCCGCACCTACACCTGGCGCACCCACGCCCCCGGCCGCCGCAAGGACGGCACCTGGCGGGCGGGCAGCGCGGGTTACTGGCACTACCACGACCACGTCGTCGGCACGGACCACGGCACGCAGGGGCTCCAGAAGGGCCTGTTCGGCCCGGTCATCGTCCGCCGCAAGGGCGACGTCCTGCCGGACCGCACGCACACGGTCGTCTTCAACGACATGCTCATCAACAACAGGCCGCCGCACTCCGGGCCCGACTTCGAGGCCACGGTGGGTGATCGCGTCGAGTTCGTCGTGATCACGCACGGCGAGTTCTACCACACGTTCCACATGCACGGTCACCGCTGGGCGGACAACCGCACCGGCATGCTGACCGGCCCCGACGACCCCAGCCCGGTCATCGACAACAAGATCACGGGCCCGGCCGACTCGTTCGGCTTCCAGGTCATCGCGGGGGAGGGGGTCGGCGCAGGCGCCTGGATGTACCACTGCCATGTGCAGAGCCACTCCGACATGGGGATGGTGGGCCTGTTCCTGGTGAAGAAGCCGGACGGCACGATCCCCGGCTACGACCCGCACGACCACGGGGGTGATCACTCCGGGCACAACAAGCGGGAGGAGCACGCGCACTGACGGTCGCGCGGGCGCGAGAGCGCTCTCACCATCTGCGCGTCCGGGGCTATCCTGATCCGCATCCGCAGGTGAGGAGCCCCGAAGTGACCGACACAGCGCCGCGTCCCACCCTGGAGGCCGTGGCAGCCCGGGCCGGGGTCTCGCGGGCCACCGTCTCGCGCGTGGTCAACGGCGGGGACGGGGTCCGGGACATCCTCGTCGAGCGGGTCCGCAAGGCGGTGGAGGAGCTCGGGTACGTGCCCAACCAGGCGGCCCGCAGCCTGGTGACCCGGCGGCACGACGCGATCGCGGTCGTCGTCGCCGAACCGGAGACCCGCGTCTTCGCCGACCCCTTCTTCGCGCTCCAGCTGCGCGGCATCAGCAAGGAACTCACCGCCCACGACAACCAGCTCGTCCTGCTGCTCACGGAGGGCCGGGACGACCACGCCCGGGTCGGCCGGTACCTCGCCGGCGGGCATGTCGACGGGGCGCTCGTCTTCTCCCTGCACCTCGACGACCCGCTGCCGGAACTGATCCAGCGGGCCGGTGTCCCCACCGTCTTCGGCGGGAGGCCGGGCTGGAGCGGAGACCGGCGCGGCGTGGTGTACGTCGACAGCGACAACCGCGGCGGCGCCCGCGACGCCGTCCGCCACCTGGCCGGCCTCGGCCGCACCCGGATCGCGCACATCACCGGCGCCCTCGACCAGACGTCCGCCGTGGACCGGCTCGACGGCTACCGGGACGTCATGGTGGACGCCGATCCGAGGCTGATCGCCGAGGGCGACTTCACTCCGGCCGGCGGCGAGCGGGCGATGCGCGAACTCCTCGGCCGCTGCCCGGACCTGGACGCGGTGTTCGCCGCCAACGACCTCACCGCCTCGGGGGCGCTGCGCGTCCTGCGCGAGGCGGGTCGCCGCGTCCCGGACGACGTGGCCGTGATCGGCTTCGACGACATGCTGCCCCTCGCGGAACAGACCGATCCGCCCCTGACGACGGTCCGTCAGGACATCGAGGAGATGGGCCGCCTGATGACCCGCCTGCTACTGCGGGGGCTCGACCGCGGCACTCCACAGGAGGGCGTCGGCACACCCTCCAGCGTCGTCCTGCCGACGACGCTGGTTCGGCGGGCGTCCGCGTAGCCCCGCGCCGGTGCCTCAGGCCGGCTGCGGCTCGCTGCGGATCACCGCGAAACGCGCCCCGTACGGGTCCGTGAGCTTGGCGAGGCGCCCGACGCCCGGCAGGTCCGTGGCGGGCATGCGGACCGTGCCGCCCAGTTCCCGGGCCCGGGCGACGGTGGTGTCCGGGTCGGTGACCTCGAAGTACGGCAGCCAGTGGGCCTCCTCCTCGGCCGCGTCGGCCAGGGGGACGAGGCCGCCGAACATGGCGTCCTCGCTCTCCCCGGCCGGGGTGAGGGTGGTGTAGGTGCCGCCGGGGAAGTCGACGCCGACCGTCTCCAGGCCCAGCACGGAGTGGTAGAAGGCGGCAGCGGCCGGGACGTCCGCGGTGTACAGCTCCAGCCAGCACAGCGAGCCGGGCTCCCGGACGACGTCCAGGCCCTTGTTGCGGCCCGGCTGCCACAGGCCGAAGGGCACCCCCGCCTGGTCGGCGAGGATCGCCATGCGGCCCAGGTCCTGCACGTCCATGGGCTGCATCCGCACCGAGCCGTGCGCCTGCCCGGCCGCCCGCGCCGTGGCGTCCGCGTTCGGGGCCTGGAAGTACACCGTCCAGGAGGGCGGGCCCTGTTCCGGGGTGGTCTGCATGCCACCGGCCGTGGTCCTGCCGTCGAGCTGGAAGAGGCCGTACCCGCCGACCTCGGGCCCACCCGGCTGGAACCGCCAGCCGAACAGGCCGCCGTAGAAGGCGGCGGCGCCGTCGATGTCGGGGGTGCCGAGATCGATCCAGTTCGGAGCGCCGGTCACATAACGGGTGGTGAGCATCGCCGTCTCCTCGCACAGGTTCCGTCGTCCGCTCTGCCGAGTCTCGCACCGGCCACTGACAAGCGCCGCCGGGGCGTGATGGCGGGTTTCCGCGCGCCGCCGTGCGTCGGCGGGTCCGGAGGGAGACCATCAAGGTGGCCGGAGGCCCGTCCACGCGGTGTTGATCGCGCGTTGATCGAACGTTTTTCGCCCTCCGGAACGCTTCTGGGCATGCACATCGACACCATGATCTCGCCCGAACTCGCCTGGCAGCAGGAGGCGTTGTGCGCACAGACCGGGGCGGACTTCTTCTTCCCCGAGCCCGGCAGTTCGGTACGGGAGGCCAAGCGGATCTGCGGCCTGTGCCCGATCCGTGACGCCTGCCTCGAATACGCGATGGACAACGACGAACGGTTCGGTGTCTGGGGCGGTCTGTCGGAGAAGGAGCGGCTGGAGCTGCGGCGTACGTCGCGGTAGCCGCGTGTGCGTGCCTGCCGGGAAGACGGGGCCGGCGGGCACAACACCGAGGCCCCGGCCGCTCGTGGCGGCCGGGGCCTCGCAGTCGTGGAGCCGGACGGGCCGGGCCGGCCGTCAGGCGCCGGCGGCGCCCGCCCGGGCCGCCATGCGGGCCTTGCGCGCGGCCAGCTTCTCGTCGAACTTCGTCGCCTCGCTGTCCAGGCCGCCCATGTACAGGCCCAGTTCCTCCTGCGCCTTGCGGCCCTCGGCGCCCAGGCCGTCGATCTCCATGATCTTCAGGAAGCGCAGCACGGGCTGGAGCACGTCGTCGTGGTGGATGCGCAGGTTGTAGACCTCGCCGATCGCCATCTGCGCGGCGGCGCGCTCGAAGCCGGGGATGCCGTGGCCGGGCATCCGGAAGTTCACGACCACGTCCCGCACGGCCTGCATGGTCAGGTCGGGGGCGAGCTCGAAGGCCGCCTTGAGGAGGTTGCGGTAGAAGACCATGTGCAGGTTCTCGTCGGTCGCGATGCGGGACAGCATGCGGTCGCAGATCGGGTCGCCGGACTGGTGGCCGGTGTTGCGGTGCGAGATGCGTGTGGCCAGCTCCTGGAAGGCGACGTAGGCGATCGAGTGCAGCATCGAGTGCCGGTTGTCCGACTCGAAGCCCTCGCTCATGTGCGACATGCGGAACTGTTCCAGCTTGTCCGGGTCCACCGCGCGCGAGGCGAGCAGGTAGTCCCGCATCACGATGCCGTGCCGGCCTTCCTCGGCCGTCCAGCGGTGCACCCAGGTGCCCCAGGCGCCGTCACGGCCGAAGAGCGAGGCGATCTCGTGGTGGTAGCTGGGGAGGTTGTCCTCGGTCAGCAGGTTCACGACGAGCGCGATGCGGCCGATCTCGGTGACCTTCGACTGCTCCTTGTCCCAGGCCTCGCCGTCCTCGAAGAGGCCGGGGAAGTTGCGCGCGTCGCTCCAGGGAACGTACTCGTGCGGCATCCAGTCCTTGGCGACCTGCAGATGCCGGTTGAGTTCCTTCTCGACCACTTCCTCCAGGGCGTACAGCAGCTGAGCGTCGGTCCAGGCGCCGGCGGGGCTGCCGAGGTGGGGAGTGGTGATCGTCATGGACTCTCCAGGGGGACATGCGTACGAGCGGTGAGCGGTAACCTACGGCATCGTAGGCTACGTTTCCGTAGGTTACGTTGCCGTAGGTTAAGAGCGCTGTAAAGGCCGCTGATCAGCGGTGTCGCTCGTCCGCGCGTCCACCGCCCCTGGAGCCGCAGGTCGAGGGGCTGGACCGGGGCGTGCCGCCTCCTCAGGCGTACAGCTCCCGCAGCCGCACCGAGAGGCACGTCACACATCCCTCGAGCTTCTCGAACTCGCTGATGTCCACGACGACCGGTTCGTACCCCAGGTCCGCGAACAGCTCCGCGGTCTTCGGCGCGCTGGCCGCCATCAGCAGTTTCGCACCGCCGAGCAGCACGACGTGCGCACCGGCCTCCTCGGGCACCGGCAGGAAGCGCCCGAACAGCGACGGCGTGTCCATCTTGGGGATGTGCCCGATGACCGTCCCGTCCGGCAGCGCGGTGACGGCCGACTTCAGATGCAGCACCTTGGTCACCGGTACGGCGACGACCCGCGCGCCCAGCGGTTCGAACGCGGCCCGCAGCTGCTGGACGCCGGCGGCGTTGGTGCGCCCGCCCCGGCCCACGTACACGGTGTCGCCGATCTTCAGTACGTCGCCGCCCTCCAGCGTGCCCGGCTCCCAGATCCAGTTCACCGAGCAGCCCAGACCGGCCACGGCCTCCTCGACCCCGGCGGTCTCGTCACGCCGGGACTCGGCGCCCGGGCGGGCGATCAGCGCCACGTTCTTGTACATCACGACCGTGTCCTCGACGAACACCGAGTCCGGGCAGTCGTCGGCCGGCTCCACCTCGATGGTCTCCCAGCCGTGCGTGCGCAGGGCCGCCACGTACGCCTCCCACTGCTCGACCGCGAGGTCGGCGTCGACCCTCTCCCGCTCGATGTGCGTCACCAGCCCTTCGGCAAGACGCGGGCTGGGGCGGCGGACGAGGGCCTTCTTGCTGGGCACGAGCGTGACTCCGTATGGGGTGGGACATGTCTGGACGGCACCGACGGAACCCATCGGGCGTCGGCCGACCATCATGCAGGGCGATCCCGGAAGACGACACCCCCGGGGGAGGACCGGCCCCGGACCTCGGTACCCGCCGCTCCCGGGACCGGCCGGGCATGAAGGCGTCAGCTCACCCCTGCCCCCGAACTCACACCACCGGCTCGGCCCCCTCCGGGGCGCTTCGCTGGGCTGGTGTCGTCGTGGTGTCGGTGCGCTCGGACGTGTCCGGGCGGAGGCATTCGATCTGGTAGTCGCCGGTGTCGGGGTCGCGGACCACTCCGTGGGTCTCGCTGGCGAAGCCGGGGAAGCGGCGGTCGAAGGACTCCAGGGCGGTCAGGTACCGCAGCAGAGGGCCGTCCGCCGTGCCGGCGCTTTCGCCCGGCATGAGGACGGGGATGCCCGGCGGTGTGACCGTGACCATGGCCGCGGCGACCCGGCCGGGCGCGTCGGCCAGGCGGATCCGCTCCGTGCCGCCGCGGATCAGGCGCTGGTAGCACAGCTGGGGCGGGACGACCGGCTCCGGCAGGTCGCGGAAGGCGGTGTCGAGGAGTTCGACCAGGCGGAGCTCGCGCAGCTGGTTGTGCATCTCCTGGCACAGTCCGCGCAGAGTCAGCCCGGAGTAGCGCCGCGGGTGCTCGGCGACCAGCGCCGGCAGGACGCGGTCGAGCGGCGCGTCGCCGTCGTAGAGGTCCTTGAAGTCCATCAGGGCGTCCAGCAGCGTGCCCCACTTGCCCTTGGTGATGCCCATGGAGAACAGCACGAGCGTGGTGTAGCTGTCGGTCTTCTCGACGACGATGCCCCGCGTCCCCAGATACGCGGTGAGCACCCGCGCGGGAATGCCCCAGTCGGACACCTCACCCGTGGCGCTGATCCCCGGGCAGGTCAGGGTGACCTTGATCGGGTCGAGCATGCAGTAGCCGTCGGCCAGCCCCGGGAAGCCGTGCCAGTCCGCTCCGGGTTCGAGATGCCAGCAGGACGGTTCCGTGCGCAGCAGATCCGCCGGTGCCTCGCCGAAGGGCAGACGCGCCCCGCTCTCCGGGTCGGTCACCTCGGTCGGCTGCCACACGCCGAAGAACCAGGGCGGCCGGTCCCCGGCGGCCTCGATCCGCCGCCCGATGCGCACCATCTCCTGGCGGAACCGCACCGCCTCGGTCACCGCCTCGTCGAGCAGCCACTGCCCCTGCGGGCCGTCCATCATCGCCGTGGCCACGTCCAGCGAGGCGATCATCGGGTACAGCGGCGACGTGGTGCCGTGCATCATCAGCGCCTCGTTGAACCGCTCGTGCTCCACCGGCGCCCGGGGCGCGGGCCGGACATGCACCATGGCGCTCTGCGACAGCGCCGCCAGCAGCTTGTGCGTGGACTGGGTCGAGAAGACCGTCGGCCGGTCGGGCCCGGGGAAGCCCGCCTCGTCCACCGACATGCCGTAGCGCCCGGCGTACAGCGGGTGGAAGCGGGCGTAGGCGAACCACGCCTCGTCGAAGTGCACCCGGGGCGAGCCGGCGGCCAGGGCCCGGGCCGCCGCCAGCGCGTCGTAACACAGCCCGTCGTACGTGGAGTTGGTGAACACGGCGTACTGCGCGCGCGACGACACCGCGTCCCGCGTCAGCGGACTCGCGGCGATCCGCGCCGCCACCGAGTCCGCCGCGATCTCGCCCGGCGGCAGCGGCCCCGCGAGGCCGTAGCCGTTGCGGGTGGGGACCAGGTACACCGGCCGCGCGCCGGAGACGACCAGGCCGTGCAGGACCGACTTGTGGCAGTTGCGGTCCACCAGGGCGATCTCGTCGCGGGTCACGCTGAAGTGGCCGACCAGCCGGTTGCAGGTGGAGTCGCCGTGCAGCACGAAGTACGTGTGGTCGGAGCCGAAGACCCGCGCGGCGTTGCGCTCGGACTCCCCGATGGGCCCGGTGTGCTCGAACAGCGAGCCGAGCTCCTCCACCGAGATCGACAGGTCGCTGCGCAGCAACCGCTCCCCGAAGTAGTCGTGGAACGCCCGGCCCACGGGTGACTTCAGGAAGGCGACACCGCCCGAGTGCGCGGGGGTGTGCCACGAGTACTCGTGCGCGTCGTCGAAGCGGCGCAGCGCCTTGAAGAACGGCGGCAGCAGGGCGTCCTGGTAACCGCGCGCGGCGGTGGTGATCCGCCCCGCGATGAACGCCGGTGTGTCCTCCAGCGGCCACACGTAGCCCACGACCGCCTGCGACACCCACAACGGCAGGTCTCGCAGCCCCTCGTCCGCCATGACCAGGAACACCGGCAGGTTCTGGAAGCGGCACCCGATCCGGCGCAGCACCGCCGCCCCGCCCGGTTCGCCGTCGGCCCCAGGCCCGGGCGGAAGATCCCAGGCGACCACCGCGGCGGCGAGGCCGGCCTCGGTCCTGAGCGCCGCCTCGGCGTCGGCGACGCTCACCACCCACCGGACCTGTAAGCCGCGCCCCCGGATCGCCTCGGCGATCCTCGCCAGCTGCCCCGCGGCCGCGCCCCCGTCCTCCGGACGCTCCGCCACCGCCACCAGAACCGTGCTCTCGGTCATGTCGCCCCCTCCGGGCAGCCCCGCGCCACCCCCGCATCCCAGTCTTGGCGGGCCCGCACGCGTGATCGGCCGGCGGAGTGCCAAACCACCCCATCGGTCACGGCCAAGGGCCGCACCTTGACGTGTCAACGCCCGCGCGCCCGGCATCCCGTCGGAGTACCTGATCAACCGTCTTGCAGATGATTCACCTGGTCGCGGCCCATGCCGATCTTCCGAGGCGTCGTTAGGCGCAGTGATCCCGGCCGAACCGGCCGGGACCGATCCAGCGGAAGGAAACCGACAGAGATGTACGGCACACGACGTATCGCGGTGGTGGCCTCGATCGTGGGGATGCTGATGGCCGTTCCCGCCGGCATGGCCACGGCCCATGCCGGGGACGGCGACGCGGGGGCGGGCGGTGTGCTGTCCAACCTCTCCGGCAGGAACTCCTCCGGCCACGCCAACCTCTGCGGCACGGGCAAGGTGGCGCTGTTCAAGGAGCGCACCTGTGTCACCGAGGACGACGGCAAGGGCGGCGGTGACCAGGCGGGCCCGAGCGGCGGTGTCCTGTCCAACCTGCTCTTCGCCCGGAACGCCTCGGGCCACAGCAACAACTGCGGCAACGAGACGGTGGCGGTGTTCAGCAAGACCACCTGCGTGACCGAGGACCGCTCCGGTCACTGACCGGCCGCACCGATCCAGTCCGGCCGCACCGATGCAGTGAGGAGAGGGGCCTCGATGTCGTCACCTTCTTTGTGTGTGGGCGTGGTAGCGCCCCTGACGGGTCGACTGGCCCCTCTCGGGTCACCGTTGTCGTACGTGCTGCGCAGGCTCGCGCCCCGGCTCGCGCACCTCCGCAGCGGCGGCCGCCGCTACGCCGTGACCGTCGCCGTGCGCGACAGCCGCTCGGATCCCGACGCGGCTCGGCAGGCCGTACGGGAGCTGGCCGGTGCCGACGGGGCGAACCTCGTGCTCACCATGGCCGGGACCCGGGTGCTGCCCGCCGTCACCGACGCCTGTGAAGAGGCCGGGGTCCCCTGTGTATCGACCACGTTCCCCTGGCAGGCGTACGTCGACGCGCGCGGTGCCGAGCCGGGGCAGCGCTTCCGGTGGACGTACCACTTCGCGTGGGGACTGGACGACATCGCCGCCGTCTTCGCCGACCTGTGGGAACGCGTCGACGGCCAGGGCGCCGTCGGCTGCCTGTGGAACGACGACGTGCAAGGACGGCTGCTGCGCCACGACCGGTACGGCTTCGCCCCGGTGACGTCCCCGCGCGGACACACCCTGGTCGACCTCGGTGCCTACCGGGAACCGGCCGACGCCTTCCACGCCCAGGTCGAGCGGTTGCGCGAGCACGGTGCCGGCCTCGTCACCAGCGCCGCCACCGCCACCGACCTCGCCCTCTTCCACCGCCAGGCCCGGGAGGCAGGGGTGCGTCCGCGGCTGATCACCTGCTCGCGCTGGCTGACCTACCCGCACACCCACACCACCCCCGCCCCCGGCGTCCACGGGGAGCTCGCCGACGCGCGCGTGGCCACCCTCGTCTACTGGAGCCCCGGCCACCCCTACCGCTCCGGTCTGGACGGCACCACCTGCGCCGAACTCGCCCACGCCTACCGGCAGGACACCGGCGCCGGCTGGCTCCAGCCCCTCGGCCTCGCCCACGCCCTGGTGGAGACCGCCCACCACGCCCTCACCGTCGCGGCCGACCCCACCGACCGGGCGTCCGTCGCGCAGGCCCTCGCCGGCACGACCCTCGACACCATCGCCGGCACCCTCGACTGGACCCGCGGACCGACTCCCAACATCGCCCTGCTGCCGCTGGCCGGCGGGCAGTGGCAGCACGGCCGAGGCGGCCCGCGCCTCGCCGTCGTCAGCAACACGGCGCTCCCGGAGGTCCCGCTCACCGGGGAGCTCACACCGGCACACTGACGGCCGATGCCGCCACGGCCCGCCGCAGGTGCTCTCCGGTGTACGAACCCGGCGCGTCCAGGAGCCGGCGCGGCGTCCCCTCGAAGATGATCTCGCCGCCGTCCCGGCCGCCGTCCGGGCCGAGGTCGATCACCCAGTCGGCCCGGGCGACCACGTCCAGGTTGTGCTCCACGACGACGATCGTGTTGCCCGTGTCGACCAGCCGGTCCAGCAGGGCGACGAGTCCCTCCACGTCCGCCATGTGCAGCCCGGTCGTCGGTTCGTCGAGGACGTAGACCGCGCCCGTCCGGTGCAGCCGCGTGGCCAGCTTGATGCGCTGCCGCTCGCCGCCGGAGAGCGTGGACAGGGGCTGGCCGAGTGTCAGATACGTCAGTCCGACGTCCCGCAGGGCGCGCAGCCGGCGCCGTACGCCCGTGTCGTCGAAGAAGGCGAGCGCCTGCTCGGCCGTCATCTGCAGGACGTCGGCGATGGAGCTGCCCTTCACCGTCAGCCGCAGCACCTCGTCCTTGAAGCGCCGCCCCTCGCAGTCGTGGCAGGTCGACGTCACCGGGTCCATGAAGGCGAGGTCGGTGTAGATGATGCCCCGGCCCTCGCAGGTGCCGCAGGCGCCGCCGGAGTTGAAGCTGAAGAGGCCCGCCTCGGCCCCGGTCTCGCGGGCGAAGATCTTCCGTACCGTGTCCATGATCCCGAGGTAGGTCGCCGGAGTGGAGCGGCCCGAGATCCCGATCGACGACTGGTCGACGACCACGGCGTCGGGGTGCGCGGCGGTGAACTCCCCGACCAGGGTGCTCTTCCCGGACCCGGCCACCCCGGTCACGGCCGTGAGCACACCGGCCGGGAACCGCACGGTCACGTCGCGCAGGTTGTGCCGGTCGGCGCCCTTGACCCACAGCTCGCCGTCGGCCTGCCGCACCTGTTCCTTGACCGCCGTACGGCGGCGCAGACAGCCCCCGGTGAGCGTGTCGGAGGCGGCCAGTGAGGCCGGTGTGCCCTCGAAGACCACGCGGCCGCCCTCGGCGCCGGCGCCCGGCCCCATGTCGACGACGTGGTCGGCCAGCGCGATGACGTCCGGGTCGTGCTCGACGACCAGCACGGTGTTGCCCTTGTCGCGCAGCCGCAGCAGCAGATCGCCGAGACGGCCCACGTCGCGCGGGTGCAGGCCGACGCTCGGCTCGTCGAAGATGTACGTCATCCCGGTCAGGCTGGATCCGAGGTGCCGCACCGTCTTCAGCCGCTGCCCCTCGCCGCCGCTGAGCGTCGATGTCTCCCGGTCGAGGCTGAGGTAGCCGAGGCCGATCGCCTCGACGCGCTCCAGCGCGGCCACGGCCGCCCCCGCGACCGGCCCGGCCACCGGGTCGTCGATCTCCTTCAGTACGGCGATCAGGTCCGTGATCTGCATCCGTGCGCAGTCGGCGATGTTCCGGCCGCCGATCCGGGTGGCGAGCGCCGCCGCGTTGAGCCGGGCCCCCTGACAGACCGGACAGGTGCCCTCCACCAGGAACTCCCGGACCAGGTCCCGGGTCTTCTGGCTCATGGCCGACAGGTCCCGCTTCAGGTACAGCCGCTCGAATCGGTCGGCCAGCCCTTCGTAGTCGGTGGTCCAGGTGCCGCCGCTGCCGTTGACGGTGACCTTGCTGCCGGGCCGTCCGCGCATCAGGAACGCGCGCTCGGCGGCGGTGAACCGCCCCACCGGCTTGTCCGGGTCCAGGTCGGGGCTGTTCGTGTAGGTCCGGCCCTGCCAGGTGCCCGCGGCGAACGGCGGGAAGCGGACCGCCCCGTCCGCCAGGGAGCGCTCGGGATCCAGGAAGCGGTCCCAGTCGGGCCGCACCGTGCGGCCGAGGCCGTCGCACTCGGGGCACATGCCCGACGGGTCGTTGAACGAGTACGCGGTCGCCGGCCCGGCGCTCGGGGTGCCGTGCCGGGAGAACAGCACCCGGATCACCGAGTAGATGTCCGTCATGGTGCCGACGGTCGACCGGGAGTGGCCGCCGACCGGCCGCTGGTCGACGACGATCGCGGGGGCAAGGTCCTCCAGTCCGTCCGCGCGCGGCCGCTCGAACTTGGGCAGCCGGTTGCGGACGAACCACGGGTACGTCTCGTTCAGCTGGCGCTGCGACTCCACCGCGATCGTGTCGAAGACGACGGACGACTTCCCCGACCCCGAAACGCCGGTGAACACGGTCAGCCGGCCTTTCGGGATGCGGAGGGTGACGTCCTTGAGGTTGTTCTCGCGGGCTCCGGTCAGGGTGATGACGTCGTGCGTGGTGACATCGCGGGTCGTCACCTCGTGAGTGAAGTCGGTCATGCCATCGACGCTAGGCGGGAAACCCGACAGCCTCTGGCGTGATTTCCTTCAGTTCTCCGTCCTCCATCAGCAGCCAGCGCGTGATGCCGATCGACTCCAGGAACGGCAGGTCGTGACTGGCCACGATCAGCGCCCCCTCGTAGGACTCCAGGGCCGTGGTCAGCTGCCGCACGCTCGCCATGTCGAGGTTGTTGGTCGGCTCGTCCAGCATGAGCAGCTGCGGCGCGGGCTCGGCCAGCATCAGCGCGGCCAGCGCCGCCCGGAAGCGTTCGCCGCCGGAGAGCGTCGCCGCCTTCTGGTCGGCCCGGGCACCCCGGAACAGGAAGCGGGCCAGCCGCGCCCGGACCCGGTTGTTGGTGGCGCCCGGCGCGAACCGGGCCACGTTCTCGGCGACGGTCAGCTCCCCGTCGAGGACGTCGAGCCGCTGCGGCAGGAACCGCAGCGGGACATGTGCCGTCACCTCGCCCGACTCCGGAGCCAGCTCCCCGCTGATCGTGCGCAGCAGCGTCGTCTTGCCCGAGCCGTTGCGCCCGATCAACGCGACCCGCTCGGGGCCGCGCAGGTCGAAACCGCCGTCCACACGGGCGCCGTACCGGAGCCGGAGATCCATGAGGGTCAGGACGTTACGGCCCGGCGGCACGGCCGTGTACGGCAGGTCGACACGGATCTCGTCGTCGTCCCGGACGGCGTCCACCGCCTCGTCCAGCCGCTCCCTGGCCTCGGCGAGCTTCTCCTCGTGCATGATCCGGTGCTTGCCCGCGGACTCCTGCGCCGCGCGCTTGCGCGCCCCCATGACGATCTTCGGCTCGCGCTTCTGGTCCCACATCTTCTGCCCGTACCGCTTGCGGCGGGCCAGCTTCATCTGGGCGTCGGCCAGTTCGCGCTTCTGCTTGCGGAAGTCGGACTCGGCGACGCGCACCATGCGCTCCGCCGCCTCCTGTTCGATGGCCAGGGCCTCCTCGTAGTCGGAGTAGTTGCCGCCGTACCAGGTGATATCCCCGGAGCGCAGGTCGGCGATCTGGTCGACGAGGTCCAGCAGTTCCCGGTCGTGGCTGACGACGACCATCACGCCCGGCCAGGACTCGACGGCCGCGTACAGCCGCCTGCGGGCGTACAGGTCGAGGTTGTTGGTCGGCTCGTCCAGCAGCAGGACGTCGGGCCGGCGCAGCAGCAGCGCGGCCAGCCGCAGCAGCACCGACTCGCCGCCCGACACCTCGCCGACGGTGCGGTCCAGCTCGACGTGTCCGAGGCCGAGTTCGCCGAGGGTGGCCAGGGCGCGCTCCTCCACGTCCCAGTCGTCGCCGACCGTCTCGAAGTGCGCCTCGGACACATCGCCCGCCTCGATGGCGTGCAGGGCTGCCCGCTTGCCGGCGATGCCGAGCGCCTCGTCGACGCGCAGGGTGGTGTCGAGCGTGACGTTCTGCGGGAGGTACCCGACCTCGCCGGCCACCCGGACGGCGCCGTCGGCCGGGGCGAGTTCACCGGCGATCAGCTTCAACAGGGTGGACTTTCCCGACCCGTTGACGCCGACCAGGCCGGTCCGGCCCGGGCCGAAGGCCACGTCGAGGCCTTCGAACACGGGGGTGCCGTCGGGCCAGGTGAAGGCGAGGGAGGTGACGGTGATGGAAGTAGGCATGCGGGCCTCTTTCGCGGTTGCTTGATGCGGTCAGGGGCAAACGCGTATCGAGACACCTGCGACCAGGGAGGAGGCTCCAAGGGCATGAGAAAAGCCCTGCACCGGAGGACGGCTCGAACGCCGAGGTCGCACGCAGCGCACACACCAGAGGCGGGTGACGCGGTGTCTCAGGACCTCAGACGAGCAACGTCCTTCTCCAATCGGCGGCAACAGGACGCTGAACAACGTACGAGGGGGCGCCGGACCTGTCAACGAATTAACGTGAGACCCGATCTTCCCTCCCCGAGGAGGCCCCGTGCCCGACGGCCCGCTCTCGCTGCCGGCCCGGCTCTGCCTGCTGGCCTGGGACCCCGCCCCGCCGGCGGGCACCGGCACCGCCCACCTGTCGGGCCCCGTGCGTGCCGGTGCCCTCGTCGAGCTGGCTCGGCACGGCCTGCTCGTCGACGAGGACGGCATCGCCACGCCGGCCGACCTGGACTCGGAAACGGGTGACGCGGTCCTCGACGGGCTGCTGGAACTCGTCCGCGAGTCGTGCCCGCACCCCTGGCGGACCTGGGTGACGCTGCACTCGCGGGTGACCTCCGACGCGGTGCGGGAGCAGCTGGCGGCCGAGGGGTTCCTGCGTGCGGAGAAGAAGCGGGTCCTCGGGGTGTTCCCGTCCGTGGAGTACGCGCTGGACCGCGTCGCCGCCGTGGAGGCCCTGCGGGAGGAGACGCGTCAGGTCCTCCGGGGGCCGCGGCCGGTCGCCCAGGTCTCCGAGCGGGACGCGGCGCTCGTGACGCTGGCCGCCTCGGCGGAGCTGCTCCCCGGCGAGGCCGGCGAGAACGTCGGCGCCCATGAGCCGCGCGTGCGGGAGCTGACGGAGCGTGCCGTGGCGTCGGTGCCCGGGCTCGGGGAGATCGTCCGCGAGATCCGTACGGCGCTCGCCGCGACGGCCCGGGCGACGACGACCGCTCCGCCCTGACCCACGTCCACGTCGGATTCCTGCCAGCCAAGGCCCAGCCGCCGCTGGTCGGGTGGCCCGCATGGCGAACCGGACCGACCGAGCCCCGGCCTTCCGCGCCCTGCACCTCCCCGGAACGCTGCTGGTCCTGCCCAACGCCTGGGACGCGGTGAGCGCCCTCCTCGTCGAGGACGCGGGCGCCGCCGCGGTGGCGACGACGAGCGCCGGGCTCGTCCGGGCGCTCGGCGCGCCGGACGGCGAGCGGGTGGACCGTGCCACGGCCCTCGCCGCCGTCGCCCGGATCGCCGAGACCGTGACCGTCCCGGTGACGGCGGACATCGAGAGCGGCTACGCCGAGGACACCGAGGGCCTCGCCGGCACCGTCCGCGCGGTCCTCGCCGCGGGAGCGGTGGGGGTGAACATCGAGGACGCGCTGCACGGCGCCGGAGCGGGCGGACCACTGCGGAGCGTGGGGGAGCAGGCCGAGCGGATCGCCGCGGTCCGTGAGGCGACTGACGCGGCGGGCGTGCCGCTGTTCGTCAACGCCCGGACCGACACCTTCCTCAGCGGAGCCGGGGGAGTGGACCTCACCCTGGAGCGGGCCGCCGCCTTCCGCGCCGCCGGCGCCGACGGGATCTTCGTCCCCGGGGCCGTCGACCCGGGGATCGTGAAGGAGCTGGTGAACGGCGTCGACGGGCCGCTGAACGTCATGGCCGACCCGGCGCACCGGCGGTCGCCGAACTGGCCGCCCTGGGCGTCGCCCGGGTCAGCGTGGGCCCGGGCATCGCCCAGGCCGCCCACGCCCTGGTCCGCCGGGCCGCGCGGGAGCTGCTGGACACCGGGACGTACCGGTCACTGGCCGCCGGTCTCGACTACGGCGAGGTCAACGCCCTGCTGGAGCGGGCACGTCAGCCCGGCACGCCTCGGCTCAGCACGCGTCCCGCATCAGCTCCGCCAGGTCGTGGTCCAGATCCAGCTGGAGGTGCTCCAGACCGACCGGCACCAGCTCGCTCGTGGCCTGGAGGAACCGGCGCACCTCGCCGGAACGGACGTGCACGACGGCCGTGCCCTCGGGGGCGTGGAACTCCAGCACCGTGCGGTCGTACCCGTACGGCCGCACCCGCACGTCGCCGTGGCCCTCGGCGTTCTTCAGGCCCGCGGCGAGCAGCTCGCGGGAGAAGGTCCAGCAGACCTCGACGCCCTCCAGCGTGGCCGGGGCGGGGAAGGTCATGCGGACGGCGAACGGATCGCGTCGGTCGTAGTGGAGCGTCGCGGGAATGCTCGGCATACGCGGCGCGGCGGCGACGAGGCGGGCCTCCACGGGCTGCTCGATGACGATGGACAACGCCTTGCTCCCTTGTGACGGCTGGACGGGACACTTCCGGGCGGATGAGGCCGGGCACTGGAAGAGACGACGGAATCAGCCAATCCGTGCACACGAAGTGCGAGTGACCTCTGTCACCGCGTTCATGCACCGGAGTGACGTGGCTCTCCTCCTGTTCCCCGCAGGGCACTTGTGGCGCCCACCGGAACGCCCCGGGATCCGGGCGAGGCCATCTGGACGGGGCCCGGGGGGTGGGCTAGCTTCGCCGGCCATGAGGCGCTTGGGGAGCACGCGACGGACGGGACGGACACGGAGCAGGGCGACCGGAGTGGCGGCGGGGGTGGCGGCACTGGTCGCGCTCGCCGCCCTGACGGCCGTACCGGCGCAGGCGCACGAGCCCCAGCGCCGGATGCCGCACTGGGAACTCAAGGACACCGGCGCCCCGGACGTACGGTTCCGTGGTCTGGCCGCCGTCAGCCGGAACACGGCCTGGCTCGCCGGGACCGGCGGCACCGTCCTGCGCACCAGCGACGGCGGCACCACCTGGCGGAACGTCTCGCCCTCGGGCGCGGCGGAGTTGCAGTTCCGGGACGTCGAGGCGTTCGACGCGCGCCGGGCCGTGGTCCTGGCCATCGGCGAAGGCGAGGCGTCCCGCGTGTACCGCACCGACGACGGCGGGGCGACCTGGACGGAGTCCTTCCGCAACACCGACCCGAAGGCCTTCTACGACTGCCTCACCTTCTTCGACCACCGCCACGGCCTCGCGATGAGCGACCCGGTGGACGGGAAGTTCCGCATCCTGTCGACCCGCGACGGCGGCCGCACCTGGACGGTGCTGCCGGACGAGGGCATGCCGCCCGCCCAGGAGGGCGAGGCCGGGTTCGCCGCGAGCGGCCAGTGCCTGGTCAGCTCCGGGCCGAAGGACGTCTGGCTCGCCACCGGCGGAGCCGCGCACGCGCGCGTGCTGCACTCCGCCGACCGGGGGCGGACCTGGACGGCCACCGACACACCCCTCCCGGCGGGCGACCCGGCCCGGGGCGTCTTCGCGCTGGCCTTCCGGGACCGCACCCACGGTCTCGCCGTCGGCGGCGACTTCACCCCCGGCCGGCCCTCACCGGACGCCGCCGCGCGCACCGGCGACGGCGGCCGCACCTGGCGCCCCGCCGCCGCGCCCCCGCCCGCCTATCGCTCCGGTGTCGCCTGGCTCCCGCACAGCCGCACCGCCGCCCTCGCCGTCGGCCCCACCGGCACCGACCTCACCAGGGACGGCGGCCGCACCTGGCGCACGGTCGACACCGGCTCCTACGACACCGTCGACTGCACGCCGGACCAAGGGTGCTGGGCGGCCGGCGAAAAGGGGCGGGTTGCCCGCCTGGAGCATTGAGCGCGCGGTATGCCCTGATTGTTGGCAGTGTGGGTACTCGTTCACTGAAGGTGAAAGGAAGTGAGCGGTCATGCCACGCGGTTCGAGCTCCAAGCGGGAGCGCCAGTACGAGCACATCAAGAAGAGCGCGCAGGACCGGGGCGAGAGCACCGGCCGCGCCAAGGAGATCGCCTCGCGGACGGTCAACAAGGAACGCGCCCGCTCCGGCGAGTCGAAGACGGCCAGCCGCACCTCGACGAAGGACATGTCGTCCGGCAAGCGCGGCGGTCAGCGGTCGGGCCAGGGCTCGCAGGGCCCCACCTACGACCAGCTGTACCAGGAGGCCAAGCGCCGCGGAGTCGAGGGCCGTTCCAACATGAACAAGAGCCAGCTCCAGCGCGCGCTGGGCAAGTAAGCGGGACGCCCCCGAGGCCGGCGGAACCGCGGAGTCCCGCCGGCCTCGTGCTGCCCACGGGCCCGGCAGCCGAAAGGATCAGCCCATTAGGCTCGGGGGCATCATGACGACCGTACGCATCCCAGAGGACTGGCCCGCCACCGAGGAACAGGCCCGCGCCGTCCAGGACGAACTGCGCGAGCGCGTGATCCTCGACGAACCGGGACCGCCGCCCGGGACGGGCCATGTGACGGGGGTCGACGTCGCCTACGACGACGAGCGTGATGTCGTCGCGGCGGCCGCGGTCGTCCTGGACGCGTCGAGCCTCGACGTCGTCGCCGAGGCCACGACGGTGGGCCGGGTCTCCTTCCCCTACGTGCCCGGACTGCTCGCCTTCCGCGAGATCCCCACGGTCCTCGCCGCCCTCGACGCCCTGCCGTGCCCGCCCGGCCTCGTCGTCTGCGACGGCTACGGCCTCGCCCACCCCCGCCGCTTCGGCCTCGCCAGCCACCTCGGCGTCCTGACCGGACTGCCCACGATCGGCGTCGCCAAGAACCCGTTCACCTTCGCCCACGACGACCCGGACACCCCGCGCGGCAGTACGTCCGCGCTGCTCGCCGGCTCCGAGGAGGTCGGCCGCGCCCTGCGCACGCGCGACGGCGTGAAGCCGGTCTTCGTCTCCGTCGGCCACCGCGTGACCCTGGCGAACGCCTGCGCCCACACCCTCGCGCTGACCCCCGAGTACCGCCTTCCGGAGACCACGCGCAGGGCGGACGCGCTCTGCCGGACGGCGCTGCGGGAGACCTATTCCGCCTGACCGGCCACGCTCCAGTGGCCCACCTCGCGGTACTCCGAGTCGTAGATGACCGACCCGTCCCCGGGCCGGAGCGCGTAGTGGCGCAGGTTGCCGCCCCAGTACCTGAGGATCCGGCCCAGCTCGCCCGCCGGGTCCTCGGCCAACGCCGCGTCGTCCATGCTGACTTCGAGAAGGAACTTCATGCCTTCAATGGTTTCATTGAACTCCTTGTTGGCACTTTTCGAGCTGTCGCCAGGAGCGGAAGGCGGAAAAGCCTCAAACCAGGGGGACGGGCCTGCCCGAGGCGGGGGCGGCGGATCTGAGTACCGGCTCTGAGTACGTGTACGGATGCCCGGCCCCGGTCCCGTCGGCAGGCTGGGGGCATGACAACGCACCGCGCCCCCAAGCCTGTTGCCGGCCCGACCCAGACCGTCGAGCGGGCCGTCACCATAGGGCTGATCCTCGCCGTGCTGGCGGGGCTCGCCTGGATCGCCGGGATGATCTACACCATCGCCGAGTGGCCGCTGTAAGGACCCTCAGCGGGTCGACGCGACGCGGAAGCGGATGCCGGCCGCGCGCAGCCGGCCGATCAGCGCGTCGCCCATCGCCACCGCCGTAGTGACCTGCCCGGCGGTCTGCGGAAGGTCGTCGAAGGCCATGCAGAGCGCCGACTCGGCCAGCATCTTCGCCGTCTCGTCGTAGCCGGGATCGCCGCCCGAGACCTCCGTGTACACCCGCCGGCCGCCGCCCTCGCCCACGAAGCGCAGGGAGAACCAGCTCTTCGCCCGCTTCTCGGGGCTCGGTCCGTCCCCGGGCCTGAGCCGGCCCGACAACCAGCGCCGCGCCGGCGCCACCTGGGCCGCCGCCACCAGCGCACCGACGGCCGCGACACCGCCCACCGCGACGGGCAGGTGCCGGACGGCCGCGTACTGCCGATAGCGGAAGTCGGGGCCGTACCGGTCGAGGGCCGAGGCCGACCGCCGCACGATCTGCGGGTCGATCGTCGGCATCGGCAGCGCCCACGCGCCGACCTCCTTGGCGAACCGGGGAGCACCCGCGGGCGCCGACGCCCGCCGGCCCACCAGCCGCGGCTCGTGCCGCCGCCGGTCCCGCGCGGCCGCGGCCATCTCCCGCTGCCGCGCGAACTGGTTGAGTGCGGAGGCGAAGGTCCCGCCCGAGAACGCCGCGTCGGCGGTCACGAAGCCCTCCACGGTCAGCGGCACGTCCTCCGGGAGCTGCTGCACGGTGAAGTACACGCCCAGGTCGTGCGGGATCGAGTCAAAACCGGCGGCGTGCACCAGCCGCGCCCCGGTCTCCCGCGCGCGGGCGTCGTGCTCGACGTACATCAGGTCCACGAACTCCGGCTCGCCGCAGAGGTCGAGGTAGTCGGTCCCGGTGTCCGCGCAGGCGGCGACGAGCTCCTCGCCGTACGTCACGTACGGGCCGACCGTCGTGGCCACCACGCGCGCCTGCTCCGCGAGGGCGCGCACCGAGGCCGGATCGGAGACGTCCGCCCGCAGCACTCCGACCTCCGCGCCGCCGGGCAGCCGCTCCCGCAGCCGCTCCAGCTTCTGAGCGCTGCGTCCCGCGATCGCCCACCGCAGCCCCTCGGGCGCGTGAGCCGCGAGGTACTCCGCGGTGAGCGCTCCGGCGAAACTCGTGGCTCCGAAGAGCACGATGTCGTACGGACGGTCCGTCCTGTTCAGCCTGCTCATGACACCCCTCGGTCGTGCAGCCCGTGCCGCTGTCGGTGGCCGAGGCTAGCGTGAGGAGAGCTGAGCGCGACGACGAGCCCGGAGGACGACGATGGCCGTGCCCAGGAATGCCCTGAAGAAGTGGGAGAAAGTGCGCGCGTTCGCGCTGGGGCTGCCGGGCGCCGCCGAGGAGTTCCCCTGGGGCGAGTCCGTCGCGAAGGTCAACAAGAAGGTGTTCGTCTTCCTCGGCGTCCAGGACGGCAGCTACCCCCTGGGTGTGACGGTGAAGCTCAAGGACGAGACGGCCCACGCGCACGCGCTGGCGTGCCCCGGAGCCGAGCCCGCCGGATACGGCCTGGGCAAGGCGGGCTGGGTGAGCATCCCCCTGGAGCGGCAGGGCGCCCCGGCAGCGGAGGTGCTCTGCGACTGGGTCGAGGAGAGCTACCGGGTGATCGCGCCCAAGCGGCTGATAGCGGAGCTGGACGGGAGCTGACGCGTCGGGCAGATTGCTAAGCGCTTGCTCGTTCGGCTCTTGTGCCGAGTGGAACGTGTTCTTAGCATCACTGGTGTTACATCACTTGTGTCACAGCACTGGGGGCTGGATGGCCACGGCAAGGACGCCAGAACAGGGCCCGCTCACCGGCGTGCGCGTCGTCGAGCTGGCCGGCATCGGGCCCGGCCCGTTCGCCGCCATGCTCCTGGCCGACCTCGGCGCCGACGTCGTGCGCGTGGACCGCCCCGGCGGCCCCGGCCTCGCGATCGACCCGGCGTACGACGTCACCAACCGCAACAAGCGCTCGGTGGTCGTGGACCTGAAGGCGCCGGACGGTCCGGACCAGGTGCTCGACCTCGCCGCCCGCGCCGACATCCTGGTCGAGGGCTACCGGCCCGGTGTCGCCGAGCGCCTCGGCGTCGGCCCCGAGGCCTGCCACGCCCGCAACCCGGCCCTCGTCTACGGGCGGATGACCGGCTGGGGCCAGGACGGCCCGCTCGCCGACCGCGCCGGGCACGACATCGCGTACATCGCCCCCACCGGCACGCTCGGCATGATCGGCCGCCCTGACGAGCCGCCGGCGGTCCCGGCCAACCTGCTCGGCGACTACGCGGGCGGCTCCCTCTACCTCGTCGTCGGCGTCCTCGCCGCCCTGCACCACGCGCGCGCGACCGGCACCGGCCAGGTCGTCGACGCCGCCATCGTCGACGGCGTCTCCCACCTCGGCACGATGATCCACGGCATGCTCGCCGCCGGCGGCTGGCAGGACCGCCGCGGCGCCAACCTCCTGGACGGCGGCTGCCCGTACTACGGGACGTACGAGACGGCCGACGGCCGGTACATGGCCGTCGGCGCCCTGGAGCCGCAGTTCTACGAGGAGTTCCTCGCCCGGCTCGGCGTCGAGGACCAGGCCGCCGCCCGCAAGGACGTCACCCGGTGGGGCGAACTGCGCGAACAGGTCACCGCCCGCTTCAAGAGCCGCACCCGGGACGAGTGGACGGCCGTCTTCGACGGCACCGACGCGTGCGTGGCGCCCGTGCTGTCGCTGCGCGAGGCCCCGCACCACCCGCACCTGGCCGCCCGCGGCACCTTCACCGACCACGGCGGCATCACCCAACCCGCCCCGGCCCCCCGCTTCTCCGCGACCCCGACCTCCGTCCGCACCGGCCCGGCCCGGCCGGGCGCCGACACGGCCGACGTCGCCCGGGACTGGGACGTCCCCGGGCTCCTACCGTCGTCCCGCAACCCTCAGTGAAAGGCCTCCTCGTGAGCACCGAAGCGTATGTGTACGACGCGATCCGCACCCCGCGCGGGCGCGGCAAGGCAGGCGGCGCCCTGCACGGCACCAAGCCCATCGACCTGGTCGTCGGACTCATCCACGAGATCCGCGCCCGCTTCCCGGACCTGGACCCGGCCGCCGTCGACGACATCGTGCTCGGCGTCGTCGGCCCGGTCGGCGACCAGGGCTCCGACATCGCCCGGATCGCCGCCATCGCCGCGGGGCTGCCCGACACGGTGGCCGGCGTGCAGGAGAACCGCTTCTGCGCCTCGGGTCTGGAGGCCGTCAACCTGGCCGCCGCCAAGGTCCGTTCGGGCTGGGAGGATCTCGTCCTCGCGGGCGGCGTCGAGTCGATGTCCCGGGTGCCGATGGCCTCCGACGGCGGCGCCTGGTTCAACGACCCGATGACCAACCTCCAGGTCAACTTCGTGCCGCAGGGCATCGGCGCCGACCTGATCGCCACCATCGAGGGCTTCTCCCGGCGCGACGTCGACGAGTACGCGGCCCTCTCGCAGGAGCGGGCGGCCACCGCCTGGAAGGAGGGGCGCTTCGACAAGTCCGTCGTCCCGGTGATGGACCGCAGCGGCCTCGTCGTCCTCGACCACGACGAGCACATGCGCCCCGGCACCACCGCCGACTCCCTCGCCAAGCTGAAGCCGTCCTTCGCGGACATCGGCGACCTCGGCGGCTTCGACGCGGTCGCGCTCCAGCAGTACCACTGGGTGGAGAAGATCGACCACGTCCACCACGCGGGCAACTCCTCCGGCATCGTCGACGGCGCCTCGCTCGTCGCGATCGGCTCCAGGGAGGTCGGCGAGCGCTACGGCCTCACGCCCCGCGCCCGGATCGTCTCCGCCGCCGTCTCCGGCTCCGAGCCCACCATCATGCTCACCGGCCCCGCCCCCGCCACCCGCAAGGCCCTGGCCAAGGCCGGACTCACCATCGACGACATCGACCTCGTCGAGATCAACGAGGCGTTCGCGGCGGTCGTGCTGCGCTACGCGCGGGACATGGGCCTGTCCCTGGACAAGGTCAACGTCAACGGCGGCGCCATCGCGCTCGGCCACCCCCTCGGCGCGACCGGCGCGATGATCCTCGGCACGCTCGTCGACGAACTCGAGCGCCAGGACAAGCGCTACGGCCTCGCCACGCTGTGCGTCGGCGGCGGCATGGGCGTCGCGACCATCGTCGAGCGCATCTGACCCCCTCCCGACGGATCACACGGAGCACCTCCACATGAGCACTGAATCCACCACCATCCGCTGGGAACAGGACCGCACCGGCCTCGTCACCCTGGTGATCGACGACCCGGACCAGTCCGCGAACACCATGAACCAGGCGTTCCGCGACTCGCTCGCCGTCGTCACCGACCGCCTGGAGGCCGAGAAGGACTCCATCCGGGGCGTCATCATCACCTCCGCGAAGAAGACCTTCTTCGCCGGCGGCGACCTGCGCGACCTGATCCGGGTCACACCGGAGACGGCCCAGGAGCTGTTCGACGGCGGCATGGCGATCAAGCGGAACCTGCGCCGCATCGAGACCCTCGGCAAGCCCGTCGTCGCCGCCCTCAACGGCGCTGCCCTCGGCGGCGGTTACGAGATCGCCCTGGCCTGCCACCACCGCATCGCCCTCGACGCGCCGGGCTCCAAGATCGGCTGCCCCGAGGTCACCCTCGGCCTGCTGCCCGGAGGCGGCGGCGTCGTCCGCACGGTCCGCCTCCTCGGCATCGCCGACGCGCTGCTGAAGGTCCTCCTCCAGGGCACGCAGTACAGCCCGCGCCGCGCCCTGGAGAACGGCCTCGTCGACGACGTGGCCGCCACCCAGGAGGAACTCCTCGAGAAGGCCCGCGCCTTCATCGACGCCCACCCCGAGTCGCAGCAGCCCTGGGACAAGCCGGGGTACAGGATCCCGGGCGGCACCCCGGCCAACCCCAAGTTCGCGGCGAACCTGCCCGCCTTCCCGGCCACCCTGCGCAAGCAGACGAACGGCGCCCCCTACCCGGCCCCGCGGGGCATCCTCGCCGCGGCCGTCGAGGGCTCCCAGGTCGACTTCGAGACCGCCCAGGTCATCGAGGCCCGCTACTTCGTGGAACTCGCGGCCGGGCAGACGTCGAAGAACATGATCCAGGCCTTCTTCTTCGACCTCCAGGCCGTCAACTCCGGTGCCAACCGCCCCAAGGGCGTCGAGCCCCGCCAGGTCCGCAAGGTCGCCGTCCTCGGCGCCGGGATGATGGGCGCCGGCATCGCCTACTCCTGCGCCCGCGCCGGTATCGACGTCGTCCTGAAGGACGTCTCCCTCGAGGCGGCCCTCAAGGGCAAGGGCTACTCCGAGAAGCTGTGCGCCAAGGCCGTCGCCAAGGGCCGTACGACCCAGGAGAAGGCCGACGCGCTGCTCGCCCGCATCACCCCCACCGCAGAGGTGCGGGACCTGGCCGGCTGCGACGCCGTCATCGAGGCCGTCTTCGAGGACACCTCCCTCAAGCACAAGGTGTTCCAGGAGATCCAGCACGTGGTCGCCCCGGACGCGCTGCTGTGCTCCAACACCTCCACGCTGCCCATCACCGCGCTCGCCGAGGGCGTGGAGCGCCAGGCCGACTTCATCGGACTGCACTTCTTCTCGCCGGTCGACAAGATGCCGCTCGTCGAGATCATCAAGGGCGAGCGCACGGGGCAGGAGGCCCTGGCGCGCGCCTTCGACCTGGTGCGGCAGATCAACAAGACGCCGATCGTCGTCAACGACTCGCGCGGCTTCTTCACCTCCCGCGTCATCGGGCACTTCATCAACGAGGGCGTCGCCATGGTCGGCGAGGGCATCGAACCCGCGTCGGTGGAGCAGGCGGCGGCCCAGGCGGGCTACCCGGCCAAGGTGCTGTCCCTGATGGACGAGCTGACGCTGACACTGCCCCGCAAGATCCGGGCCGAGACCAAGCGGGCCGTGGAGGAGGCGGGCGGCACCTGGACGGCCCACCCGGCCGAGGCCGTCATCGACCGCATGGTCGACGAGTTCGGCCGCACGGGCCGCAGCGGTGGCGCCGGCTTCTACGACTACGGGGACGACGGCAAGCGCACCGCACTCTGGCCGGGACTGCGCGAGCACTTCACCGAGCCCGGGTACCGGATCCCGTTCGAGGACATGCAGGAGCGCATGCTGTTCTCCGAGGCGCTGGACACCGTCCGGCTGCTGGAGGAGGGCGTGCTGACCTCCGTCGCCGACGCCAACATCGGCTCCATCTTCGGCATCGGCTTCCCGGGCTGGACCGGCGGCGTGCTCCAGTACATCAACGGCTACGAGGGCGGCCTGCCCGGATTCGTGGCACGCGCGCGTGAACTCGCCGAGCGTTACGGCGACCGGTTCACGCCGCCCGCGCTGCTGGTGGAGAAGGCGGAGAAGGGGGAGCGGTTCAGCGACTCAGCGTGACTCTTCCGAGGGCTCGGTGAGCCACTCGCCCAGCTCTTCCTTCAGCGACCGCTGAAAGGCGGTGAGGAGCGCCTGCACCACCAAGGGGTGCATATGCGCCGACAGGGACCGCACGTCCCGCGCGTCACGCTCGGCCACCTCACCGCGGAAGAGCCGGGAGAGTTCACGGGCCGCGGCGCGCGCGTGCTCGACGAGCACCGTGCGCGCCGCGAAGATCCCCTCCGGGGAGAGCGGCACGTCCAGCAGCCCGACGCCCAGCCGGAGCAGACCCAGATCGGCCTCGTACCCGCCGTCCGCGGGCCGGAGCACGCCCATCGCGACCAGCCGCTCGACGTCCTCGTCGCCGAGTGGCCGCCCGGCCCGCCGCTGAAGCTCCTCCCGCGTGACCGTCTCCACCGTGTCCGGCGCCCAGGAGGCCACCACCGCCCGGTGCACGGCGAGGTCGCGCGCGCTCAGGTCCGGCGGCAACCGGTGCAGATACCGCTCGATGCCCGCCAGCGTCATGCCCTGGTGCTGCAACTCCTCGATCAGCGCCAGCCGGGCCAGGTGCTCCCGCCCGTAGTGCCCCACGCGCCGGGGACCGAGCACCGGCGGCGGCAGCAGCCCCTTCGTGCCGTAGAAACGGACCGTGCGCACCGTGACACCGGCCCGGGCCGCCAGTTCGTCGATCGTGAGGGTCGGTTCCTCGGTGTCGGTCGTCATGTGCAGCAGTATCGCTGTCTCACCAGTGCTGTGAAACCTCCGGTGGTCGGCGGGACGGTGCCGGAGTGACCTGTGAGAAGTAACGCTCTGTGACGCAGGCCACCGCGTGAGCCGCGATCCCCGGGGGAAGGTGCCCTTGGTCTGCGTCTTGATCGAGGGCGCGGACCATACGTACGTACGGACACCTGAGCGAGACCCGCTCGGGCGCACCAGAGAGTGGTACCCCCGTGAGCAAGGACGCCGTGAACACGGCAGCGGCCACGCCGCGTACCGATGCGGCCCAGGTGCCCGCGGACGCGGGCGACGCCGGCTACAGCAAGGACCTCAAGGCCCGCCACGTCAACATGATCGCCATCGGCGGCGCCATCGGCACCGGCCTCTTCCTCGGCGCCGGCGGCCGCCTCCACGACGCGGGCCCGGCGCTGGCGATCGCCTACCTGGTCTGCGGCATCTTCGCCTTCTTCGTGGTCAGGGCCCTCGGCGAGCTCGTCCTCTACCGCCCCTCCTCGGGCTCCTTCGTGTCGTACGCGCGCGAGTTCCTCGGCGAGAAGGGCGCCTACGTCGCCGGCTGGATGTACTTCCTGAACTGGTCGACCACGGGCATCGCCGACATCACCGCGATCGCCCTCTACACGCACTACTGGAGCCTGTTCACCGACATCCCGCAGTGGGTGCTCGCACTGATCGCCCTCGCGGTGGTGCTGGCGGTGAACCTGATCTCGGTGAAGATCTTCGGCGAGATGGAGTTCTGGTTCGCGATCATCAAGGTCGCGACGCTCGTCGGCTTCATGCTCATCGGCATCTTCCTGCTCGCCACCCAGCACGAGGTGGGCGGCCAGACGCCCGGCCTGAGCGTCATCACCGACAACGGCGGTGTCTTCCCGCACGGCATGATGCCCGTCGTCCTCGTCATGCAGGGTGTGATCTTCGCGTACGCCGCGCTGGAGCTGGTCGGTGTCGCCGCGGGCGAGACCGCCGAGCCCGAGAAGGTCGTCCCGCGCGCGGTGAACTCGATCATGTGGCGGGTCGGGCTCTTCTACGTCGGCTCGGTCGTCCTGCTCGCTCTCCTGCTCCCCGGCTCGGTCTACTCGGCCGACCAGAGCCCCTTCGTCACGGTCCTGTCGAAGATCGGTGTCCCGGCGGCGGGCGACGTGATGAACCTGGTGGTCCTGACGGCGGCGATGTCCTCGCTGAACTCGGGCCTTTACTCCACGGGCCGCATCCTGCGCTCGATGGCGATGGCCGGCTCCGCGCCGAAGTTCACCGCCCGTATGAACCGCAGCCAGGTTCCCTACGGCGGCATCCTGCTGACCTGCGCGGTCTGTGTCCTCGGCGTCGGCCTGAACTTCCTCGTGCCGGCCCAGGCCTTCGAGATCGTGCTGAACGTCGCCTCGCTCGGCATCATCAGCACCTGGGTGATCATCATGATCTGCCACCTGGTCTTCGTCCGCCGCGCCAAGGAGGGCCTGCTCGACCGTCCCTCCTTCCGCCTCCCCGGCAGCCCGGTCACGGAGATCACCACGATCGCCTTCCTGCTGGCCTGCCTCGGCATGATGTGGAACGACCCCGAGGTCGGCCGCAAGACCCTCCTGCTCATCCCGGTGATCGCGGCCATGCTGGTCGCGGGCTGGTTCGGCATCCGCCGCCGGGTGTCGCAGACGGCGGACCAGGAGCTGTCGCAGTTCACGAAGTAGCGGGCCGGATCCACTGTCAGTGGCAAGGCCTACGGTGGCGTCATGTCGGGGATCACGTATGTCCGGGGTGACGCCACCGTTCCGTCGGTGAAGGGCGTCAAGATCATCGCCCATGTCTGCAACGACATAGGGGGCTGGGGCAAGGGCTTCGTCCTGGCGATATCGCGCCGCTGGCCCGAGCCGGAGGCGGCGTACCGGGCCTGGCACCGAGGCCGCGCGGGGAACGACTTCGGGCTGGGCGCCGCACAGTTCGTGCAGGTCGAGCGGCACGTGTGGGTGGCCAACATGATCGGCCAGCGCGGCACCAAGACCGGCAGCAAGGGCGTCCCCGTCCGCTACGAGGCGATCGACAGGGCACTGGAGGCCCTGGCCGCGAAGGCCGGTGAACTGGGCGCGACGGTCCACATGCCCCGCATCGGCTGCGGCCTCGCCGGCGGCAAGTGGTCCCGGGTCGAGCCGCTGATCGAGGAGCGGCTGATACGGCGGGGGATACCGGTGACGGTGTACGACCACGGCGACTGACCGGCCCTGGCCCCGGCCCTGGCCCTGGCCCCGGCCCTGGCCCCGGCCCAGGCTCCGGCCCTGGCCCCGGCTCAGCCCTGGCCGTCCCTGTCGAACGCCCGCACCAGACAGTCGCCGAGGCGCCGCGCGATCGCCCCGTCGGGATCCAGACGGGGGTTGAAGATCGCGACGGTGAGACCGAGGGCACCGCCGCCGGACAGGGCCGTGCGCAGGACGGTCTCCAGCTCCTGCCAGGTCAGCCCGTCCGGGAGCCGGTAGTCGACGGCGGGCATCACGGCGTCGTCCAGCACGTCGACGTCGAGGTGGATCCAGTACCCGGCGCCCGCGCCGTCGCCGGTCAGCAGCCCGACCGCGCGCCGGGCCGCCTCGCCCGCACCCAGGGCGCGCACGGTGTCCAGCTCCAGCGCGTGCAGCGCGGACGGCAGCGGCTGCATCCCGTACGCCGCCGACTCCTCCGCGTCCCGGAAGCCCAGCGCGACGACGTCCTCGTCCCGCACCAGCGGGCCCCGGCCCTCCAGGTCGGCCAGCACGCGCGGGCCGCGCCCGGTGGCGAGGGCGAGTTCCATGGACGCCACCTCACCGGCCGGTTCCGCCGACGGCTGGTAGAAGTCGGTGTGCCCGTCGAGGAACAGCAGACCGTGCCGGCCCCGGCGGCGCAGCGCGAGCAGATTGCCGAGCAGCACGCTGCAATCGCCGCCCAGCACGAGGGGGAAGCGGCCGTCGCCGAGGACAGCGCCGACGGTGTCGGCGAGCGCGGTGGAGTACGCGGCGATGCCGCCGGGGTTCAGGACGCCGGTGTCCGGGTCGCGCTGCGGGTTGTACGGGGGTGGCTGGACGCGCCCCGCACGCACCGCGCCCAGCGCTTCGGCGAGCCCGGCGCCTAGGAGTGCGTCCGGCAGTTCCTCGACTCCGGTCGGGCGCAGCCCCAGTACGGACGGTGCCTCGACGATCGCCACGTTCCGCACGGCCGGCTCCTTCGTCAGCAGTCTCCACCGTAGACCGAGGGACGGCGTTCAGCAGGCCGGGCGCCTGCGACTGCCCGCAGCTAGGACCCGTGCTCCGCACCCGCGTGCTCGTGCACCCCGTTCGTCGCCGCGATCTTCTTCCACGACCTCGGCTGCGGCACAGCGTCCGCCCCCTTCGCCACCGCCGCGGCCCGAGCCGCCGGCGCCCCCGGCTTCGACGGCTGGTACAGCCACGTGTCGAACAGGGCGGACAGCGGCTTGCCCGACACCTCCTCGGCGTACCGCTGGAAATCGGCGACCGACGCGTTGCCGTGGGCGTACTTCTGCGGCCAGCCCTCGAGGATCGCGAAGAACGCCTCGTCGCCGATCTCGTTGCGCAGTGCCTGGACGGCCAGCGCACCCCGGTCGTACACCGCGATGTCGAACTGGTTCTCGGGGCCGGGGTCCCCGGGCTTCACCGTCCAGAACGGGTCGTCGGCGGGATGCGAGGCGTACACGTAGTCGGCGAGTTCCTGCGCCGTGCCCTCGCCCTCGTGCTCGGACCACAGCCACTGCGCGTACCGCGCGAAGCCCTCGTTGATCCAGATGTCCTTCCAGTGCTTGAGCGACACGTCGTCGCCGTACCACTGGTGCGCCAGCTCGTGGACGACGAGCGAGACGTTCGACCCGTTGGCGAACTGCCGCGGGCTGTAGTACGGCCGGGTCTGGGTCTCCAGCGCGTACCCGGTGGTGGTGTTCGGCACGTACCCGCCGAGCGCGTTGTAGGGGTACGGCCCGAAGTAACCCGTCAGCCAGTCGGCGATCTCCCCGGTGCGTTCGAGGCTCGCCCGCGCCGCGCCGGCGTGGCCGCCCAGGTCCTCGCTGTAGGCGTTGAGGACCGGGATGCCGCTCTCGGTCGTGCCGGTCGTGATGTCGAACTTCCCGACCGCGAGCGTGGCGAGGTACGTGGCCTGCGGCTTGTCGGAGCGCCAGTTCCAGCGGGTCCAGCCGAGCCGCGAACTCGTCGACTGGAGCGTGCCGTTGGAGATCGCCTGCGTGCCGTCCGGGACCAGCACGGACACGTCGTAGGTGGCCTTGTCGAGCGGGTGGTCGTTGCTCGGGAACCACCAGGCCGCCGCTTCGGGCTCGTTCGCCGCGACGCCGCCGTCCGGGGTGCGGTGCCAGCTCGTGAAGCCGTACGCCTTCTTCGACGACGGCACGCCGCGGTAGCGCACGACGACCGTGACGGGCGTGCCCTTGGTCAGCGGGGTCTTCGGCGTGATCTCCAGCTCGTGTTCGCCCGACGTCCGGAACGACGCCTTCGCACCGTTGACGCGCACCTCGCCGACGTCCAGCAGGAAGTCCAGGTTGAAGCTGGACAGGTCCTGCGTGGTGCGGGCCACGAGGGTCGCCGTGCCCTCGAGCTCGTCCGTGGCCGGCTGGTATTTCAGCCTCAGGTCGTAGTGGGAGACGTCGTATCCGCCGTTGCCGTAGGCCGGGTAATAGGGGTCACCGATACCCGGCGCGCCGGGGGAGTGGGGCGCGGCCGATGCCGGGATCGCCAGCAGGAGAACGGCCGTGGCGAGGGCTCCCGGCGCGATGATTCTGCGGTGCACGCGAAACTCCAAGTCGTAGGGTCCCGAGGGCTGTCCGGAGCCTATTGACTCCCTGTCTCTCTGATCATGTCCATGGCCCCTGCTGTCACACGATCGCCATTCGGCCGACATGAGACACCGGACCCAGGGGGCCGTCCGGACACGCCGGTCCGTCAGCTGCCCTCTTCTGAACAGGAGTTCACCGATGTAGCGTCCGGCGCATGCCGAAACGCACGCGCTTCACGACCTGGAGACCGCTCGCGACGGCGGCCACGGCCGCCCTGATGGCCACCCTGCTCACCCCGGCCGCGGCAGAGGCCGCCCCGCGTGAGAGCCGGCCCGTCCACTCGTACGAGAACGCCATCCGCGAGGCCGTCTGGGTGGACACCGGACTCGACGGCGACCGCGACGGCAAGGCCGACCGGGTCGCCGTCGACATCGTCCGCCCCCGCGAACCCGCCCGGCAGGGCCGCAAGGTCCCCGTCATCATGGACGCCAGCCCGTACTACTCCTGCTGCGGGCGCGGCAACGAGAGCCAGAAGAAGACGTACGACGCCAACGGCGACGTCACGCAGATGCCGCTGTACTACGACAACTACTTCGTGCCCCGCGGCTACGCCTTCGTCGGCGTCGACCTGGCCGGAACCAATCGCTCCGACGGGTGCGTCGACGTCGGCGGCCGCTCCGACATCCAGTCCGCGAAGGCCGTCGTCGACTGGCTGAACGGCCGCGCCAAGGCCTACACGACCCGCACCGGCACCACCCGCGCCAAGGCCGCCTGGACCAACGGCAGGACCGGCATGATCGGCAAGAGCTGGGACGGCACCATCGCCAACGGCGTCGCCGCGACCGGCGTCGAGGGCCTGAAGACCATCGTCCCGATCAGTGCCATCTCCTCCTGGTACGACTACTACTTCCAGCAGGGCGCCCCGCTCTACGACTCCGGCCCCGAATGGCTGTCCGACTACGTCAACAGCCCCGACGCCCGGGCCAAGTGCGCCGCCGTACAGCAGAAGCTCGTCGACGGGGCCCCGCGCACCGGCGACTGGACCCCGCTGTGGACCGAGCGCGACTACGTCAGGGCCGCGCGGAAGGTCAAGGCCAGCGTCTTCCTCGTGCACGGCATGCAGGACCTCAACGTGCGGATGAAGCACGTCGGGCAGTGGTGGGACGCCCTCGCGAAGAACGGCGTGGAGCGCAAGATCTGGCTCTCCCAGACCGGCCACGTCGACCCCTTCGACTTCCGCCGCGCGAGCTGGGTCGAGACCCTCCACCGCTGGTTCGACCACGAACTCATGGGCTACGACAACGGCATCGACCGCGAGCCCATGGCCGACATCGAGCGCGCGCCCGACCAGTGGACCACCTCCCGGACCTGGCCGCCGAGCGGCACCCGCGCCGCCACCCTGCGCCCCGACCGGGGGACCCAGGCCGGCGTCGGCAGCCTCGGCCTGCACCGCGGCCACGGCACCCAGACCTTCACGGACGACCCGGAGCTGAGCGAGACCGACTGGGCCGCGCGGATCGACAAGCCGACACCGGAGAAGGCCGGTTTCGTCACCCGGCCGCTCAGCCGGGACCTGCGCCTGTCCGGCTCCTCCGAGGTCACCGTCACCGCGACGCCCTCCACCCCGACGGCCCACCTCTCCGCCGTCCTCGTGGACATCGGGCCCGCCACCATCCGCGACTACGCCGACGGGGGCGAGGGCATCACCACCCTCCCCAACCGCACCTGCTGGGGCGCGAGCACCGCCGGCGACAGCTCCTGCTTCAAGGAGACGAAGGCCAAGGCCGCCGACGTCGGCTACACGATCGTCAGCCGCGGCTGGGCGGACCTCGGCAACCACGCCTCCGACCTGACGGGTGCCCCGCTCACCCCGGGCAAGCGGTACACGATCACCCTCGACCTGGCCGCGACCGACCACGTCGTCCCCGAGGGACACCGCCTGGCGCTGATCGTCGCGGGCACCGACAAGGGCCTCATCGACCCTCCCGCGGACAAGCCCGAGCTGACCGTCGACCTGTCCCGCACCTCGGCGCGCGTCCCGTTCGTCGGCGGAGCCACCGCCTTCGCCCGCGCCACCACGGGCGCCGCGACCACCACCCCCGACGCCACGCCGCTGGACGGCGTACGGGAACCGCGCACCGCTCACCGCGTCCCGGAGGGAACCCAGTGATCCGCCCCACGACCCGAGTCGGAGCCCTGACCCTGACCGCCGCGGCCGTCGCGGCGTCCCTGGCCGCCGTCCCCGCCCAGGCCGTCACCGACTCCCCGCCCCGCACCGGCTTCGAGCAGACGAACGGCGCCCGCTGGACCACCCAGCCCGAGGAGCAGGACTTCCTCAAGGCCGTCGACCGGTCGAGCAGCCGGGTCTCCCTGACCCGCTTCGGCACGACGAAGCAGGGCCGTCCGCTCCAACTGGTCCGCATCGGCACCCACCCGACGCCCAACAAGGTGCTCCTCGTGTGCAGCCAGCACGGCGACGAACCCTCCGGCCGCGAAGCCTGTCTGACCACCGTCCGTGACCTCGCGTACGCCCGTGACAGCCGCACCCGGCGTTTCCTGGACCGCACCACGGTCCTCGTCGTGCCCACCGCCAACCCCGACGGACGGGCCGCCGACACCCGGGGCAACAGCGACGGCGTGGACATCAACCGCGACCACCTGGCGCTCCGGACCGCCGAAGGCCGCGCGCTGGCCAAGCTCCTCCGCGACCAGCGCCCCGACCTCGTCTACGACCTGCACGAGTACGGCGCCACACCCCCGTACTACGACAAGGACCTCTTCGACCTGTGGCCGCGCAACCTCAACACCCATGAGGCGGTCCACGACGAGGCGAAGACCCTGTCCGAGAAGTACGTCCGCCCCGCGGCGCAGCGGGCCGGCCACTCGACCGGCACCTACGGCATCTGGACCGACCCCGAGACCGGAGAGCCGCTCAAACAGGTCGCCGGAGACGGCCAGGAGCGCATTTTGCGCAATATGTCCGGTGTCAAACATGGCATCGGGCTGCTCATCGAGAGCCGCGTGGATCCGCTCACCGAGGCCGAGAAGGCGGACGAGGCGCTGAACAACCGTCGCCGTGTCACCTCCCAACTGGACGCCCTGGGCGGCCTGTTCGGATACGCCGACCAGCGGCGCGGTGCGGTCGAGGCGGCGACGGGCAGGGCCCGTCTCGCGGGCTACGCCGCCAACGGCCCCGTCTACGTCGGCGGCGCCGACAACGACACGCCCGAACCGGCCGAGGTGATCCAGAACCCGCCCTGCGGCTACCGGCTCACGGCCGAGCAGTACGCCGAGGTGGGAGACGAACTCGCGCTGCACGGCGTGCGCGTACGCCGGGACGCGGAGGGTGTGCTCGTACCCCTGCGCCAGTCTCTGCGGGCGCTCGTGCCGCTGCTGCTCGACGAGCGCGGAACGTACCACCTGGCAGCAGGGAATCCGGAAACGCAATGTTGAGGGGGGTGAAATTGCGCCACACGTGGTAGGGGCGTTACGGAGGACTTACGTTCCTCCTATGTCCCGATGAAAGGTGCCGCCTGTGACGCACGACCGACCAAGTGAGAGCGATCACCAAGAGGGGCCCGCGCTTCCGGGTTCGGAAGCGGGGCTCCCTGGTCAGGAACGTCCTAAAACCGACCGAATTGTCTTCGGGGTCACGGCCGTGCTCACCCTCGCCTTCGTGGTCTGGGGAGCGGCGGCGACCGACTCGCTCGAAGACGTCTCCACCAGCATGCTCAGCGGGCTGATGCACAACGGCGGCTGGGCGTTCATGCTCGCGGCCTCCGGCTTCGTCGTGTTCGCCCTCTGGCTCGCGATCAGCCGCTACGGCCGTATCCACCTCGGTGCGGAGGGCGAGGAACCCGAGTTCCGCACGGTGTCCTGGGTCGCGATGATGTTCAGCGCCGGCATGGGCATCGGCCTGATGTTCTACGGCGTGAGCGAGCCGTTGTCGCACTACGGCACGCCCCCGCCGGGCACGAACCCGGCCGACTCCGGTGACCGCATGGAGACGGCCATGGCCACCACCCTGTTCCACTGGACGCTTCACCCGTGGGCGATCTACGCGGTGGTCGGCCTCGCCATCGCCTACAGCACCTTCCGCCGGCGGCGCCGCCAGACCATCAGCGCCGTCTTCACCCCGCTCATCGGCAGGAAGAACGCCAACGGCGGCGTCGGCCGGGCCATCGACATCCTCGCGATCATCGCGACCGTCTTCGGCTCCGCCGCCTCGCTGGGCCTCGGCGCGCTCCAGATCGGCTCCGGTGTGCAGGAGCTGAAGTGGATGGACAAGGTGAGCACCGGGCTGCTCGTCACGATCATCGCGGTGCTGACCCTGGCCTTCGTCGCGTCCGCGATCTCGGGTGTGGAGAAGGGCATCCAGTGGCTGTCCAACACCAACATGGTGCTGGCGCTGGTGCTCGCCCTGTTCGTGTTCGTGGCCGGCCCGACCATCATCGTCCTCGACCTGCTGCCCACCTCCGTCTTCGCCTACCTCGGCGACCTGCCCCAGCTGGCCGGCCGGACCGAGGCGAGCGGCGGCGAGGGCGTCCCCGACTGGCTGAGCAGCTGGACGGTCTTCTACTGGGCGTGGTGGATCTCCTGGACGCCCTTCGTCGGCATGTTCATCGCCCGCATCAGCCGCGGCCGCACCATCCGCCAGTTCGTCGGCGGCGTCATCCTCGTGCCCAGCACGGTCAGCCTGATCTGGTTCGCGATCTTCGGTGGCTCGGCGATGAAGATGCAGCAGCAGGGGCAGCTCGGCAAGGAGGCCACCCCGGAGGGGCAGCTCTTCGGTGTGCTCCAGCAGTTCCCCATCGCGACCGCCACGAGCCTGCTCGTGATGGTCCTCGTCGGCATCTTCTTCGTCTCGGGCGCCGACGCGGCCTCGATCGTCATGGGCACCCTGTCGCAGAAGGGCGCGCTCGAACCGGGCCGGTTCGTCGTGGTGTTCTGGGGCGTGGTCACCGGTGCGGTGGCCGCGATCATGCTCCTGGTCGGCAGCGGCCAGGGCGACGCGCTGACCGGTCTGCAGAACCTCACGATCCTCGCGGCGGCGCCGTTCGTCATCGTGATGATCTTCATGTGTGTCGCCCTGATGCGCGACCTTCGCCGCGACCCGGTGATCGTGCGTGAGCAGATGGGATCCGAAGCCGTCGAAATGGCCGTCATGGAAGGCCACAAGAAGTACGACGGCGAGTTCGAGTTCCGTGTCGGCCCGGGCCGCGGCCCGGACGTGGAGGGAGACCCGATCGGCAAGCACTGACCCGACCGCCCCAGCCGTTTGACCTCGACGCCCCCGGCCGCCATCGGCCGGGGGCGTCAAGGTCAAGCAGCCAAGGTCAAGCAGCCAAGGTCAAGCAGGGAGGCCGAGCAGCCCAGGTCCGGCAGCCCACGGCCGGCGGTCCTAGCCGACCAGCCGGGCGGCCTCCTCGGCGCACCCCCAGGCCACCGTCACACCCGCACCGCCGTGGCCGTAGTTGTGGATCAGTACCCGGCCGTCCGGCAGGGTGTCGCGCTCCAGGCGGACGGCCGGGCGGGTCGGGCGCAGCCCCACCCGGTGTTCCAGTACCCGCGCCCCGGCGATCTCCGGCCGCAGCGCCGCACAGCGGCGGATGATCGCCTCGGCCGTCGCGGGGTCGGGCTCCAGCGACCACGCGTCCTCCTCCGCCGTACCGCCGAGGACGAGCCCGCCCGGCTGCGGGAACATGTACGCGTACTCGCCGGCCGCGTCGGTGGAGACCAGCCAGGTGTCGATCCCCGGGTTCTCCACGACGACCAACTGCCCGCGCACGGGCCGCACGGACGGATCCGGCACCAGCTCCCGCGCGGCGAGCCCCGTGCAGTTGACCACGACCGGCGCGTCGGCCTCCGCGAGCCCGGACACCGTACGGGCCTCGACCACACCGCCTGCCGCCGCCAACCGCTCCCGCAGCCACGGCAGATGAACCGGCATGTCGACGAGCGGCAACCGTGCCCGCAGCCCCGACCCCGCGTACTCCTCGGACGTGGTCGCCCGCAGCTCCGGCACCCGCCCCGCCAGCCACCCGTCGACCTCGTCGAGACGCGTCTCGCCCAGTACCCCTTCGACCAGGCGTACGCCGCTCGCCCCGGACCCCGCGGCCAGCTCCTCGTACACCTCCAGCGACCGCAGAGCCCACTCCCGCGCCAGCGCGAGCGGCTCGATCCGGTACGGCCACCACAGCGCCCCCGCGACGGCCGACGTCGTCGCCTCGACGCGGTCCCGCGTCCACACCCGTACCCGCCGCCCCCGCTCGGCGAGAACCACCGCGGTCGTCAGCCCGACCACCCCGCCACCGACCACCACGATCTCGTCACCGCGCTCATCAACCATGCCCGGACCGTAGCGGAATGTGTCATGCCGTGCTCACATCACCCGCGGTGTGGGGATACTCACCGTATGTGTGCCGAGTACACGACCTTCGGCCTGGCACCCGCGATGCGGGCCGGCGGAGTCCTCACCGACGGTGGTTACCAGGTCCACCGGGACTTCGTGGACTTCATCGTCGACGGACGCCCGCTGCTGTTCCGGCTCTCCGACCTCGACGCGGTCTCCCCGCTCGCCTCCGACGTACCGCCCGCGATCTTCACCGCGCAGGTCCGCAGCCTGCTCCTGGAAAGCCCGGCACCGCTGCCCGGCGGCCGGTACGTCGTCTACGGCTGTCCCGAGTGCGAGGACCTGGCCTGCGGCGCCGTCACCGCCCTCATCCAGCGGGACGGCGAGGACGTCATCTGGCGGGACTTCGCCTGGCAGACCGACGAACACGCCGACCTGGAGCTCAACGGCTACCACGGCATCGGCCCGTTCCGCTTCCGCGGCGCCGAGTACCGCGCGGCGCTGAGCGCCCTGCTGAAGGGCTCCGCCGCGGACACCCGCCGCCGGGTCCTGCTGATCGGCGCCCGCGTCGCCGTCCTGGCCAGGCTCGCCGCGGCGCTGCGCACCATCGGGGTGGGCGCCGACATCGCCCACGACGCCGACAACGTGCCCGCCGACGAACTGCGCGGCTACGGCGCCGTCGCCTTCGCACCGGGGGCCGGCGAGCAGGAACGCGCATCCGTCCGCCGGGCCTTCACACACGCCGGCGTCCCGGCCGCCTGCATCGACGGTCTGGCCCCGATCGTCCCGCTCCTCGTCGCCCAGATCGAACACGCCCTGGACCGCAGCCCGTTGGAGCAGCGTCGCCTCACCGGCCTGACCGCCACCGACGGCGAGGCCGACGTCGAGGTCACCTCCGCCTGCCGGGTCACCCTCACCGCGTACCGCCTCGACCGGCTCTCCCGCACCCACACCCACGAGATCTTCGACGGCGTCCTGGACCCGGGCAGGCACCGCATCGCACTCGACGCCAAGGCGGTCAGGGGCCGGTCCTTCGTCGTGGCGCGCACGTCCGGAGGCGTCCTGGTGACGGCCGTCACCCATGGAGAGGCCCATTAGGATCGGCACTCTGATGACTGCCACCCTCGTCGCCAAGAACCTCGCCGCCGGCCACGGCGACCGCTCCCTGTTCGCCGGACTCGACCTCGTCGTCGCGCCCGGCGACGTGATCGGCCTGGTCGGAGCCAACGGCGCCGGCAAGTCCACCCTGCTCAGGATGCTCGCCGGACTCACCGCCCCCGAGCAGGGCGAGCTGCGCCTGTCCCCGCCGACCGCCACCGTCGGCCACCTGCCCCAGGAGCCGGAGCGCCGCCCCGGCGAGACCGTACGGGCGTTCCTGGCCCGCCGCACCGGCGTCGCCGAGGCCCAGCGGACCATGGACGAGGCGACCCAGGCCCTGGTCGACGGGGCGCCCGGCGCCGACGACGCCTACGCCACGAGCCTGGAGCGCTGGCTCGGACTCGGCGGCGCCGACCTCGACGAACGCGCCGAGGAAGTCGCCGACTCGCTGGGCCTCGCGGTCGATCTGGACCAGCTGATGACGTCGCTGTCCGGCGGCCAGGCCGCCCGCGCCGGCCTCGCCTCCCTGCTCCTGTCCCGCTACGACGTCTTCCTCCTCGACGAGCCCACCAACGACCTCGACCTGGACGGCCTGGAGCGCCTCGAACGCTTCGTGAGCGGGCTGCGCGCCGGGACGGTGGTCGTCAGCCACGACCGCGAGTTCCTCACCCGCACGGTCACCAAGGTCCTCGAACTCGACCTCGCCCAGCGTCAGATCAACCTCTACGGCGGTGGCTACGAGGCCTATCTGGAAGAGCGGGAGGTCGCGCGCAGGCACGCCCGCGACGAGTTCGAGGAGTACGCCGACAAGAAGTCGGCCCTCCAGGACCGCGCGCAGATGCAGCGCTCGTGGATGGACAAGGGCGTGAAGAACGCGCGCCGCAAGGCGGGCAACGACAACGACAAGATCGGCCGCAAGTTCCGCAGCGAGGCCAGCGAGAAGCAGGCCGCGAAGGCCCGGCAGACCCAGCGCATGATCGAGCGGCTGGACGTCGTCGAGGAGCCCCGCAAGGAGTGGGAGCTGCGCATGGAGATCGCGTCGGCCCCGCGCTCGGGCGCCGTCGTCGCGACGCTGCGGGACGCCGAGGTGCGCCGCGGCGGCTTCGTCCTCGGTCCGGTGTCCCTCCAGATCGACTGGGCGGACCGGGTGGCGGTGACGGGCGCGAACGGCGCCGGCAAGTCCACCCTGCTCGCCGCCCTGCTCGGCCGCGTCCCGCTCGACGCCGGGCACGCGGCTCTCGGCTCGGGCGTCCTGCTCGGCGAGGTCGACCAGGCCCGCAAGCTGTTCCACGGCCAGGAGCCCTTGATGGACGCCTTCCGCGCGGCCGTCCCGGACACCGACCCGGCCGAGGTCCGCACCCTCCTGGCCAAGTTCGGCCTCAAGTCGCACCACGTCCTGCGCCCCGCGGCGACCCTCTCCCCGGGCGAGCGCACCAGAGCGGCCCTGGCGCTGCTCCAGGGCCGCGGCGTCAACCTCCTGGTCCTCGACGAGCCGACCAACCACCTCGACCTGCCCGCCATCGAGCAGCTGGAGTCCGCGCTCGACTCCTACGAGGGCACCCTCCTGCTGGTCACCCACGACCGCCGCATGCTCGACGCCGTACGCGTCACACGCCGCATCGAGGTGGCGAACGGCAAGGTGACCGAGCGCTAACGAGTCGTCAGCCGACTGGCCAGCGAGGGGTACTCCACGACGTACCCCTCCTCGTCCATCTCCAGGTCGCTGCGGAAGTCGCCGGAGGCGTACCGGACCCGCCCGGGGCCGAGATGCGTGTACGTCTGCCGGGACGGCCGCACCGCCGGCTCCGGCACCGACACCCAGGCCATCAGGAACTCCCGTTCACCGGGCGCCCGATGCAGCCCGTGCCGGAGCACCGGCATGGTGTTGGTGAGCGGGCACAGCCCCAAGTCGCAGTCGAGGGCGCCGTCGACACCGGGCAGCGGCTCGCCGTTCCCGGTCCACCTGCCATGGCCGTCGTGCCGCAGGTCGAGAACGCGTTCCTGCGTGGCTGTCTCCACCCTGACGCTCAGCCGCCGGGTCACGAACCCGTCAGCGGTTTCGAGCTCGTACGAGACCCAGTACGGCTCGGGGACGGTCCCGACAGCCCGCCCGCGCGCCCGCAGCACCCCGCCCCCGAGCTCGACCCAGGCGGTCTCGACCCCCCGGCTCGCGGACACGTCCCAGGTGATGACACGCGAAGCAGACATACCGGCCACTCTAGATCTGAAAGGGCGCGCAGCGCCCCTTTCAGGGGCGCGGGGAACTGCGCGACCAGCCACAACGGCCCCGCAGCTCCCCACAGCCGAACCGTCAACGCTTGCCGTTCTTGGGGTCGACCAGGCCCGCCCGGCGCAACGCGTCGGCCATCGCCCCGTTGGCAGGCGGAGGCGCCTGACGCGAACCGCCACCGCCACCGCCACCACGGCGCCCGGCGGCGCCGCCCTGCCGCTGCTGCGGCGGACGCCCGCCCCGCTGCCGGCGCTCGCCGGAGCCGCCGCCCTGCCCCTGCGGAGCCGCCTCGTCGTCCAGACGCAGCGTCAGCGAGATCCGCTTGCGCGGGATGTCGACGTCGAGGACCTTCACCTTGACGATGTCCCCGGGCTTCACCACGTCCCGCGGGTCCTTGACGAACGTCTTCGACATCGCGGACACGTGCACCAGACCGTCCTGGTGGACCCCGACGTCCACGAACGCGCCGAACGCGGCGACGTTCGTCACGACGCCCTCAAGGACCATCCCGGACGCCAGGTCGGAGATCTTCTCCACGCCCTCCTTGAAGACGGCCGTCTTGAAGGCCGGACGCGGGTCGCGGCCGGGCTTCTCCAGCTCCTTGAGGATGTCGGTGACCGTCGGCAGACCGAACGTCTCGTCCACGAAGTCCTGCGGCTTCAGCGAGCGCAGCACCGCAGTGTTGCCGATGAGCCCCGCGACCTCCTGCCCGGCGGTCTTCACCATGCGCCGGACCACCGGGTACGCCTCCGGGTGCACGCTGGACGCGTCCAGCGGGTCACCGCCGCGGATCCGCAGGAAGCCCGCGCACTGCTCGTAGGCCTTCGGGCCCAGCCGCGCCACCTTCTTCAGCTCACCGCGGGACTTGAACGGGCCGTTGGCGTCCCGGTGCGACACGATGTTCTCGGCGAGCCCGGAGGTGATGCCGGAGACCCGGGCGAGCAAGGGGGCCGACGCCGTGTTGACGTCCACGCCCACGCCGTTCACACAGTCCTCCACCACCGCGTCCAGCGAACGCGACAGCTTCACCTCGGACAGGTCGTGCTGGTACTGGCCGACACCGATCGACTTCGGGTCGATCTTCACCAGCTCGGCCAGCGGGTCCTGGAGCCGCCGGGCGATCGACACGGCACCGCGCAGCGACACGTCCATGTCGGGCAGCTCCTGCGAGGCGAAGGCGGACGCCGAGTACACGGACGCGCCGGCCTCGGACACCATCACCTTCGTGAGCTTCAGCTCCGGGTGCTTGGTGATCAGTTCCCCGGCGAGCTTGTCGGTCTCGCGGGACGCCGTGCCGTTGCCGATGGCGATCAGCTCGACCGCGTGCTCCTCGGCGAGCCGGGCCAGCTTCGCGATGGCCTCGTCCCACCGGTTGGCCGGGACGTGCGGATGGATCACGTCCGTGGCGACGACCTTGCCGGTCGCGTCGACGACGGCGACCTTCACACCCGTACGGAAACCCGGGTCGAGGCCGAGCGTCGCGCGCGTGCCCGCGGGGGCGGCGAGCAGCAGGTCGCGCAGGTTGGCCGCGAAGACCCGCACCGCCTCGTCCTCGGCGGCCGTGCGCAGCCGCAGCCTGAGGTCGATGCCGAGGTGGACGAGGATGCGGGTGCGCCAGGCCCAGCGGACCGTGTCCAGCAGCCACTTGTCGCCGGGGCGGCCCCGGTCGGCGATCCCGAACCGGTGCGCGACCGTCCCCTCGTACGACGACGGGCCGTCGGTCGGTTCCTCGGGCTCCAGGACGAGGTCGAGGACCTCCTCCTTCTCGCCGCGCAGCATCGCCAGGATGCGGTGCGAGGGGAGCTCCGTGAACGGCTCGGCGAAGTCGAAGTAGTCGGCGAACTTCGCGCCCGCCTCCTCCTTGCCCTCTCGCACCTTGGCGGCCAGCCGCCCGCGCACCCACATGCGCTCGCGCAGCTCGCCGATCAGGTCGGCGTCCTCCGAGAACCGCTCGGTGAGGATCGCCCGGGCGCCGTCGAGGGCCGCCTGCGGATCGGCCACGCCCTTGTCGGCGTCGACGAACGCGGCGGCCGCGGCGAGGGGCTCGACGGTCGGATCGCCGAGCAGCCCCTCCGCCAGCGGCTCGAGACCGGCCTCGCGCGCGATCTGCGCCTTGGTGCGCCGCTTGGGCTTGTACGGGAGGTAGATGTCCTCCAGGCGCGCCTTGGTCTCCGCGCCCCGGATCCGCGCCTCGAGTTCCTCGGTGAGCTTGCCCTGCTCGCGCACCGAGTCCAGGATCGCCGTCCGACGCTCCTCCAGCTCCCGCAGGTAGCGCAGCCGCTCCTCGACGGTGCGCAGTTGCGCATCGTCGAGCATCTCGGTCGCTTCCTTGCGGTAGCGGGCGATGAAGGGCACCGTAGAACCGCTGTCGAGCAGCTCCACGGCAGCCCTGACCTGCCGCTCCCGTACGCCGAGCTCCTCGGCGATCCTGCCTTCGATGGACCCTGCTGCGAGGGTCCCGGGTGTCGTCACGATCCCGTACCGCCTTCTCCACTGAGGTTGCGCGGCAATTGTGGCAGGTGACACCGACACTCGGGGTCAGGGCGGCACCGGGCAGGTCGGGACGGTTCCTGTCAGAATCCGCGGTCACACCCCGCGGCTCGGGCGCCGCCGCTCAGACCCTGCGGCTGCGGGTGGAGGACGAAGCGCCGCCGAAAAGCCGGGCCAGCGCCCGGAAGGGCAGCGTCACGACGGTGGCGATGGCGCCGCCGATCTGGCGCAGCACGTCTGCAATGGCACGGAACACGTGATTCCCCTTTCTCCTCTCCCGACCGCAGCGGCCGGGAGGGACCGGGTACCTCACCAAGACCTCACCATGCGTCACGGCCGAACACGTGTACCGGGGACCGTGCGCGGCGCCCGGTCAGCGCTTGCCGAGCAGATTCGCCGGATACGCCCCGGCCTTGAGCGCGGCCTGCGTGAACGCCGCCCCCAGCTCGGTCAGCCGGGCCACCCCCTCCACGCCCAGGTGCTCGTACGGGGCCCGGTCCAGGCGGTCCGTCTCCTGCTCGATCTCCTCGCGCAGGGCGACACCGCGCTCGGTGAGTTCGCCCATGGAGTCCAGCAGCCCGCGCTCACGCAGCCGGCCCGTCGCCGCGTCCCAGTCCTCCTGGCTCCAGCCGCGGGTGCCGAAGACCCACTTCGGTGTCATGCCCTTGCCCGTCGCCGTGTGGGTGACCATGGCCTCCAGCCCGTCCAGTCCCGCGGACATCAGCACGGCCAGATGCCCGTCGCCCCGGTGTTCGCGCAGCAGGGTCGCGGCGTGCCAGTACGCGAGATGCGGCTCCTCGGGCACGGGCAGGTCGGCATGGGCGGCATACAGAGGGCGCGCCCCGCGCGAACAGGCCTCGGCGGCACGCAGCGCGAGCCGCGCGGCCTCGGCCATACCGGCCGACGCCACGGCCTCTTCGCCCAGCAGACGGCGCAGCGTCGCGTCGACCGCACGCAGGCGTGCCGCCAGCACCTGGCCGGGCGTCGCGGTCTCCCACACCGCCGGCACATGCCGGGCCACGAGCTCGTACTTGTAGTTGTAGAAGGCCGCGGCCACCGCCCCGGCCCCGACCGGCCCGAGGGCGGCGGCGCGCACGGCGAAGTTCACGGCCCGGGGGTCGGTGACGCCGACAGCACCCAGTTCCCGGCCCACATCGGGCGAGAAGTAGTGCGTGGAGTGCAGGGAGTTGAGCACGTTGTGGCAGCGTCGGCCGGCGCGCGGCTCAAGGGCGGCAGTTGTCATGCCCGGCAGGTTACCAACCGCTTGGTATGCCTTCCATGGCCGTGTCTTCATGGCAGAAAAGGTGGGGAACTCGTCATTGCGGCCACGATGCGGCCCCCGAAGAATCGACGGCATGGCCCCGCGCACCGTTCTCGCCGTCCTCTTCGAGGGCGTGCAGAGCCTCGACGTCACCGGGCCCGTGGAGGTCTTCGCGGGCGCGGACCTGCTCTCACCGGGCGCGTACCGGATCCGCACGGCGTCCCTCGACGGCGCGCCCGTACGGACCACCAGCGGTCTGACCCTCGTGCCCGACGTGTCCCTGGCCACCGCGCCCGACCCGGACATCCTCCTCGTCCCCGGCGGAACGGGCTCCCTGTGCCCCGACCCGCGCCTGGTCGGCTGGGTGCGCGAGCACGGGCCGCGCGCCGCCCGGCTGGTCTCCGTGTGCACCGGCGCCGCCGTGCTCGCCGCGGCCGGCCTGCTGGACGGCCGCCGGGCCACGACCCACTGGGCGTACTGCGACCGGCTCGCCCGTGACCACCCGGCCGTCGAGATCGACCCCGACCCCGTCTACGTCCGCGACGGACACATCGCCACGTCGGCCGGGGTGACCGCCGGCATCGACCTCGCCCTCGCCCTGGTGGAGGAGGACCTGGGCCGGGACGCCGCCCTCACCGTCGCCCGCCACCTGGTCGTGTTCCTTCGCCGGCCCGGGAACCAGGCCCAGTTCAGCGCCCAGCTCGCGGCCCAGAGCGCCCACCGCGAGCCCCTGCGGGAGGTCCAGCGCTTCATCGCCGAACACCCCGGCGCCGACCTCTGCGTCGAGGCCCTCGCCGCCCGCGCCCGCCTGTCGCCCCGGCACTTCGCCCGCGCCTTCCGGTCCGAGACCGGTATGACGCCGGGCCGGTACGTGGACCGGGTCCGCCTCGAACACGCCCGCCGTCTGCTGGAGGACACCGCCGACGGCATCGAGGAGATCTCCCGCACCAGCGGCTACGGCACCCCGGAAGCCATGCGCCGGGCCTTCGTCAAGGCTCTGGGCACGCCTCCGGCCGAGTACCGCGGCCGCTTCCGCACCGCGACGACGCCCTGACCCCACCACACCCGACCGGAAGGGCCCCATGCAGATCGCCATCGTCCTCTACGACCGCTTCACCGCCCTCGACGCCGTGGGCCCCTACGAGACCCTCGGCCGGCTCCCGGACGCGGAGACCGTCTTCGTCGCCGAGGAGCGCGGCCCCGTACGGAACGAGTCCGGCAACCTCGCTCTCGTCGCCGACCGGACCCTGGCCGAGGTACCGAACCCCGACATCATCGTGGTCCCCGGCGGTCCGGGCCCCCTCCCGCTGGCGGCGGACGGACCCCTGCTGACCTGGCTGCGCTCCGCCGACGCCGGCAGCACCTGGACGACGTCCGTGTGCACCGGCTCCCTGCTGCTCGCCGCCGCCGGACTCCTCCGGGGCCGCCGCGCGACCTCCCACTGGCTGGCCCTGGAGGAGCTGAAGCGCCACGGCGCCGAGCCGACGGGGGAGCGGGTCGTCACGGACGGCAAGTACGTCACGGCGGCCGGCGTCTCCGCCGGCATCGACATGGGGCTGGCCCTGCTGGGCCGGATCGCGGGCGACACCCACGCGCAGATCGTCCAGCTCGCCACCGAGTACGACCCTCAGCCGCCCTACGACGCGGGATCACCCGAGAAGGCCCCCGCGCACCTCGTCGAACTGGTCCGCTCGCACTCCGGCATCATCCTGACCTAGGCGCAGTCCAGCCGAACCGGGGCTGCCTGCGCTCCAGGAACGCGGCGACGCCCTCCGCGGTGTCGCCGCTCTCGCGTGCCCGTGCGGCCCAGTGCGCGTCGCGGTCCGTGCGGCCGTTCGCGAACTCCTTGGCCGCGGCCTGCGTCAGCTGCGAACGGGAGGCCAGGGTCCGGGTGAACTCGGCGACCCGCTTGCCCAGTTCGCCCTCGGGCAGCACCTCGTCGGCCAGGCCGGTGCGCAGCGCCCGCTCCGCGTCGATCAGTTCACCCGAGAACAGCAGGTACTTGGCGGTGGCCGGACCGACCAGGGAGACCAGCCGCCTGGTCGAGGACGCCGGGTAGACGATGCCGAGCTTCGCGGGTGTCACGCCGAACAGCGCCTCCTCCTCGGCGAACCGCAGATCACAGGCCGCCGCCAACTGAGCCCCGCCGCCCACACAGTGCCCGCGCACCGCCGCCAGCGTCGGCTTCGGGAACGCGGCGAGCGCCTCCTCCGCCTCCACGGCCTGCCGCTGCGCCTCCTCCGGCGAGCCCCGCAGGGTCGAGATGTCGGCCCCGGCGCAGAACGTCCCGCCCTCGCCGGTGAGCACCAGAGCCCGCACGGCCGGATCGCCCGCGAGCCGCTCCAGCAGCGGCGGCAGGGAACGCCACATCGCGGCCGTCATGGCGTTGCGCTTCTCGGGATGGCGGATGACGACCGTCGCGACCGAGTCGGTCACGCTGTACAGCAACTGCGGCTCCATGCGCCGGATGCTATCCGGATGCCAAACCCGTACAACCCGAATAGTTCGCCGAGACGGCACAACAGGGACAGGACCAGTCCCACAACTGACCGTGTCATACGCCAACGGTCAGAAGTGCTCGATAGTTGCTGACTTCTGTTCAGCCCTGGGGTAGGGAGCGCATCCTTACCAACACTCGGGGTGTGGCGACAATCGAGCGCGAGGGTGGCGACCGGACGATGGACAACGACGGGCGTGGGTTCGGCCCACGCCCAGAGGGCGGCGCGGCGCCCCTCGGCCCCGGGCCCGCGGATCCGCTGCCGTACGAAGGGGTCTGGCGGTTCACCGCACCCGCGGTCGACGCCTCGGTGCCGCAGGCGCGGCACGCCGTACGGGACCTGCTGATGCGTCAGGGGGTGCCCGTCTCGGACGATCTGGCCCAGGGGCTGCTGCTGATCGTCTCGGAACTGGTGACGAACGCCGTGAAGCACGCGGCGGTGCTCTCCCCGACCATCGCCGTCGAACTGGCCGTCGGTGCCGAGTGGCTGCGTGTGGCCGTGGAGGACAACCACCCCTACCGGCCGACCGCACTGGAGACCGACCACGGCCGGACCGGCGGCCGCGGACTGCTGCTGGTGCGGGAGATCACCCGGGAGGCGGGCGGGGTGTGCGAGGTCGACCACACCGCGAGCGGCGGCAAGGTGATCTGGGCCACCCTGCCGCTCAAACCCATGCGCTTCCCCTAGGAATCCCGGTTCGCCAGGGCCGTCGTCACCAGCCGGCCGATGTGCCGGTCAGTTCCCTGATCGCCGGCCGGGCCGCGTCCAGGACGGTCATGAACCAGGACGAGAAGGTGTCCTTGGCGTGCCGCTCCGCCAGCTCGGGCGGGGTCACGAACGCCGTCGACGCCACCTCCTGAGGATCCGGCCGCAGCACGGCCTGCACCATCCCGACGAAGAGGTGGTTGTACTCCTGCTCCACCAGACCGGACTCCGGGTCCGGGTGGTTGTAGCGGACCGTGCCCGCCTCGGCCAGCAGGGACGGGGACGCGCCGAGTTCCTCGAAGGTCCGCCGCGCCGCCGCCGCGAAGGGCGCCTCACCGGGGTACGGGTGGCCGCAGCAGGTGTTCGACCACACACCGGGGGAGTGGTACTTGCCCAGCGCCCGCTGCTGGAGCAGCAGCCGGCCGTACTCGTCGAAGAGGAACACTGAGAACGCGCGGTGCAACTGCCCGGGTGGCTGATGGGCGGCGAGCTTCTCCGCGGTGCCGATCGTCACGCCGTCCTCGTCGACCAGTTCCAGCAAAATCGCGTCTGCGGTGCCGTTCGACGGGCTGTGCGTCGCGGTGGCAGGTGTGATCGGCATACCCATCCTTCACATCGGTCTTCGCGCCCCAAGTCTGCCGTACGAATCCGGCACTCCCGGCACTTCGCGACGCGCCCGCATGTCCCGCGCGGTGGCGCGGAGCGCGGCGTCGTCGCTCGGCCCCCCGGAAGAGGGACCCAGTAGGGGATCGTGCCCGGCGCGGTGGGCCGAAAATCGTCCCCGCCGGTGCGGTGAGAGCCAGGGCGCGGGCGCGCGCCGGAGGGCTGCGTACCCCGGCGCACTCCGAGCGCAATGCGCCCCACCAGCGACATCAGCGCCAGAAGTCTCAGAGGTCTCAGAGGTCTCAGAGGCGGGCGGAGCGCGTCAGTGACAGAGGCGCGCCTCGTGCTCCGCGTGGCCGCCCGGCTCCAGCTGGAAGGTGCAGTGCTCCACGTCGAAGTGGCCGCCGAGGCAGTCCTGGAGCTCGTGAAGCATCTTCTCGTGACCGATCGCGCTCAGGACGTCCGAGCTGACGACCACGTGCGCCGACAGCACCGGCATACCGGAGGTGATCGTCCAGGCGTGCAGGTCGTGGACGTCCTCCACCCCGTCGGTCGCCAGGATGTGGGCCCGCACCTCCGCCATGTCGACACCCTTGGGCGCCGCCTCCAGCAGGACGTTCAGGGTCTCGCGCAGCAGCTTCACCGTGCGCGGCACGATCATCAGCGCGATGACGAGCGAGGCGATCGGGTCGGCGGCCTGCCAGCCGGTGAACATGATCACCAGGGCGGAGACGATCACCGTGACCGAACCCAGGGCGTCCGCCGCCACCTCCAGGAAGGCGCCGCGGACGTTCAGGCTCTCCTTCTGGCCGCGCATCAGCAGCGCCAGCGACACCATGTTGGCGACCAGGCCGATGACACCGAACACGACAGCGAGGTGGCCCTCGGTGTCCGCCGGAGTGACGAAGCGCTGGACCGACTCGTACAGGACGTACCCGCCGACCCCGAGCAGCAGCAGACAGTTGGCCAGGGCGGCGAGTATCTCGGCGCGGGCGTAGCCGAAGGTCGCCTGGTCGCTGGGCGGGCGGTTCGCGAAGTGGATCGCGAGCAGCGCCATGCCCAGGCCCAGCGAGTCCGTCGCCATGTGCGCCGAGTCCGCGACCAGCGCGAGCGAGTCGGCGAGCAGCCCGCCGACGATCTGGACGACCACGATGCCGAGCGTGATCGCCAGCGCGACCCGCAGCCTGCCGCGGTACGCCGAGGTCGCCGTACCATCGGCCGGCGCGCCGTGCGCGTGCCCGTGATCGTGCCCAGCCCCCATGAAAGCCGCCCTCCCGTGTTCATCCGATTGTCGCTCTGATCGCGACCGAGCACCCCAGTGAACTACGGGGAGGGGGTATGTGCAACGCGGCACTGAACACCGTTGTCATGTGCCCTGACCTGCGCAAACGATGTGCAGGTCAGGGCACCCTCAGGGGTCTCAGGAGCCGTGGTGCAGGAGCCAGCCGCGCCAGGCCGACTCGGCCATCTCGCGCACTCCGCGGCGCGCGGTCCAGCCGAGTTCCTCGGCGGCCCGGGCCGCCGAGGCGACCGCCCGCGGCGCGTCCCCGGGGCGGCGGCCCTCGACGAGCGGTGGCCGGCGGTCACCGGTGACCTCGCCGATGACCGTGATGAGTTCACGCACCGAGACGCCCTCGCCCCGGCCGATGTTGACCGTCAGATCGCCCGTGACGTCCCCGCCGGCGAGCCGCCGGGCCGCCGCGAGATGCGCCTCGGCCAGGTCGGCGACGTGAATGTAGTCACGGATGCAGGTGCCGTCCGGGGTCGGATAGTCGTCGCCGAAGATCCTGGGCGCCTCGTCGCGCGTGAGCCGGTCGAAGACCATCGGCACGATGTTGAAGACGCCCGTGTCGGCCAGTTCCGGCGCGGCAGCGCCCGCCACGTTGAAATAGCGCAGACATACGGTGGAGATCCCGTGCGCCCGGCCCGCCGCCCGCACCAGCCACTCCCCGGCGAGCTTGGTCTCGCCGTACGGGTTGACCGGCGCGCAGGGCGTGTCCTCCGTGATGAGGTCCACACCCGGGTCGCCGTACACCGCCGCCGACGACGAGAACAGGAAGCGCTCGATCCCGGCCCCGGCGACCGCGTCCAGGAGGGTCGCCAGACCGCCGACGTTCTCCCGGTAGTACCGCGTCGGCTGCGCGACGGACTCGGCGACCTGCTTGCGCGCCGCGAGATGCACCACACCCGTCACGCGGTACTCGGCGAACACTCGTTTCAGCAGGTCACCGTCGAGCGACGAGCCCTCGACGAGCGGTACGCCCGCCGGGAGCCGCGCGGGAACCCCGGCCGAGAGGTCGTCCAGCGCGAGGACGCGCTCCCCGGCCTCGTCCATGGCCCTGGCCACGTGGGCCCCGATGTAGCCGGCACCGCCGGTGATCAGCCAAGTCATGGTCGCCCACCCTATGCGGCCCTGACCGGACCCGGTCCGATGTCCTCGATGTCCGGTCTGGGAGGCGCGGTTTGTGGGGCGGGCCCCGGATCCACGATGATGATCGCGGCAAAGGCCTGTGCGAACCACGTCGATCGATCTGCCGAACAGGCGGTGAACGGGGCCCTCCCGGCATCCGATAGCCTCTGCCGACATGCCGCCCGGGAGCTTTCCGGCGCGGGCGCCCCCACCATGTACAGCACTGGCGCGGACGCGTCGGTACCCAGGGAGTGAATTCGGTTGTCGACCGCCATCCTCACCGGTCAGCCGGTCCCCGGATCGTCGATCGAGGGCGATCTGCGGTCCCTCGGCTTCGACGTGCGGGTCGCGGCCGACGCCGCCGAGGCCGAGACCCTGCTCGCCGGGGTGCCGGGCGAGCAGCGCGTGGCCCTGGTGGACGCCCGGTTCGTGGGGCATGTGCACGCGCTGCGCCTCGGCCTCACCGACCCCCGCTTCCCGCTCGCCGCGATCCCCGGCGCCGTCACGGCCCAGCCGGCCGGCCGCCAGGCCCTGACCCGGGCGATGGCCCGCGAGAACTCCGCGGGCGGCGGCACCACCCTGGTGGACAGCCTCGCCGACCGCATCGTCACCTCCCTGGACGCCGACGGCACCGAGGTGCACCGCCCCGAGCTGGGCAGCCTCGTCGCCGCCGTCCCCGCCGACCCGCAGGCCCGCAACGAGGCACGGCAGGCCGTGACGGACGTCGACGACGAGGCCGTACGCCTGAAGTCGGCCGTGAAGTCCCGCGACGGCTTCTTCACCACCTACTGCATCAGCCCCTACTCCAAGTACATCGCCCGCTGGTGCGCCCGCCGCGGCCTGACCCCGAACCAGGTCACCACCGCCTCGCTGCTCACCGCCCTCATAGCGGCGGCCTGCGCGGCCACCGGCACCCGCGGCGGCTTCGTCGCGGCCGGCGTCCTGCTGGTCGCGTCCTTCGTGCTGGACTGCACCGACGGCCAGCTCGCCCGGTACTCCCTCCAGTACTCCACGCTCGGCGCCTGGCTCGACGCCACCTTCGACCGGGCCAAGGAGTACGCCTACTACGCCGGACTCGCCCTCGGTGCCGCCCGCGGCGGCGACGACGTCTGGGCCCTCGCCCTCGGCGCCATGGTCCTGCAGACCTGCCGGCACGTCGTGGACTTCTCCTTCAACGAGGCCAACCACGACGCCACCGCCAACACCAGCCCCACCGCCGCCCTCTCCGACAAGCTGGACAGCGTCGGCTGGACGGTCTGGGTGCGCCGCATGATCGTCCTGCCCATCGGTGAGCGCTGGGCGATGATCGCCGTGCTCACGGCGGCCACCACTCCCCGCATCACCTTCTGGGCGCTGCTCATCGGCTGCGCCTTCGCCGCGACGTACACGACAGCGGGCCGCGTGCTGCGCTCCCTGACCCGCAAGGCCAAGCGGACCGACCGGGCGGCCGGCGCCCTGGCCGACCTCGCCGACAGCGGGCCGCTCGCGCAGGGCTTCGCCGAGGCGGTCAAGAAGGCCGCCCGCAAGCTGCCGGGCTTCACCGCCCCCGCCGTCGCCCTGCTCGGCGGCCTCGCCGTCGTCCTCACCGCGGCGCTGACGGACTTCGGCGGTCCCTGGCCGATCGTCGCGGCCCTCGGCTACGCCCTCACCTCCGGCCTCGCCGTCGCCCGCCCCCTCAAGGGCGCCCTCGACTGGCTGGTCCCCCCGTTCCTCCGCGCCGCCGAATACGGCACCGTCCTGGTCCTGGCGGCCCGGGCGGACGTGAACGGAGCCCTTCCTGCGGCTTTCGGGCTGGTGGCCGCGGTCGCCTACCATCACTACGACACGGTGTACCGCATCCGCGGCAACGCCGGAGCGCCCCCGGCCTGGCTGGTGCGTTCCATCGGGGGGCACGAAGGACGGACGCTGCTCGTCACCGTCCTCGCCGCGCTGCTCACCGCCTCGCAGTTCACGGTCGCGCTCACGGCTCTCGCCGTGGCCGTGGCCCTGGTGGTGCTCGTCGAGAGCATCCGCTTCTGGGTGTCCGCAGGGGCGCCCGCCGTACACGATGAAGGAGAACCCGCATGATCGGCCTCGTGCTGGCGGCCGGCGCCGGACGGCGTCTGCGCCCCTACACCGACAGCCTTCCCAAGGCTCTGGTGCCGGTGGGCCCCGCGGGCATAGAAGGCGAACCCACGGTTCTCGACCTGACGCTGGCCAACTTCGCCGAGGTCGGCCTCACCGAAGTCGCGATCATCGTCGGCTACCGCAAGGAAGCCGTGTACGAGCGCAAGGAAGCGCTGGAGGCGAAGTACGGCCTCAAGCTCACCCTCATCGACAACGACAAGGCCGAGGAGTGGAACAACGCCTACTCCCTGTGGTGCGGGCGTGACGCCCTCAAGGACGGTGTGATCCTCGCCAACGGCGACACCGTCCACCCGGTCTCCGTCGAGAAGACGCTGCTCGCCGCCCGCGGCGACGGCAAGAAGATCATCCTCGCTCTGGACACGGTCAAGGACCTGGCCGACGAGGAGATGAAGGTCGTCGTCGACCCCGAGAAGGGCATGACGAAGATCACCAAGCTGATGGACCCCGCCGAGGCCACCGGCGAGTACATCGGCGTCACCCTCATCGAGGGCGACGCGGCCCCCGAACTGGCCGACGCGCTGAAGACCGTGTGGGAGACCGACCCGCAGCAGTTCTACGAGCACGGCTACCAGGAGCTGGTGAACCGCGGCTTCCGTATCGACGTGGCGCCGATCGGCGACGTCAAGTGGGTGGAGATCGACAACCACGACGATCTCGCCCGTGGACGGGAGATCGCATGCCAGTACTGACCCGGCTCATCCCCTCGCCGCTGGTCGTCGACATCCGCCCGGGTGCCCTCGACGACCTGGCGTGCGTCCTCGCCGACGAGCGCATCTCGCACTCCGGCCGCCTCGCCGTCGCCGTCAGCGGCGGCTCCGGCGCCAGGCTGCGCGAGCGCATCTCACCGAGCATGCCCGGCGCCACCTGGTACGAGGTCGGCGGCGGCACCCTCGACGACGCGGTCCGGCTGGCGAGCGACATAAAGGCCGGCCACTACGACGCGGTCGTCGGCCTCGGCGGCGGCAAGATCATCGACTGCGCGAAGTTCGCCGCGGCACGGGTCGGCCTGCCCCTGGTCGCCGTGCCCACGAACCTGGCGCACGACGGCCTGTGCTCGCCGGTCGCCACCCTCGACAACGACGCGGGCCGCGGCTCCTACGGCGTGCCGAACCCGATCGCGGTCGTGATCGACCTGGACGTCATCCGCGAGGCCCCGGTCCGCTTCGTCCGCGCCGGCATCGGCGACGCCGTCTCCAACATCTCGGCGATCGCCGACTGGGAGCTGGCCAACCGCGTCAAGGGCGAGCGGATCGACGGACTCGCCGCGGCCATGGCCCGCCAGGCCGGCGAGGCCGTACTGCGGCACCCGGGCGGCATCGGGGACAACGACTTCCTCCAGGTGCTCGCCGAGGCGCTGGTCCTCAGCGGCATCGCCATGTCGGTGTCGGGAGACTCGCGGCCGTCCTCCGGGGCGTGCCACGAGATCAACCACGCCTTCGACCTGCTCTACCCGAAGCGGGCCGCCGCCCACGGCGAGCAGTGCGGTCTCGGCGCGGCCTTCGCTATGTGGCTGCGCGGGGCGCACGACGAGTCGGCTTACATGGCCGAGGTGCTGCGCCGGCACGGGCTGCCCGTGCTGCCGGACGAGATCGGCTTCACGACGGACGAGTTCGTCAAGGCCGTCGAGTTCGCCCCGGAGACCCGGCCCGGCCGCTACACCATCCTCGAACACCTCGACCTGAACACCGAACAGATCAAGGACACCTACACCGACTATGTCAAGGCCATCGGTAGCTGAACTACGCCCCGTCGTTCACCCCGCGGGGGTGAAGGACCGGCGCAGCGGTGAGCACTGGATGGGACGCCTCTACATGCGTGAGGTGTCCCTGCGGGTCGACCGTTACCTGGTCAACACCAGGGTCACGCCCAACCAGCTCACCTACCTGATGACCGTCTTCGGTGTGCTCGCGGCCCCGGCACTTCTCGTGCCGGGGATCCCGGGCGCCGTGCTCGGCGTGGTGTGCGTCCAGATGTACCTCCTGCTGGACTGCGTCGACGGTGAGATCGCGCGCTGGAGGAAGCAGTACTCCCTCAGCGGCGTCTACCTGGACCGCGTCGGCGCCTACCTCACCGATGCCGCCGTGCTCGTCGGCTTCGGCCTGCGCGCCGCCGACCTGTGGGGCAGCGGCCGGATCGACTGGCTGTGGGCCTTCCTCGGCACCCTGGCCGCCCTCGGCGCCATCCTGATCAAGGCCGAGACCGACCTCGTCGGCGTCGCCCGGCACCAGACCGGGAAGCCGCCGGTCCAGGAGGCCGCCGCCGAGATCCGCTCCTCCGGCATGGCGCTGGCCCGCAAGGCCGCCGCCGCGCTCAAGTTCCACCGCCTCATCCTCGGTATCGAGGCGTCCCTGCTGATCCTCGTCCTGGCGATCGCCGACCAGGCCCGCGGCGACCTGTTCTTCTCCCGGCTCGGCGTGGCCGTGCTGGCCGGCATCGCGCTGGTGCAGACCCTGCTCCACCTGGTGTCCATCCTCGCTTCGAGCAGGCTGAAGTGAGCGGTATGAAGGTCGGCGCCGTCATCATCACCATGGGCAACCGCCCCGACGAGTTGCGCGCACTGCTCGACTCGGTCGCCAAGCAGGACGGCGACCCGGTCGAGGTGGTCGTCGTCGGCAACGGCTCGCCCGTCCCGGACGTCCCTGAGGGCGTCCGCACGATCGAACTGCCCGAGAACCTCGGCATACCCGGCGGCCGCAACGTCGGCATCGAGGCCTTCGGCCCGGCCGGCCGGGACGTCGACATCCTGCTGTTCCTCGACGACGACGGCCTGCTGGCCGGCCACGACACCGCCGAGCTGTGCCGCAAGGCCTTCGAGGCCGACCCGAAGCTCGGCATCATCAGCTTCCGCATAGCCGACCCGGACACCGGCGTCACCCAGCGCCGCCACGTCCCCCGGCTGCGCGCCGCCGACCCGATGCGCTCCTCCCGGGTCACCACCTTCCTCGGCGGCGCCAACGCCGTGCGCACCCGGGTCTTCGCCGAGGTCGGCGGACTCCCGGACGCGTTCTTCTACGCCCACGAGGAAACCGACCTGGCATGGCGGGCCCTCGACGCGGGCTGGATGATCGACTACCGGTCCGACATGGTGCTGTACCACCCGACGACCGCTCCCTCGCGGCACGCCGTCTACCACCGCATGGTCGCCCGCAACCGCGTCTGGCTCGCCCGCCGCAACCTCCCCGCACCGCTCGTCCCCGTCTACCTCGGCGTGTGGCTGCTGCTCACCCTCGTACGCCGTCCCTCCGGCCCCGCCCTGCGGGCCTGGTTCGGCGGATTCCGCGAGGGCTGGACCAGCCCGTGCGGGCCACGCCGTCCGATGAAGTGGCGTACGGTGTGGCGGCTGACCCGGCTGGGCCGGCCCCCCGTCATCTGACAAGCTCGTATCGGAGTATCCGGGAGCACCCGGGCCGTACCCTGGCCCCCGGCTCATGCAGGCCCGGACAGGCCGCGCATCTCGAAGACGAAAGTTTCCACTAGTGAGTGAGACAACGCACGACGCCACGGTCGCGGTCAGCGCGCCCGCGGCGCCCGACGAGGGACTCACGGCGAGGGAGCTCGCCGCCAAGTACGGGCTGAGCGTGAGCGGCGCCCGGCCGTCCCTCATCGAGTACGTCCGTCAGCTCTGGGACCGGCGGCACTTCATCCTCGCCTTCTCCCGCGCGAAGCTGACCGCCCAGTACAGCCAGGCCAAGCTCGGCCAGCTGTGGCAGGTGGCCACACCACTGCTGAACGCGGCCGTGTACTTCTTCATCTTCGGCCTGCTCCTGGAGGCCGACCGGGGCATGTCCCGCGAGGTGTACATCCCGTTCCTGGTCACGGGCGTGTTCGTGTTCACCTTCACGCAGAGCTCGGTGATGGCGGGCGTGCGCGCGATCTCCGGCAACCTCGGCCTGGTCCGCGCCCTGCACTTCCCGCGCGCCTCACTGCCGATCTCCTTCGCGCTCCAGCAGCTCCAGCAGCTGCTGTTCTCGATGATCGTGCTGTTCGCCGTCGCGGTCGGCTTCGGCCACTACCCGGACCTGTCCTGGGTGCTGATCGTGCCGGTGCTCGTCCTGCAGTTCTGCTTCAACACCGGCCTCGCGCTGATCATGGCCCGGGCGGGCTCCAAGACCCCGGACCTCGCGCAGCTGATGCCGTTCGTGATGCGGACCTGGATGTACGCGTCCGGTGTGATGTTCTCCATCCCGATCTTCCTCGAGGACAAGCCGGCGTGGATCGCGAACGTCCTCCAGTGGAATCCGGCCGCGATCTACATGGACCTGATGCGGTTCGCCCTCATCGACGAATACGACGGCAAGTACCTCCCCGACCACGTGTGGGCGGCCGCCGGCGGCTGGGCCGTGCTGTTCGCCCTGGGCGGCTTCGTGTACTTCTGGAAGGCGGAGGAGAGGTACGGCCGTGGCTGACCAGAAGCAGGACGAACGGATCCCCACCGTCATCGCGGACGACCTGCACATCGTCTACCGCGTCAACGGCGCCAAGAGCGGCAAGGGCAGCGCCACCGCAGCCCTCAGCCGCATCCTCAAGCGCGGCGAGGAGCGCGGCGTGCGCAAGGTGCACGCGGTGCGCGGCGTCTCCTTCGTCGCCTACCGCGGCGAGGCCATCGGCCTGATCGGTTCCAACGGCTCCGGCAAGTCGACGCTGCTGCGCGCCATCGCCGGTCTGCTCCCCGCCGAGCAGGGAAAGGTCTACACCGACGGCCAGCCCTCGCTGCTCGGCGTCAACGCGGCCCTGATGAACGACCTCACCGGCGAGCGGAACGTCATATTGGGCGGGCTCGCCATGGGCATGTCCCGGGAGGAGATCAAGGAGCGCTACCAGGACATCGTCGACTTCTCCGGCATCAACGAGAAGGGCGACTTCATCACCCTGCCCATGCGCACCTACTCCTCCGGCATGGCGGCCCGTCTCCGCTTCTCCATCGCCGCGGCCAAGGACCACGACGTCCTGATGATCGACGAGGCCCTGGCCACCGGTGACCGCAAGTTCCAGAAGCGCTCCGAGGACCGCATCCGGGAGCTGCGCAAGGAAGCCGGCACGGTGTTTCTGGTCAGCCACAACAACAAGTCCATCCGCGACACCTGCAACCGCGTCCTGTGGCTGGAACGCGGCGAGCTGCGCATGGACGGCCCGACCGACGAGGTGCTCAAGGAGTACGAGAAGTTCACCGGCAAGTAGTCCGGCCCGGCCGGACAGGGCCCAGGGCCCCGTCGGAACTGTTCCGGCGGGGCCCTGCGTCTGCAAAAGAAACGTCAACTCCGGGCTTACTTAGGAATCTTGGGGCCAATCGGTGTGTTCTCGTGATGTGTGGGACACCCAGGCGATCCTCGATGCGTTGTACAACGTAAGCTGTACCGGTCCCGAAACGCGGCAATCAGGGCGATAATGCGCGACATCGCTCGTCGCACCGCCGTGCGGACGGCTGGGCGGCGTGTCCGAAATAGTGTGTATTGGGTCGGCAGTGTAGAACGGGAGATGTGACGGCGATGGCTACGGAAACTCCCCAGCTCCACGCAGCACGTGCCGTCCTCGCACCGGGCAGCCGGCGGTGACGGGAACCGGCACGGCGCGCGCCCTCGACCCGGAGCGCGGCACGCTCGACAAGGCCGCGGGCGAGAACTTCCCGGTGGCCCCGTTCTTCCTGCCCCGGGCCTGGCGCACCGACCTCATGGCCGTCTACGGCTTCGCCCGTCTCGTCGACGACATCGGCGACGGCGACCTGGCCCCCGGCGGCGCCGACGCCCGACTGCTCGGCGTGTCCCCGCAGGAGGCCGAGGACCGGCTGCTCCTGCTGGACGCCTTCGAGGCCGACCTGCGCAGGGTCTTCGACTCGACCCCGCGCCACCCCCTGCTGCGCCGCCTGCAGCCGACCGTGCGCCGGTGCTCCCTGACCCCCGAGCCGTTCCTCGGCCTGATCGCCGCCAACCGCCAGGACCAGCTGGTCGGCCGGTACGAGACCTACGACGACCTCCTCGCCTACTGCGAGCTCTCCGCCAACCCCGTAGGCCGTCTCGTCCTCGCCGTCACCGGCACCTCGACGCCCGAGCGGATCCGCCGTTCCGACATGATCTGCACGGCCCTCCAGATCGTCGAGCACCTCCAGGACGTGGCCGAGGACCTCGGCCGCGACCGTATCTACCTGCCCGCCGCCGACATGAAGCGCTTTCACGTCGAAGAGGCGGACCTCGCCACGACATCCGCCGGAGCGTCGGTCCGTGCGCTGATTGCGTACGAAGCGCAAAGGGCGTGGGATCTCCTGAATGAAGGCGCCCCCCTGGTGGGTAGCGTCCACGGCAGGTTGAAGCTGCTGCTCGCAGGGTTCGTGGCGGGAGGAAGGGCGGCCGTCCGCGCGATCGCCGCCGCCGATTACGACGTACTTCCCGGCCCGCCCAAGCCCGGCAAGGTCCGGTTGCTGCGTGAGGTGGGCGTGACTCTGCGAGGAGAGAGGTGATCCGGACCGTGGAGTCGGAACCACACGCGTCCCCACCGGTACTCGCCGCCTACAGCTACTGCGAGGCCGTCACCGGGCGGCAGGCCCGTAACTTCGCCTACGGCATCCGGCTGCTGCCGACGCCCCAGCGCCGTGCGATGTCGGCGCTGTACGCGTTCTCGCGGCGGGTCGACGACATCGGTGACGGTGCGCTCGCCGACGACGTCAAGGTGGCCAGGCTGGAGGAGACCCGGGCGCTGCTCACCCGGATCCGCGAGGGCGAGGTGGCGGACGACGACACGGACCCGGTGGCCGTCGCCCTCACGCACGCCGCCGGGCACTTCCCGATCCCGCTCGGCGGCCTGGACGAGCTCATCGACGGCGTCCTGATGGACGTACGCGGCGAGACCTACGAGACCTGGGACGACCTGAAGGTGTACTGCCGCTGTGTGGCGGGGGCCATCGGGCGGCTCTCGCTCGGTGTGTTCGGCACCGAGCCGGGGGCGCGCGGCGTCGAGCGCGCGCCCGAGTACGCCGACACGCTGGGACTCGCGCTCCAGCTCACCAACATCCTCAGGGACGTCCGTGAGGACGCCGTGGACGGGCGCACCTACCTGCCCGCCGACGACCTCGCCAAATTCGGCTGCTCGGCCGGGTTCTCCGGGCCACGGCCACCGGAGGGCTCCGACTTCGCGGGCCTCGTGCACTTCGAAGTGCGACGGGCCCGCGCTCTTTTCGCCGAGGGCTACCGGCTGCTCCCCATGCTCGACCGGCGCAGCGGCGCCTGCGTCGCCGCCATGGCCGGCATCTACCGCCGCCTGCTCGACCGCATCGAACGCGACCCTGAGGCCGTGCTGCGCGGCCGCGTCTCCCTGCCCGGCCGGGAGAAGGCCTACGTCGCCGTGCGCGGCCTGTCGGGCCTGGACGCCCGCCACGTGACCCGACGGACGGTCAGGAGGCGCGCGTGACGGACGGACTGATCCAGGGGGATGCCACCGGCAACCGGGCTCACGCCCGCCGCGCGGGCGCGTGTCTGCGCGGCCGGGCAACGCCTCAGACAGCGGTGCTGCCCGCCCCGCATGCCTGCCGTGAGGTCCAGCCCGTGCTTTCCCCGGTGTGTCGACGGGGGCGAGTCGCGGTCGTCGGCGCCGGGCCGTGCGGTTGCGCCCGCGTGGCCCCGACGGCCGGGCGTGGCCACGACGCCCCTCTCGGCCACACCGTCGGAGACAAGCGGCGGGCAACCCTCCGGCGTGGGGCGGCGTCCCTGACGGAGACGGTCGGTCGTGCGTCGTTCGAGCGGTACGGCCGCCGCGCAGGGGAGGGTGCACGATGACCCGAGGCACGGAATCCCGGGGACCGGTCGCCGACGGGCGGCACACCGTCGTGGTGGGCGGCGGGCTCGCCGGCATCACGGCCGCGCTCGCGCTCGCCGACGCCGGCGTGCGCGTCACCCTGCTGGAGGGCAGGCCGAGACTCGGCGGCCTGGCCTTCTCCTTCCAGCGCGGCGAGCTGACCGTCGACAACGGACAGCATGTGTACCTGCGCTGCTGCACCGCCTACCGCTGGTTCCTCGACCGCATCGAGGGCGCGGCGCTGGCCCCGCTCCAGGACCGGCTCGACGTGCCCGTCCTGGACGCCGCGCGGCCCGCGGGGCGACGGCTCGGCAGGCTGCGGCGCGACGCGCTGCCCGTACCCCTGCACCTGGGCCGCAGCCTCGCCACCTATCCGCACCTGTCGCTCGCCGACCGCGCCAAGGTGGGCCGGGCCGCACTCGCGCTCAAGGGGCTCGACCTCGCCGATCCCGCCCTGGACACGCAGGACTTCGGCAGCTGGCTGGCCGCGCACGGCCAGTCGAAACGCGCCGTCGAGGCCCTGTGGGACCTGGTCGGGGTCGCCACCCTCAACGCCGTCGCGGGTGACGCCTCCCTGGGGCTCGCCGCGATGGTGTTCAAGACCGGTCTGCTGTCCGACCCGGGCGCGGCCGACATCGGCTGGGCTCGCGTCCCGCTCGGCGACCTGCACGACCGGCTGACCCGCAAGGCGCTCGACTCCGCGGGCGTCCGTACCGAGGTCCGTACACGCGTCACTTCCGTCTCCCACGACGGGAACGGAGGGTGGAGCGTCCAGGTTCCCGGAGAGACGCTCCAGGCCGACGCCGTCGTGCTCGCCGTACCCCAGCGCGAGGCGCACGACCTGCTGCCCTCGGGTGCCCTCGACGCGCCGGAGCGGCTCCTGGAGATCGGCACCGCGCCGATCCTCAACGTCCATGTGGTGTACGACCGCAAGGTCCTCACCCGGCCGTTCTTCGCCGCCCTCGGCACCCCGGTGCAGTGGGTGTTCGACCGGACCGAGGCGTCCGGACTGCGCGAGGGGCAGTACCTCGCGCTGTCGCAGTCGGTGGCCCAGGACGAGATCGACGAACCCGTGGCCGTGCTGCGCGAGCGGTACCTGCCCGAGCTGGAGCGGCTGCTGCCGCCGGCCCGCGGCGCCGACGTGAAGGACTTCTTCGTCACCCGGGAACGCACCGCGACGTTCGCTCCCACCCCCGGCGTCGGGCGCCTCAGGCCCGGCGCCCGCACCAAGGCATCCGGCCTCTACCTGGCCGGAGCGTGGACCGCCACCAGGTGGCCCGCGACCATGGAGAGTGCGGTCCGCAGTGGTGTGAGCGCGGCGGACGCCGTGCTGGGCGCCCTGGGCCGGCCCCGCCCGCGGCACCTCTTCGAGTTCGAGGAGGCGGCGTGATGCTCGCTCAGAACAGCGCGGCAGACGGCCCCCGCACCCCCGGTACCGCAACAAGAGGAGAGACTGTGCCCACTGTGCCCCCGGCCTCGAAGACTGCCGAGGCGGTGGACGTGACCGCGCTGCTGGAGCGCGGCCGGACCCTGGCCACTCCGGTACTGCGGGCGGCCATCGACCGCCTGGCACCTCCCATGGACACTGTTGCCGCCTACCACTTCGGATGGATCGACGCCCAGGGCCGGCCCGCGGCGGGCGACGGCGGCAAGGCCGTACGCCCCGCCCTCGCGGTGCTGTCCGCCGAGGTCATGTCCGCCGCCCCCGAGACCGGCATCCCCGGCGCCGTCGCCGTGGAACTCGTCCACAACTTCTCCCTCCTCCACGACGACCTGATGGACGGCGACGAACAGCGCCGCCACCGCGACACGGTCTGGAAGGTGCACGGCCCCGCCCAGGCCATCCTGGTCGGCGACGCCCTGTTCGCCCTCGCCAACGAGGTGCTGCTCGAACTCGGCACCGTCGAGGCCGGCCGCGCCACCCGCCGCCTGACCACCGCCACCCGCGCCCTGATCGACGGTCAGGCCCAGGACATCTCCTACGAGCACCGCGACCGCGTCACCGTCGAGGAGTGCCTGGAGATGGAGGGCAACAAGACCGGCGCCCTGCTCGCCTGCGCCAGCTCCATCGGTGCGGTCCTCGGCGGCGCCGACGACCGCACCGCCGACACGCTGGAGAAGTACGGCTACCACCTGGGTCTCGCCTTCCAGGCCGTCGACGACCTCCTCGGCATCTGGGGCGACCCGGTCTCCACCGGCAAGCAGACCTGGAGCGACCTGCGCCAGCGCAAGAAGTCGCTGCCGGTCGTGGCCGCGCTCGCGGCCGGCGGGTCCGCCTCCGAGCGGCTCGGCGAGATCCTCGCCGCGGACGCCAAGGCCAGCGACTTCGAGAACTTCTCCGAGGAGGAGTTCGCGGCCCGCGCCGCCCTCATCGAGGAGGCGGGCGGCCGCGAATGGACCGCCGACGAGGCACGCCGTCAGCACACCATCGCCATCGAAGCCCTCGACGCCGTCGACATGCCCGACCGGGTGCGGGAGCAGTTCACGGCACTCGCGGACTTCGTCGTCGTACGAAAGAGATGATCACTATCGGTCGAATAGCCCTCGCGTAGTCGCCGGCCGGTGCCGCGAGACACCACGGAGCACCGGCCGACGGCGGACCCACAGCAGCTGCACACCTTGCACCACTGCACGAAGGGGAAGCCATGACAGCGACGACCGACGGAAGCACCGGGGCCCTGCCACCCCGCGCTGCCGCGGCCAGCGACACCGCCATCGACGACACCACCCCCGCGGCGGCCGGGGTACCGCAAGCCGCCGCCCGCGCCGCACGACGCGCCACCGACTTCCTGCTCTCCCTCCAGGACGCCCAGGGCTGGTGGAAGGGCGACCTCGAGACCAACGTCACGATGGACGCCGAGGACCTGATGCTCCGCCAGTTCCTCGGCATCCGCGACGAGAAGACCACCCACGCCGCCGCGCTGTTCATCCGCGGCGAGCAGCGCGAGGACGGCACCTGGGCCACCTTCTACGGCGGCCCCAGCGAACTCTCCGCCACCATCGAGGCCTACGTCGCCCTCCGCCTGGCCGGCGACGAGCCCGGCGCACCGCACATGGCGAAGGCCTCCGCCTGGATCCGCGAACAGGGCGGCATCGCCGCCGCCCGGGTCTTCACCCGCATCTGGCTGGCCCTGTTCGGCTGGTGGAAGTGGGAGGACCTGCCCGAACTGCCCCCGGAGCTCATCTACTTCCCGAAGTGGATGCCGCTCAACATCTACGACTTCGGCTGCTGGGCGCGGCAGACGATCGTCCCGCTGACGATCGTCTCCGCGAAGCGGCCGGTACGCCCCGCGCCCTTCCCGCTGGACGAGCTGCACACCGACCCGGACCGTCCGAACCCGGCCAAGCCGCTCGCCCCGGCGCTGAGTTGGGACGGGGCCTTCCAGCGGATGGACAAGGGCCTGCACGCCCTGCGGAAGGTCGCGCCGCGCCGGCTGCGCAGAGCCGCGATGAACAGCGCCGCCCGCTGGATCATCGAGCGGCAGGAGAACGACGGCTGCTGGGGCGGCATCCAGCCCCCGGCCGTGTACTCGATCATCGCCCTGCACCTGCTCGGCTACGACCTGGAGCACCCGGTGATGCGGGAGGGGCTGGCGTCCCTGGACCGGTTCGCCGTCTGGCGCGAGGACGGGGCCCGGATGATCGAGGCCTGCCAGTCGCCGGTGTGGGACACCTGCCTGGCCGCGATCGCGCTCGCGGACGCCGGACTGCCCGCCGACCACCCGCAGTTGGTGAAGGCCGCGGACTGGATGCTGGGCGAGGAGATCGTCCGGCCCGGTGACTGGTCGGTGCAGCGGCCCGGACTGCCGCCCGGCGGCTGGGCGTTCGAGTTCCACAACGACAACTACCCCGACATCGACGACACCGCCGAGGTGATCCTCGCGCTGCGCCGGATCGCCCACCACGACCCGGTGCGGCTCGACAAGGCCGTCGGGCGCGGCGTGCGCTGGACGCTCGGCATGCAGTCGAAGAACGGCGCGTGGGCCGCCTTCGACGTCGACAACACCAGCCCGTTCCCGAACCGGCTGCCCTTCTGCGACTTCGGCGAGGTCATCGACCCGCCTTCCGCCGATGTCACCGCGCACGTCGTCGAGATGCTCGCGGTGGAGGGCCTCGCCCACGACCCGCGCACCCGGCGCGGCATCGAGTGGCTGCTGGCCGAACAGGAGCCCGACGGCTCCTGGTTCGGGCGCTGGGGCGTCAACTACGTCTACGGCACCGGGTCGGTCGTACCCGCCCTGGTCGCCGCGGGCATCCCCGCCGCGCACCCGGCGATCCGCCGGGCCGTGACCTGGCTGGAGTCGGTCCAGAACGACGACGGCGGCTGGGGCGAGGACCTGCGCTCCTACAAGTACGTCAAGGAGTGGAGCGGCCGGGGCGCCTCGACCGCCTCCCAGACGGCCTGGGCCCTGATGGCCCTGCTCGCGGCGGGGGAGCGGGACTCCAAGGCCGTCGAACGCGGCATCGAGTGGCTCGCCGCCACCCAGCGGGAGGATGGCTCCTGGGACGAGCCGTACTTCACGGGGACGGGCTTCCCGTGGGACTTCTCGATCAACTACCACCTCTACCGGCAGGTGTTCCCGCTCACCGCGCTCGGCCGGTACCTGCACGGCGAGCCCTTCACCGGCCGGCACCAGGGCGGTGGGGCGGCCGGGAAGCCGCTCGCCGCGGCCAAGGGGAGCGGGGCGGCCGGGACGTCGCTCGCCGATGCCAAGGGGAGCGGAGAGTCCGGAACGCCGCTCGCCGACGCCAAGGGGAGCTGATGAGCCCACAGCCCGCTCCGGCCCCGCTGCTGATCGCCTGCGCGCTCGGCATCGAGCAGTTCGCCCTGCGCGCGGGTGACCGTGGCGGCGCCGGCGGGCCGGTCACCGTGCTGCGGACCGGGATGGGGCCAGCGGCGGCCGAGCGGTCCGTCACCCGGATGCTCGCCGGCCCGGCCCTGCGCGACGCCGCCGTCCTGGCCACCGGCTTCTGCGCGGGGCTCGCGCCCGGCATGCACCCCGGTGACCTGGTCGTCGCCGAGGAGACCCGCGACCCGCGCGGTACGACCGCCTGCGTCGGGACCGACCTGCTGGTCAAGGAGCTGGGCCGCACGGTGCCCGGGCGGACCGTGCACACCGGGCCGCTCACCGGCTCCGACCACGTCGTCCGCGGTCACGAACGCTCCGATCTGCGCGCGACCGGCGCGATCGCGGCCGACATGGAATCGGCGGCCACGCTCCTGAGCGCCGTGCGCGCGGGCGAGCGCCCGGTTGCGGCCGTCCGGGTGGTCGTGGACGCTCCAGAACATGAACTCGTCCGGATCGGCACGGTGCGCGGTGGAATATCAGCTTTCCGTGTTCTTCGTTCCGTCCTACCCGCTTTCTTCGAATGGCACCGTTCCTTGCTGCTCCCCAGGAGGTGAGCCAGATGGCCATGCCGCTCCGACAGTCCATCAAGGTCGCTACGTACTTGGCTGAACAGAAGCTCCGCCGGCGGGACAAGTTCCCGCTCATCGTCGAGCTGGAGCCGCTGTACGCCTGCAACCTCAAGTGCGAGGGGTGCGGCAAGATCCAGCACCCGGCCGGGGTGCTCAAGCAGCGGATGCCGGTCGCGCAGGCCGTGGGGGCCGTGCTGGAGTCCGGTGCCCCCATGGTGTCCATCGCCGGCGGCGAGCCGCTGATGCATCCGCAGATCGACGAGATCGTGCGTCAGCTGGTGGCCAAGCGGAAGTACGTCTTCCTGTGCACCAACGCCCTGCTGCTGCGCAAGAAGATGGACAAGTTCAAGCCCTCCCCCTACTTCGCCTTCGCGGTGCACATCGACGGGCTGCGCGAGCGGCACGACGAGTCGGTGGCGAAGGAGGGCGTGTTCGACGAGGCGGTCGAGGCCATCAAGGAGGCCAAGCGGCAGGGCTTCCGGGTGACCACCAACTCGACCTTCTTCAACACCGACACCCCGCAGACCATCATCGAGGTGCTGAACTTCCTCAACGACGACCTCAAGGTCGACGAGATGATGATCTCGCCCGCCTACGCCTACGAGAAGGCCCCCGACCAGGAGCACTTCCTGGGCGTGGAGCAGACCCGCGAGCTGTTCAAGAAGGCCTTCGCGGGCGGCAACCGGCGGCGCTGGCGGCTCAACCACTCCCCGCTCTTCCTGGACTTCCTGGAGGGAAAGGTCGACTTCCCGTGCACGGCGTGGGCGATCCCGAACTACTCGCTGTTCGGCTGGCAGCGCCCCTGCTACCTGATGGCCGACGGCTATGTGCCGACGTACCGGGAGCTGGTCGAGGACACCGACTGGGACAAGTACGGCCGCGGCAAGGACCCGCGCTGCGCCAACTGCATGGCGCACTGCGGCTACGAGCCCACCGCCGTCCTCGCCACCATGGGATCGCTGAAGGAGTCCCTGCGCGCCATGCGCGAGACGGTCTCCGGGAACAAGGAGTGAGGCCATGACCGCCATCCCGCTGGGCGTTCCCGAGGTACCGGTCCGGCCGATCGCGGAGCGGCGCGTCTCGCGCCGGATCCAGGTCGGTCCGGTGGCGGTCGGGGGCGGGGCCCCGGTGTCGGTGCAGTCGATGACGACGACCCGTACGTCGGACATCGGCGCCACCTTGCAGCAGATCGCCGAACTCACCGCGTCCGGCTGCCAGATCGTCCGGGTCGCCTGCCCCACGCAGGACGACGCGGACGCGCTGGCGACCATCGCCCGTAAGTCGCAGATCCCGGTGATCGCGGACATCCACTTCCAGCCGAAGTACGTCTTCGCGGCCATCGAGGCGGGCTGCGCGGCGGTCCGCGTCAACCCCGGCAACATCAAGCAGTTCGACGACCGGGTCAAGGAGATCGCGCAGGCCGCCAAGGACCACGGCACCCCCATCCGGATCGGCGTCAACGCCGGATCGCTGGACCGGCGGCTGCTCCAGAAGTACGGCAAGGCGACCCCGGAGGCGCTCGTGGAGAGCGCGCTGTGGGAGGCGTCGCTGTTCGAGGAGCACGACTTCCGGGACATCAAGATCTCCGTCAAGCACAACGACCCGGTCGTGATGATCGAGGCGTACCGGCAGCTCGCCGAGCAGTGCGACTACCCGCTGCACCTCGGTGTCACGGAGGCGGGCCCGGCGTTCCAGGGCACGATCAAGTCGGCGGTGGCCTTCGGCGCGCTGCTGTCGCGGGGCATCGGCGACACGATCCGGGTGTCGCTGTCCGCGCCGCCGGCCGAGGAGGTGAAGGTCGGCATCCAGATCCTGGAGTCCCTGGGGCTGCGGCAGCGCCGGCTGGAGATCGTCTCCTGCCCCTCCTGCGGACGCGCCCAGGTCGATGTGTACAAGCTCGCCGACGAGGTCACGGCAGGACTCGAAGGCATGGAAGTGCCGCTGCGGGTCGCCGTCATGGGGTGTGTGGTCAACGGCCCCGGCGAGGCACGGGAGGCCGATCTGGGGGTGGCCTCCGGCAACGGCAAGGGGCAGATCTTCGTCAAGGGCGAGGTCATCACGACCGTCCCCGAGTCGAAGATCGTCGAGACGCTGATCGAAGAGGCGATGAAGCTCGCCGAGCAGATGGAGCAGGACGGCGTGGGGTCGGGGGAGCCGGCCGTCACCGTGAGCTGAAGAGCACGGAATTCGAAGGGGGCCCGAGCGTGACGATTCTGGAGAGCATCCGGGGACCACGTGACCTGAAGGCGCTGTCCGAGCCGGAACTCGGCGAACTGTCCGACGAGATCAGGGAGTTCCTGGTGCACGCGGTCGCCAGGACCGGGGGTCATCTGGGACCCAACCTGGGGGTGGTGGAGCTCACCGTCGCCCTGCACCGGGTCTTCGAGTCGCCGGTCGACCGCATCCTGTGGGACACCGGCCACCAGAGCTATGTCCACAAACTGCTGACCGGACGCCAGGACTTCTCCAAGCTGCGCGGCAAGGGCGGCCTGTCCGGCTACCCGTCCCGCGAGGAGTCCGAGCACGACGTCATCGAGAACAGCCACGCCTCCACGTCGCTCGGCTGGGCCGACGGGCTCGCCAAGGCCCGCCAGGTGCAGGGGGAGAAGGGCCATGTCGTCGCGGTGATCGGCGACGGCGCCCTGACCGGCGGCATGGCCTGGGAGGCGCTGAACAACATCGCGGCCGCCAAGAACCGCCCGCTGATCATCGTCGTCAACGACAACGAACGCTCCTACGCCCCGACCATCGGCGGCCTCGCCAACCACCTCGCGACGCTGCGCACGACCGACAGCTACGAGCGGGTCCTCGCCTGGGGCAAGGACGTGCTCCAGGGCACGCCCCTGGTCGGCACCACCCTCTACGAGGCCCTGCACGGCGCGAAGAAGGGCTTCAAGGACGCGTTCGCCCCGCAGGGCCTGTTCGAGGACCTGGGCCTGAAGTACGTCGGCCCGATCGACGGGCACGACATCGGGGCCGTGGAGTCCGCCCTACGGCGTGCGAAACGCTTCCACGGGCCGGTCCTCGTCCACTGCCTCACGGAGAAGGGCCGCGGCTACGAACCCGCCCTCGCCCACGAGGAGGACCACTTCCACACCGTCGGCGTCATGGACCCGCTGACCTGCGCGCCGCTCTCCCCGGCGGGCGGCCCCTCGTGGACCTCCGTGTTCGGCGACGAGATCGTCAGGATCGGCGAGGAACGGGACGACGTCGTCGCGATAACCGCCGCCATGCTCCATCCGGTCGGCCTGGGCAGGTTCGCCGAGCGGTTCCCGGACCGGGTGTGGGACGTCGGTATCGCCGAGCAGCACGCGGCCGTGTCCGCGGCGGGCCTGGCGACGGGCGGCCTGCACCCGGTCGTCGCCGTCTACGCCACCTTCCTCAACCGCGCCTTCGACCAGCTCCTGATGGACGTGGCCCTGCACCGGTGCGGGGTGACCTTCGTGCTGGACCGGGCCGGTGTCACCGGCGTCGACGGGCCGTCCCACAACGGCATGTGGGACATGTCGATCCTCCAGGTCGTCCCCGGCCTCAGGATCGCCGCGCCGCGGGACGCCGACCAGCTGCGCGCCCAGCTGCGCGAGGCCGTCGCCGTCGACGACGCGCCGACACTGCTGCGCTTCCCGAAGGAGTCCGTCGGCCCGTCGATCCCGGCCGTGGACCGGGTGGGCGGACTGGACGTGCTGCACCGTGCTCCCGAGCCGGAGGTTCTGCTGGTGGCCGTGGGCGTGATGGCGCCTGTCTGCCTCCAGGCCGCCGACCTGCTCGAAGCCCGCGGCATCGGCTGCACCGTCGTCGACCCGCGCTGGGTCAAGCCGGTCGACCCGGCGCTGCCCGGTCTCGCCGCCGAACACCGCCTGGTCGCCGTCGTCGAGGACAACAGCCGGGCGGCCGGGGTCGGTTCGGCCGTGGCGCTGGCCCTGGGAGACGCCGACGTCGACGTGCCCGTACGGCGCTTCGGGATCCCGGAGCAGTTCCTCGCGCACGCCAAGCGCGGCGAGGTGCTCGCCGACATCGGTCTGACACCCGTCGAGGTCGCCGGACGGATCAGCGCGAGCCTGACCGTGAAGAAAGAGCTGTCCAAGGAGCCACAGGAATGACCACCGCCGAATCCGCGTCGGAGTCGTCGCAGGCCGGGGAGTTCGACCTCGGAGCACTGCTGGCCGAGCGCGGAGCCGAGCGCTACGAGCTGCACACCCGGTACCTCAACCACCAGCTCCCGCGCATGCTGCACACCATCGGCTTCGACAAGGTCTACGAGCGCGCCGAGGGCGCCTACTTCTACGACGCGGACGGCAACGACTACCTGGACATGCTCGCCGGGTTCGGGGTGATGGGCCTCGGCCGCCACCACCCCGTGGTGCGCAAGGCGCTGCACGACGTCCTGGACGCCCAGCTCGCCGACCTCACCCGCTTCGACTGCCAGCCGCTCCCGGGCCTGCTCGCCGAGAAGCTGCTCGCGCACAGCCCGCACCTGGACCGGGTGTTCTTCGGCAACAGCGGCACGGAGGCCGTCGAGGGAGCGCTGAAGTTCGCCCGGTACGCCACCGGCAGGCCCAGGATCCTGTACTGCGCGCACGCCTTCCACGGCCTGACCACCGGCTCCCTCTCCGTCAACGGGGAGTCGGGATTCCGCGACGGCTTCGCCCCGCTGCTGCCCGACACGGCCGTACCGCTCGGCGATCTCGACACGCTGGAGAGAGAATTGAGGAAGGGGGACGTCGCCGCCCTGATCGTCGAGCCGATCCAGGGCAAGGGCGTGCTGGAGTCCCCGCCCGGTTACCTGCTGGCCGCCCAGGAACTGCTGCACCGGCACAAGGCGCTGCTGATCGCCGACGAGGTGCAGACGGGCCTCGGCCGCACCGGCGACTTCTACGCCTACCAGCACGAGGAGGGCGTGGAACCCGACCTGGTGTGCGTGGCCAAGGCGCTCTCCGGCGGCTATGTACCGGTGGGCGCGACGCTCGGCAAGGACTGGATCTTCAAGAAGGTCTACTCGTCGATGGACCGGGTGCTGGTCCACTCGGCGAGCTTCGGGTCCAACGCGCAGGCCATGGCGGCGGGCCTGGCGGTGCTGTCGGTGATGGAGAACGAGCAGATCGTCGCCGGGGTCCGTGCCACCGGGGAACTGTTCAGATCCCGGCTCGCGGCACTGACGGACAAGTACGAGATGCTCGCCGACGTCCGCGGGCGGGGCCTGATGATCGGCATCGAGTTCGGCCGGCCGAAGTCGCTGAAGCTGCGCAGCCGCTGGGCCATGCTCCAGGCCGCGCGCAAGGGACTGTTCGCGCAGATGGTCGTCGTACCGCTGCTCCAGAAGCACCGGATCCTCACCCAGGTCTCCGGCGACCACATGGAGGTGATCAAGCTGATCCCGCCCCTGATCATCGGGGAGCGGGAGGTGGACCGGTTCGTCGACGCCTTCACGGCCGTGATGGACGACGCGCACGACGGGGGCCTGATGTGGGACTTCGGCAAGACGCTCGTCAAACAGGCGGTGGCCAACCGCTGATCTTTTGCCTCTGAGGCAAGAAATTTGCCGCTGGGGCAAGCCTGCGGCTGAATGGAGGCATGAGCTCCTCCGAGACCGAGCGGCCCTCCGGGGCCGCCCCGTCGCCCGACCAGGCAGCGGATGCGCTGCCCGCCGTCGCGCCCCAGCTGCGGTCGCTGCGGCGCCAGGCCTCACTGACCCTGGAGGCCGCGGCCCGCGCGGCCGGGCTGTCGCCCGCCCACCTCTCCCGCCTGGAGACCGGGCAGCGCCAGCCCTCCCTGCCGATGCTGCTCGCGCTCGCCCGCATCTACGGTACGACCGTCGCCGAGCTGCTCGGCGAGACGGCCGCCGCCCGGGACGCCGTCATACGCGCCGCCGACATGGAACCGACCGAGGCGGGCGGCTGGACGTACTGGCAGGCCGGCGCGCCCGGGCGCGGAATGCAGGCCCTGCGCGTGCACGTCCCCTACGGCTCCCAGGGCGACATCGTCCGCGTCCATCCCGGCGAGGAGTGGCTCCATGTGCTCCGGGGACGGCTGCGACTGCGCCTCGGCGACACCACGCACCAGCTCGCGCCGGGCGACAGCGCCCACTTCGACTCGCTGACCCCGCACCGGATCGCCGCCCAGGACCCGGACGGTGTCGAACTGCTCTTCGTCCACACCCTCTTGCAGAGTCCCACGGCGGCCCTGTGCCTGGGCCCCACCCCGGGAGACAGGCCGTGAAGGACATGGAGGAGAAGTTTCCCCGCGCCCTGTGGGTGCGGCTGTTCATCTACCTCGTCCTGGGCCATGTCTTCGCGGCCTTCGTGTATCTGCTGTTCGAGGTGGGCGCCAAGTAGCCGCCGGGCGGGCGCCGGCCGTCAGTCGAGCAGCCGCTCGCGCAGCCGCTCCCGGGTCTGCGGGGTGAGCCCGAGCCCCTTCTCCAGGTAGGTGTCGACGCCGCCCCAGGTCTCCTGGATGGTGTCGAAGGCCGCCGTCAGATACTCGGCGCGCGCGTCGAACAGGGGACTGAGCAGCTCCATGACCTCGGGGGAGTAGGCCGAGGCGGCGGTGCTGCTGCGGTGCACCTTGTAGCGGCGGTGCTTGGCGTTGGACTTCAGGTAGTCGTCGACGATCGCCTCGCGCTCGACGCCCAGGGCGAGCAGCGTCACCGCGATGGACAGACCCGCGCGGTCCTTGCCCGCCGCGCAGTGCATCAGCGCGGGGACGCTGTCCTCAGCGAGCGAGTGCAGCACCCGGGAGTGCTCGGCCGTGCGGCTCCGGATGATCGTGCGGTACGAGGCGATCATCCGGTCCGCGCCCTTGCCGTCCGCGAGGATCGCGCGCAGCTGGTCCAGGTCGCCGTCGCGCACCATCTTCCAGAACTCGGCGCCGTCGGCGGGGTCGCTCAGCGGCAGGTTCACATTGCGCACGCCCGGCAGCTCGACGTCCGGCCCTTCGAGCTTCTGGTCGGCCGCGTTGCGGAAGTCGAAGATCGTGTGCAGGCCCAGGGTGGTCAGGAAGGCGGCGTCCTCCCCGGTCGCATGGGCGAGGTGTCCGCTGCGGAACAGCACCCCCTGCCGCACCCGCCGTCCGTCCACGGTCGGAAGTCCGCCCACATCACGGAAGTTGCGCACTCCGGCCAGCTCGGGCTCGGTCGACGGGACCTGCTGTGTCACGAGGGCTCCTCCCCTTCGGCGCCGCCGGCGCGGCTCGTCGACGGGCACCACTCGACGATACGACATGCCTGCCTGGGGCAATGAGTTGTCCACAGGCGTTGCCGGGAGCCCCCACGGACCTTGATGATGTCGGAGCCTGGTCGCCCCTGGTCGGGCTTGTTCGAATCTGTGAGGCCTTGATGCTGGACATCTCCGAAGACGGTCGTACATGGGTCCTCTCCGGGCCGGCCAGCAGCTACGCCGTCCATGTCACCGACCGGGACGAACTGCTGCACCTGCACTGGGGGCCCCGGATCGCCCTCGCGGACGCCGAGGCCCTCGCCGTCAGCCCGCTGCCGGACTACTGGCCCTTCGAGTCACCGCTCGACGGACGCGAGGAGTATCCGGTCGAGGGCGGCCCCCGTTTCACCCGGCCCGCCCTGTCCGTCCGCACCGGCGAGCGGCGCGGCACGGAGTGGGCCTACGAGGGCCATGACACCGAGGACGGGGAGCTGCGGCTGCGCTTCCGCGACGGCGACCTGGCCATCACGCTGCACTACCGGATGCGCTCCGCGACGGACGTCGTCGAACGCCGGGTGACCCTCGACAACCGCGGACCCGCCGTCGAGGTGCTGCGCGCCGACTCCGCCACCTGGACCCTGCCCGACCGCGACTCCTGGCGGCTGTCCCAGCTGCACGGCCGCTGGGGTGCCGAGTCCCGGCTGGAGCGCTCCGACCTCACCCACGGCGAGAGGGTCATCGGCAGCCGCCGCGGCCACACCGGTCACCAGCACCTGCCGTGGGTCGCGCTCGACACCGACGCGACCGAGGAGCACGGCGAGGTCTACGCATGCGCCCTGGGCTGGTCCGGGTCATGGCGGATCGCCGTGGCCCAGCTCCCGGACGCACGCGTGCAGATCACCGGCGGGGCCGGCTACGACGAATCGGGCCTGCTGATGCTGGGCACGGGGGAGTCGTACACGACTCCCGTCTTCGCCGGGCTCTGGAGCGACGGCGGGCACGGCGGGGCCAGCCGCGCCTGGCACGCCTATCAGCGGACGTACGTGATCCCGGACGCGGACCAGGACCGGCCGGTGCTGTTCAACTCGTGGGAGGCCACCGAGTTCGACATCTCCGAGGAGCAGCAGCGGGCGCTCGCCGAGCGGGCCGCCGCCATGGGTGTCGAGCTGTTCGTGGTCGACGACGGGTGGTTCGGGACGCGCACCAGTGACCGTGCCGGACTCGGCGACTGGGCCCCCAACCCCGACCGCTTCCCGGGCGGCCTGAAGCCGCTCGCCGAGCACGTGCACGGCCTCGGCATGCAGTTCGGCATCTGGGTCGAGCCGGAGATGGTCAACCCGGACAGCGAGCTGTACCGCGCGCACCCGGACTGGGTGCAGTACCAACCGGGACGAAAGCGGACGGAGTTCCGCAATCAGCTCGTACTGAACCTCGCCCGCGAGGACGTCCAGGAGTACCTCTGGGAGCAGCTCGACGGGCTCCTCTCCAGCGCGCCGATCGACTACGTCAAGTGGGACTTCAACCGCTGCTTCACCGACGCCGGGTGGCCGGACGACTCCTACCCGCAGCGGCTCTGGGTCGACCACGTGCACGCCCTGTACGCCCTGCTGGACCGGCTGCGGGCCGCCCACCCCGGGGTGGCCTTCGAGTCCTGCTCGGGCGGCGGCGGCCGGATCGACCTCGGTGTGCTCGGCCGTACGGACCAGGTGTGGACCTCGGACAACACCGACCCGCTCGACCGGCTCGCCATCCAGCACGGCTTCAGCCAGATCCACCCGGCCCGGGTCATGGCCGCCTGGGTCACCGACAGCCCGAACGCCATGCTCAACCAGCGGGCCAGCTCCCTGAGGTTCCGGTTCGTCAGCGCCATGGCCGGGGTGCTCGGGGTCGGCGGTGACCTCACCCGGTGGACGGAGGAGGAGCTCGCCGAGGCGCGGGACTGGGTGGAGCTCTACAAGGAGATCCGGCCCGTGGTGCAGCGCGGCGACCTGTACCGGCTGCGCCCGCCGGAGGGCGGCCTGAGCGCCGTTCAGTACGTCCTCGGCGAGGAGACCGTCGTCCTCGCCTGGCTCCAGGCGCAGCGCTACGGCGAGCCCGTTCCGGCGCTCCGGTTGCGGGGTCTCGACCCGGCGGCGTCGTACGAATGCCGCGAAACGGGCGAAGTTCACCGGGGAGCCGTGCTGCTCCATCACGGGCTGCGGGTCGGTCTGCGCGGCGATCTGGACGCCACCGTGGTCCGGCTTAAGCGCAAGTAGCCCTTCTGTCCGAATAGGGAGCGCTTCGACTGTTTAGGTATAACGTGCCCCGGCTGTAAAGGAGATGAGGCCGGGGTGCGTGAGCATCGTCATATTCGTGACGATGTGTTGTTGCCATGTGCACGTAATTCCGGCGTTATTCAGGGAGATTGCGGGAGGCTGGAGATCGGTAATCCACGCTCCGTGACGGAAAAAATGTCGGCGCGTCAAGAAAAAGGCCGTCACAGGCAACCGCGAGCTTGTCCCTTTGCGTCCTGGTCGCTTACGTTCCCCACCAATCCGGACGGACGCCTAATCCTGCCGCCGCCCGGAGCCCGCACACACTGACCCGACGTACGGCAGGAGCGGGGGACCCACAGGTAAGACGCCTGTTCCGGTTCCCGGAACGGCTTGGGGTTAAGCCGCGCCTCGGCGCGGCCGGGCATCTCCAGTCCGAACCCGACAGCTCACCTCGCAGGCGACGGAGAGGAATTCGCCATGCCCGCGAAGGGTAAGCATCGCCGCCCGAAGTCCCAGCGTTTCACCCGCTCCATCGCCGTCGCCGGAACCGGTGGGGCCGCTCTCGCCCTTCCGCTCATGGGGGCCACCGGCGCCCACGCCGCCACCCCGCAGTCGGCTCCGGAAAAGGCCGTCCAGTCCGCGCCGGCCGCCGAGAAGAAGGCCACCGAAAAGGCCACGGGCGCCCGCTCGTACACCGTGCGGGCCGGTGACTACCTCGCGAAGATCGCCGACGAGCAGAACGTCGACGGCGGCTGGAAGAAGCTCTACTCGGACAACCGTGACGCCATCGGTGACGACCCGTCGCTGATCCACCCGGGGCTGAAGCTGGCGGTCGGCAAGAAGGCGGCGGCGAGCGAGTCCCCGGCCCCGTCGAAGGCCTCGGCCTCCAAGCCCTCGAAGTCCTCGGCCTCGAAGTCGTCCGCCGCCGAGTCGCCCTCGAAGCCGGCCGCCGCCAAGCCCGCCGCCGCGACCTCCAGCGGCTACAGCGCCCCGGTGGACGGTGCCACCGTCGGCACCCCGTACCGGATGTCCGGCAGCATGTGGTCCAGCGGCTACCACACGGGTGTCGACTTCGTCGTCCCGACGGGCACCTCGCTCAAGGCCGTCGGCGCGGGCACGGTCGTCTCCGCCGGGTGGGGCGGCGCGTACGGCAACCAGGTCGTCATCAGGCTGAACGACGGCAGCTACGCGCAGTACGCCCACCTGTCCTCGCTCTCCGTCTCGGCCGGCCAGACCGTGAGCGCCGGGCAGCAGATCGGCCTGTCCGGCGCCACCGGCAACGTGACCGGACCGCACCTGCACTTCGAGATCCGCACCACGCCGGACTACGGCTCGGACGTGGACCCGGTCGCCTTCCTGCGCTCGCACGGCGTCTCCGTCGGCTGACCGACCGCGTCACCACCTGCCTGACACGCGACCGAAGGCCGGACCCCGATCCCCGGGTCCGGCCTTCGGTGTGCGCGCACCTTCCGACCGTCCCAAGGGATCGACAGCGGGCGGCAGTTGGGACACAGTGATCCCGTCCGGAGCGCAAGCGCTTTCTGGAGCCTTCCAGGCGGATCCCCAAGGAGACCTGTCCCGTGCCGACCACTCGCAGAGCGTTCGCAACCCTGGCCGCCGGAGCCGCCGCGGCGGCCCTCGTCCCGACGGGCACCGCCCACGCCGCGCCCCGGCACCGCCGCCTCATCGCCCGGGACGACTTCTGTCACGGTCTCGCCCAGTGGGCTACCGAACTCCAGAACGGTGGCACCGTCACCGCGTCCCGTGGCGTTCTGGAGATCGACGTGCCGAGCGGGGCGACCGTATGGTTCAGGCAGCGGCTCGAAGGGCCGTACGTCCTCGAGTACACCGCCACGCCGGTCTCCGAGGGTGGGGCCAACGACCGAGTCTCGGACCTCAACAACTTCTGGAACGCGACCGACGTCCGCTCCCCGGGCGACCTCTTCGCGACGCCGCGCGGTGGGGCGCTGGAGGAGTACGACCACCTGACGACGTACTACGCCGGTTACGGTGCCAACTACAACACCACGACCCGGCTGCGGCGGTACGTCGGGCAGCCCGGTGTCCGGCCCCTGGTCTACGACTACACCGAGCCGCTGCTGGTGCCGGGTGAGCCGAACCGCGTGCGGATCGTCTCCGACGGTTCGACGGTGCGGTGGTGGAACAACGGGAGGCTCGTCTTCGACTACCGCGATCCGGAGCCGTACACGAGTGGGCACTTCGGCTTCCGGACCGTGTGGAGTCACTTCCGGATCACAGGATTCCGGGTGTGGCGACTGAACCCCCAACATCGCTGACAGGTGTCCTATTCCGGAGTTGGTGAACACTTGGGGAGTGGCTTATCTCACCGCCCGTCAACCCTTTCCTACGGTCGCGTAGGTCACATTGGAAGGTGAATCATGTGCTGCTGTGGCAGACGATTCGAAGAGTGACAGCACAGCAGTGATCGGGTCGTACGTGGCGGTGGGGGACAGCTTCACCGAGGGCGTCGGTGATCCCGGCCCCGACGGGGCGTTCGTCGGCTGGGCCGACCGGTTCGCCGTCCTGCTCGCCGACCGCCGGCCCGAAGGCGACTTCCACTACACCAACCTCGCCGTGCGCGGGAAACTCCTCGACCAGATCGTGGCGGACCAGGTTCCGCGGGCCGTCGAAATGGCCCCGGACCTCGTCTCGTTCTGTGCCGGGGGCAACGACATCCTCCGGCCGGGTACCGACCCGGACGAGGTGGCCGAGCGCTTCGAGCGGGCCCTGGTGCGGCTCACCGCCGTGGCCGGCACGGTGATGGTGACGACCGGGTTCGACACGCGTGGGATGCCCGTGCTCAAGCACTTGCGCGGCAAGATCGCGACGTACAACGGGCATGTGCGGGCCATCGCCGACCGGTACGGCTGCCCGGTGCTCGACCTGTGGTCCCTGCGCAGTGTCCAGGACCGCAGGGCCTGGGACGCCGACCGGCTGCACCTGTCGCCGGAGGGGCACACGCGGGTGGCGCTCCGCGCGGGGCAGGTGCTCGGGCTGGAGGTTCCGGCGGACCCGGAGCAGCCGTGGCCGCCGTTGCCGGCTCGGGGGCCGCTCGAGGTCCGCCGGGACGACGTGCACTGGGCGCGGGAGTTTCTGGTGCCGTGGATCGGGCGGCGGCTGCGTGGGGAGTCGTCGGGGGATCATGTGACGGCGAAGGGTGCGTTGTCGCCGGAGGACATCCGGATGCGGATCGCTGCGGTGGCTTAGCTGCCGCCGGCCGCCGCTGCGGGCAGTCGTGCCTCCCCCAGTGCCTTAAGGGCCTGGGAGGTGCCCCCAGGCGGCACGGGTGGGCGCAGCGGCACCCCGCTCCGCCGGGCTGCGCACCCCCCGTCCCGGGTAGCCGCCGGCAGCACCCCGCGCCGGTTCGGCTCGGCTCGATGTGCTCGAACGGGTGATTACGGCGAGGCGAACCCCGTGAAGGCGGCATTCGGCGGCCGCGGCCCTGAACCATGTGCGTCACGCTCATGGACAGGGACCGCGGAGGACTGCATGGACCGTCGTACGTTTCAGCGAGGGCTTGTCGCGCTCGGTGCCGCGGGAGGAGCCGGTCTCGCACTCGGTCCGGACACCGCGTCGGCCGCGCCCACGAGCCCCGGCGCGCTCCGGAGCCGGTCGCTGAGGGAGTACGCCCTTCCTGAGGCCGGGCAGACCCATGAACCCGTGAAGGTGCCCGGCGCCCCGCTGCTCCTCATCACCCAGTGGTACCCCAGCCGACTGCTCAAACTCGCACTGGACCCGCACACCGAACAGGTCACCGGGCTGGAGCAGTTCCCGCTGGGCGACGACGCGGACCTGCCGCACGGTCTGGCCGCCTCCACCCGCTACCCGGGCAGGATCTGGGCCACGCTGGAGGGCGGGAACCACTTGCTGCTGCTGGATCCCGCGCCGCACTCGTTGAAGGCGGCACCCCGGGTGCTGCGCGATATCCCGATTCCCGATGGGGGGAAGGGCCCTCACTACGTCGGGGAGTACGGCGACCTGTTGTGGGTCAGTCTCAAGGGCACCAATGAGGTGCTGGCCATCGACCACCGTCACCCCGAGCGCCACTGGTTCTTCGAAGCCCGGGCGCAGCCGATCTTCGTCGGGCGGCACCCGGTGAGCGGCGAGTTCTACGCGAGCCAGGACAAGGCCAGTTCCCTGCTGCGCATTCCGTTCCCGTCCGGTCGTACGACGCAGATCGCGATTCCGCCGGAGCGTGGTGCCACCCCCGTCGGGGTGATCGCCGGGCTGGACGCGCTGTGGGTGGCGCTGCTCGGTACGGAGGAGGGAGGTACGGGCACCTTCGGGCGGATCGACGAGCACGGCCGGATCACCTGGTACCGCCTGTCCTCTCCCATGGCGCGTTCGGCCGGGCTGCTGCACCTCGCCTTCGACCCTCCCAAGTCCGGCCGAGGCCCTGGCCTGTGGCTCCTCGGCTCGTCCATCGTCAGCGACCGCGTCCTGGATCTGATCGTGCGCGTGGAGCTGGACCGCTCACACCGGCGGATCGTCTCCGAGGACGCGGTGGCGCTGCCCACCCAGCTGTCCAAGGCCCACCGTCTGCTGGTGACGCGCCGCAGCGTCTTCGCCACGGAGATGCACTCCTCGACCCTCGCCCAACTGGGTTCGGCCTGACGCGCGTTGCTCAGTCCGTCGACGCGGCCCGCCCAGTCCGACCGCCGCCGAAGACCTCTTTGACGAGCCTCTGCGTCGCTTTCTGGAACGGCCCGGCCAGGGACATCGCAGCGTCGTCCACGTAGTTCAGCGCGGCGGTCAGGGTCTTGCGGCCGTCGGGCGTGCCGTACATCAGCGCCGCGTGGCCGGTGATACCCCCGTTGTGGGTGATGACCGTGCCGCCGTCCTCCGTGTCCTGCACGAACACCCCCAGGCCGTAGCCCGCCTTGGGATGTGGCGTGCACATCTCGGCCAGCAGCGGAGCCGGCAGGAGCCTGCCGCCCAGGAGCGCGGAGATGAAGGTGTGGAGGTCCCGGGTGGTCGAGATCATGTCGCCGCCGCCGGAGATCCAGGAGGGGTCCTGCCGGGTGACGTCCACCGTCATCTGCCGGCCCTCCTCCTCCTCGTACCGGTAGTAGGCGTGGGCATGCGGCTCAGGGACCTCCTGCTGGGTGTACGGCGCCACGGTGCCCGACAGCCCGAGCGGCTCGATGATCCGCCGCTGCATCTCCTCGGCCGGCGAGCGACCGGTGACGTTCTCGACCAGCAGCCTGGCCAGCACGTAGTTGGTGTTGGAGTAGTTCCAGTCCGTCCCCGGCTCGAACCGCGCCGGCTTGGACAACGCCAGCTGTACCAGTTCCTGCGGCCGGTAAGTCTTGAATCGGTTGTCCACCCACTCCTTGCCCCTGACGGGGATGCCCGGCGCGAACGTCCCGTCGTCGTAGAACTCGCCGGTGAAGTTGAACACCCCGCTGGTGTGCTGGAGCAGCATCCGTACCGTGATCCGGCGGTCCAGCCCGAACTCGGGCAGGTAGTCACCCGCCGGGGTGTCCAGCCCGATCCTGCCTTCGGCCACCAGATGCAGGACCAGGGCCGCGGTGAAGGTCTTGGTGTTGCTGCCGATCCGGCAGTGACCGTCGGCCGGCGGCTCGGCGCTCTCGCCCAGCTCGCGTAAGCCGGCGCTGCCGACCCACTCGCCCCGCTCGTCGTGCACGCGCAGCTGCATCCCGGTGAAACCGGAATCGACGATCTCCTGCATGGCCTTCTGCAACTCCGGGCGATCGGTCACCGTGTTCTCCTTCGGTCGTTGTTTCCGATGGCAGAAAGCTACGTTGCGTTTAAGAGAATGGCAACAACGCTGTTGCGTGTGATCGCAGTTTATGCAGTTGAAGACAGGAGGATTGTTGCAATGGACTTGGATTCAATGCAACGATCGCTGTTCTCTCCGTTGCAATACAAGGAGAGTGAACGCTATGCTCGCGGCACCTTGGAGCAACGAAGGAGTTCACGATGCCGGGAGGCAGGCTCACCCTGCAGGAGCGTCAGCAGATCGCGCAGGGGCTGGGTGATGGCCTCGCCTACGCGGAGATCGCCAGGGGGCTCGGTCGTCCGACCTCGACGGTCACGCGTGAAGTGATGCGCAACGGCGGCCCGACCGCCTACCGTGCCGACCTGGCCCACCGCGCCACCGAACGCCGGACCCACCGGCGCAGGCAGGCCGCTTCCCGCGGGGCGCAGGCGCCTGCGTCGGACCACGGGCGTGACACCGAGGCCGTGCGCGAGTACGAGGAGATGTTCACCACCCTCCTCATGCAGCAGGGCCTGCCCAAGATGATGTCCCGGGTGCTGACCTGCCTCTACACCACCGATGTGGGCAGCCTCACCGCGTCCGAACTCGTCCGGCACCTTCAGGTCAGCCCGGCCTCCGTGTCCAAGGCGGTCGCGTTCCTGGAGAGTCAGGGGCTCATCCGCCGGGAGCGCGGTGAGGGCCGCCGCGAGCGCTACGCCGTCGACGACGACGTCTTCTACCAGTCGATGATCGCCGCCGCCCGGTCCAACGCCCAACTGGCCGCGGCCGCACGGCAGGGCGTCGGTGTCCTCGGCCCCGACACCCCGGCCGCGATCCGCCTGGAGAACATCGCCCGCTTCGTCGACTTCGTCGCCGAGAGCCTCATCCGTGCCGCGGAGCAGGCCCGCGAGGTGCTCCACAGCAAGCCGGAAACGACCTCGGGCGGCACTGACCCTCGCGGATAGGTGGCTGATTCGGGTCGCGTCCGGTCAAGGGCGGGTCAAGGCCGCCGGTTCCAGGCCCAGTTCGCGGGCCAGAGCTTCCTCGGCCCACTCCTGGGCCCGTGCCCGCGGTACCGCGCCCGGGTAGGAGGTCAGCTGGACGGCGAGGCCGTCGAGGAGGGCGGTGAGGCGCAGGGCCGCGCCGTGGGGATCGGGGCAGTGGAACTCTCCTGCCGCCATGCCCTCCGTGATGACCTCGGCGAGAGCCGCCTTCCACTGCCGGTCGAGGTCCTGGGCGACCTCCCGCAGCGCGGGCTCGCGCAGTGCCGCCGCCCAGCCCTCGATCCACAGCCGCCAGCCCTTGGCCTGGCCGGTCGGGGCGTACCACCGTACGGCCGACCGCAGCCGGCGCAGTGCCGACGTACGGCGGCCGAGCAGCCTGCGCAGATGCGCGAGGTCGGCCTCGGCCGCGTGCCGGAACGCGGCGGCGACCAGCTTCTCCTTCGTCGAGAAGTGGTAGAGCACCAGCGCGTTGCTCACACCGAGCGCCGAGGCCACGTCGGCGATCCTGACCGCTGCCACACCCCGGGCCTCGATCTGCTCGACGGCGGCCCGCAGCAACTCCTCGCGCCGTTGCGCCACGCTCAACCGGACTCTCGTCACGGCGTCACCCTACACACGCGCCCGCACCCTCTTGACCGGTGTATTCGGCCGGTACGGCAAGGGGCCCGGCGCTGCTGCGCCGTCTGTCAGCGGTAGCAGCCGAACCGTTCCGCCATGACCGGCAGCCGGTCCGCCACGAGCGCGTGGGCGGCAGCCCGCGGCGTCGTGCCGTCGGCCCGTGCGCGGGCCAGCATCCGCTCCACCAGGGACCGCATCGAGCGGCGCGTGTGCGCGAACGCCTCCTCGGCGTCAGGGCCGATGTCCCCGAACAGCGTCCACCACCACCAGGCGTTCGTCCCGGAGTTGACCACGACGTCGGGCAGCACGGTCACCCCGCGCGCGGCGAGCAGCAGCTCCGCCTCCGGTCGTACGGGCATGTTGGCCGCCTCGACGACCCAGCGGGCGGTGATCCGCTCCTGGTTCCCGGCGTCGATCGCGTACGAGACGGCCGCGGGGACCAGGACGTCCGCGTCGACCGAAAGCCAGGCGTCGCCCGGCAGTTCGCGGTCGCCGGGGCGCAGGGTGCAGCGGTCCACGGTGCCGTGCGCGTCCCGCGCGGCGAGCAGTGCCTCGACGTCGAGCCCCGCCGGGTTGGCGATCGTGCCCTTGATGTCGGCGACGGCCACGACCGTGAGTCCCGCGCGCGTGAGGAAACGCGCGGTGGCCCCGCCCATGGTGCCCAGCCCCTGGAGGGCGACCCGCGTCCCCGCGTGGGGCACCCCGGCGTGGTCCAGTGCCGTGAGGGCCGCCTCGGCGACACCGCAGCCGCCGGCCAGTTCGTCCAGGCCGATGCCGTCCACCTCGACCGCGAAGGCGTCCCGGAGCCGCCGCCGCGCCTCGGCCTCGTCGTCCAGCAGCGGGTAGACGGCCTGGATGGAGGAGACCAGCCCGGCCTCGGCCGCGGCCCGGTCCACCAGGTCCTGGGTGAGCCCGAGGTCCTCGCCGGTCGTCCAGAAGCTCTCGATGTACGGCCGCATGGCGCGCAGGTACCGCACCAGCAGCGGGTAGGCCTCCGGGTCGTGCGGGTCGCAGTCGATGCCGCCCTTGGCGCCGCCGAGCGGGACGTAGCGGGCGGCGGGGTCGTAGTGGAGCGCCTCCTTCATGGTCATGCCGCGGGCCAGGCCGGTGACCTCGTCCAGGGTGCAGCCCGCGCGCATCCGCAGGCCGCCGCTGGCGACACCGCGCACCAGCCGGTCGACGACCAGGAAGCCCTGGCGGCCGGTGATGTGGTCGGTCCAGGTGAGGGACAGCAGGGGGCTGGCCATGCGGGCTCCTTCGCCGTGATGTCGCCGTGATTACTGAATCGGCGTTCAGTATCGCCGCCCGTGGGACCCCTGGGTCCCGGTGTGTTTGGAGGGGCCGACCATAATGGAAAGCCTGACCGACTCCACCTGGAGGTACCGTGGCCGGTTTCCGTTCCCCGAGCTCCGGGCTCCGTGCGCTCCGGCCCGGGGCGTTCGGCGCGGATCCGAGCGGTGAGCGCATGGCGCGCATCCGCAGATCGCCCCACTTCAAGGACGGGGTCTTCCAGAACCCCGGAGGTCCCGCGCGGACCCGGCCCTCGGGCTCCACCCTCGACTTCGCCAAGGTCTTCTTCGACAAGGAGGCCCGGCCCCGCCGTGCCCCGAAGGGCACCGTGCCGGTGCACGCCACCACCCTCGCCGACATCGCCCGGCCCCCGGCCACCGGGCTGCGCCTGACCTGGATGGGGCACTCCAGCGTGCTCGCCGAGATCGACGGCCGGCGCGTGCTGTTCGACCCCGTGTGGGGCGAGCGCTGCTCCCCGTTCCCGTTCGCCGGGCCGAAGCGGCTGCACCCGGTGCCCCTGCCGCTGGCCGCGCTCGGCCCGGTCGACGTCGTGGTCATCTCGCACGACCACTACGACCACCTGGACATGCCCACCATCAAGGCCCTGGCCGGCACGGACACGCTGTTCGCCGTGCCGCTCGGCGTCGGGGCGCACCTGGAGCACTGGGGCGTGTCCGCCGGCCGGCTGCGCGAACTGGACTGGCACGAGTCGACGAAGATCGGCGGCCTCACCCTGACCGCCACTCCGGCCCGGCACTTCTGCGGCCGGGGCCTGCGCAACACCCAGCACACCCTGTGGGCCTCCTGGGTCGTCGCCGGCGAGGAGCACCGGATCTACCACAGCGGCGACACCGGCTACTTCGACGGCTTCAAGGAGATCGGCGCGGACCACGGGCCGTTCGACGCCACGATGATCCAGATCGGCGCGTACTCCGACTTCTGGCCCGACATCCACATGACCCCCGAGGAGGGCATGCGCGCCCACCTCGACCTCCAGGGCGGACCGGAGCACGGCCCGATGCTGCCGATCCACTGGGCCACGTTCAACCTCGCGACCCACCCGTGGGCGGATCCCGGCGAGGGGACGGTCGCGGCCGCCCGCGCCGTGGGCGCCCGGATCGCCCTGCCCCACCCCGGCGAGCCCTTCGAGCCCACCGCCGGGACCGTCCCTTCCGAGCCATGGTGGCGCGGGGTGGCGCTCGCCCCGGCGGGTGGGTTTCCGGTCGGTGAGGCCCTCGCCGACGCCGCGATCAAGACCACGTCGGACGCGGCAGCCGTGGCCCAGGCCGATACGGTGAGTGACGGTGGCGGCAAGGCGGCCAAGGGTACGGAGGACCCGGAAACGCTTCCGGCGGGCTGAGCCGGAGCGAGCGGAGGATCGACGGCGAGGGCCGGGGGGTCATGGACTCCCCGGCCCTCGCCGTGTCTGTGTGACCACTTCTGACCAGGTCGGATCGGACTGTTGCTGTTCGCGTTCGGAGGTGTGAGGGAGTTATCGGTCTGTCGTACGAGACCTCATACCAGAGCGGGACGCTCACCGTATGAGTTTGTCAACTGCCCACCGCACATGATGCGCTGACGACTACTGTCAGTGTCCGTCGGGAAACAGACGGATCAGGGAGTGGGGACCGGTACGTGCAGGCGCATGGCGGACGAGGGAGTCGACGCGAGGGGGATCCCCGCTGCCCGCGCACGACCGACGCCGGGACGGGAGCCGCCGTGGTGGCCGCATCCGGGCCCGGGCGGCACACGGACTCCGGACCCGGCGGTGCCGGGCGGGAGCCGGACGGGCCCGAGCGGGCGGCCCGGGGCGTGCGGAAGCGGCCGCGTGAGCCCGGCCGCACCACCGCAAGCCCCCCTGGCACCCAGGACCGACGGACCAGTACGAGGACACCGATGTCTCACCTCCGCGCCCCGGCCGCACGCGCAGACCGCCGTGAGGGCGGGCGGCACGGGCGGCCGGCCGGCCGCACCGCACCCGCGCTGCCCGAGACCCATATACGGCCCCAGCTGCTGCGTCTCGCCGTACTGCCGCCCGTCGCCGTCGCCCTCAGCGGCTGTGCCGCCGTCCTCTTCACCGTCCGGTCCACCGGCGCGCGGCCGGGGCCGACGCTGTGGGCCGTGCTCTCCGGGGCGGTCTCGGTGACCCTCGTCGGCATCGTCGTCGCCGCCGTGGCCGCCAACCGGGCCGCCCGGTCCGTGCACGACCGCATCGGCGTCCTGCGCCGCACCACCGCGCGGCGCGAGGCCGACCTGCGCGCCCTGGTCGAAGCGTTGCGCCGCGGCGACGTTCCGTCGCAGCCCGGCCCGCAGAGCAGCCCACGCGGCGGCCCCGCAGAGGGCGCCGACGACTTCGAACTCCTCTCCGCCGACCTGACCCGCGCGCACGACGGCGCCGTCACCGCCGTCGTCCAGGCCTCACAGCTGTCCAGCCAGGCGGGCAGCGAACAGAAGCTCGAGGTGTTCGTCAACCTCGCCCGGCGCCTGCAGTCGCTCGTACACCGCGAGATCTCCATCCTCGACGAGCTGGAGAACGAGATGGAGGACCCCGACCTGCTCAAGGGGCTCTTCCACGTCGACCACCTCGCCACCCGCATCCGCCGCCACGCCGAGAACCTCGCCGTGCTCGGCGGGGCCGTCTCCCGCCGCCAGTGGAGCAACCCGGTCTCCATGACCGAGGTGCTGCGCTCCGCCATCGCCGAGGTCGAGCAGTACTCGCGGGTCAAGCTCGTGCCGCCGATCGACGGCACCCTGCGCGGACACGCCGTGGCCGACGTCATCCACCTGCTGGCCGAACTCGTCGAGAACGCCACGGTGTTCTCCGCCCCGCACACCCAGGTGCTGCTGCGCGCCAACCTCGTCACCTCCGGGCTCGCCGTCGAGGTCGAGGACCGTGGACTGGGCATGCCGCTGGAGGAGCAGACGCGGATGAACGCCCTGCTCGCCGACCCGGACCAGGTGAACGTCGCCCGGCTCCTCGCGGACGGCCGCATCGGGTTGTTCGTCGTCTCGCAGCTGGCGCGGCGGCACGGCATCACCGTCCGCCTCCAGAGCAATATCTACGGCGGAGTGCAGGCGGTGCTCGTCGTGCCGCAGGCGCTGCTGGGGGCCGAGGCGGGCGCGCCCGGGGGCACCGGGCAGGCCGAGGGCGGGGCGGGCGGTCAGGATCGTCCGGCCGTGCCGCTGCGGCAGACCCGGCAGCAGGGACAGGCCGGGCAGCTCGGCCGGCTCGGGCAGTCCGCGGGCGGGGCTGGAGACTCAGGCGGGAGCGGGTCCGAGTCCGGAGCCGGAGCGGTGTCCAGGAGGGGGTCGTCCCGAGCCGAGGGCGCCGTGTCAGGAGTCTCGGCGGTGTACGGGTTCTCTTCCGGGTCGGGTGCCGCCTCCGAAACGTTGCCGTCGCTGCCGCAGACCGCCGGCACGTCCCGTACGCACCAGCAGGAGGCCGAACGGGCCTCGGACGGAAGCCCCCAGAGCGGCCGGCCCGCGCCCCTGCCCGTGCGCGGGACCCATCGGGCGCGGCCCAACCCGGCCGAGGCGAGGCCCGGGATCGGCCCCGACGACCGGCGCATCCTCGCCGAGAACGTGACATCGCCGCCCACCCCGCGCAACGGCACGGTGCGCGGCACCATGGGCAAGCCCCAACTGCCTCGCCGCCGTGCCCAGGAACACATCGCCCCCCAGCTGCGCGACGGTCCCACGCCGCGCCAGGACTCCGAGCTCCTCGTCGGCCACGATCCCGGCCTGATGGCGGCCTTCCAGCGCGGCATCAGCCTCGCCGAGGCCCAACAGCACATGGAGGCCGGGAACATGGAGTGGGACGACACGGCCCCGGCGACACGCACGGAGCCGACGTACACGGAGCCGACGTACACGGAGTCGGCGGACATGGGGTCGACACACATGGAGTCGGCCCACATGACGCCGCTCCACAGGGAGAACGCGCACAACGAGCCCACACACAGGGAGCCCGCACAAAGGGAACCCGCACACCGGAACCCGACCCCCATGGAGCCGGTGCACACCGAGTCCCTCCCCACCGTGGACGCGGCCCGCATAACAGAGGCGCGCGGCGCACGGGACGGTGTGACCGCGTCCCGCCCCGACCACGCCACCACCCGGCAGGACGGGAGCGCACCCGCCGGATGACCACTCCCCTTTCCACCCCCCTTTCCGCCCACGTTTGCACCTCCACCCCCAGCGCTCCCGCAGACCTTCGTACCTCAAGGAGTCGATCCACCATGGCGAGCGATGCGCCGACCGCCCATGTATCCGATCTCGACTGGCTGATGAGCGGCCTCGTGCAGCGCGTACCGCACACGAGTGCCGCGGTGCTCCTGTCCTGCGACGGGCTCGTGAAGTCCGTGCACGGCCTCGACCCGGACAGCGCCGACCACATGGCCGCCCTGGCCTCCGGCCTGTACTCCCTCGGCCGCAGCGCCGGCGTCCGCTTCGGGGACGGCGGCGACGTCCGGCAGGTCGTGGTCGAACTCGCCTCGACCCTGCTGTTCGTCACCACCGCCGGCTCCGGCACCTGCCTGGCCGTGCTCGCCGGCCGCGAGGCCGACGCGGCCGTCCTCGGCTACGAGATGGCGATGCTGGTCAAGAGCGTCCGCCCCTACCTGGTCACCGCTCCCCGCCAGCAGTCCGTCGAATCCCCGGCGATGAGGTCTTGAGGGTGGCGGCGGCCGGTGACGGGCCCTGGCTCGACGACGCGGCCGGGCGGCTGGTGCGCCCGTTCACGGTCAGCAACGGCCGCACCCGTCCCACCGTCGCGCTCGACCTCATGTCGCAGGTGATGGCCACCGGGGCGACCCCCCTCGGCTACCTCGGCCCCGAGCACGCGCAGGCACTCGAGCGGTGCAGTGTGCCCGTCGCCGTCGCGGAGGTCGCCGCCCATCTGAAGCTGCCGGTGGCCGTCACCAAGGTGCTGCTGGCGGACCTCGTCGACTGCGGGGCGCTGACCACCAAGCCCCCCGCGTTCCACCACAACCCGACGGACCGGGCCCTTCTGGAGGCAGTGCTCGATGGACTACGACGACAGCTCTGACTACGCCGACGCTTCCGGCCACGGCGGCGATCCGTTCCCCACCGCCCTCAAGATCCTCGTGGCGGGCGGGTTCGGCGTGGGCAAGACGACCTTCGTCGGCGCGGTCAGCGAGATCGCGCCGCTCAGCACGGAGGAACTGCTCACCACCGTCAGTGCCGCGACCGACAATCTCGACGGCATCGAGAACAAGGTCGAGACGACCGTGGCCATGGACTTCGGCCGCATCACGCTCGACCCGAAACACGTGCTGTACCTGTTCGGTACCCCCGGACAGGAGCGGTTCTGGTTCATGTGGGACGAGTTGTGCGAGGGCGCGCTCGGGGCGGTCATCCTCGCCGACACCCGCCGCCTCGAGGAGTGTTTCGCGGCCGTCGACTTCTTCGAACAACGCGGCCTCGCCTTCATCGTCGCCGTCAACGAGTTCGACGGCGCCTACCGCTACGACCCGGGGGAGGTGCGCGCGGCCCTCGACCTGTCCGACGAGATCCCCGTCGTGTGCTGTGACGCCCGGATCTCCAGCTCCGGGGTCCAGACCCTGCTGACCCTCGTGCGCCACCTCATCGCCCATGCGCCGGTTGCCCCCACGACCGGGTACGGCGCCCACATGTGATCCTCCAACACCCTTCGGAGCCCGTATATGACGCATGCCCACAGTCCGGGAGGACGCCCATGAGCTACGACCCGCCGCGCCCGGCCGGTCGTCTGCTGCTCACACCCGAGGACAAGGAGGCCCCCGCCCGCGCCGGCCGACTGCGCCTGCTGGGTCTGGGGGAGCGCCCCGAACCCGCACTCGACGCCTTCGCGCACGGTCTCGCCGAGCTCACCGGGGCGCCGTACGCCATGGTCAACTTCCCGGACGAGCGGGGCCAGTTCTACGCGGGCCTGTACGTGCCGGCCATCGCGCCGGTGGTGCGGAGCGACGGCTCCAGCCCCCGGGTGGGCCGTACGCTGCCCCGCGACCATGGCTTCTGCCCCCATGTGGTGGCGCGACGCAAGGCCCTGGTCCTGGAGGACGTCCACGACTATCCGCGGTTCGCGGGCAATCCGGTGGTCGACGAGTTCGGTATCCGCTCCTATCTGGGAGCACCGCTCATCGACGGTACGGGCCTGGTGCTGGGCACGGTCAGCGTCGCCGACGTCGTGCCCCGGCCGTGGGGGAAGCCGGGCCTGACGGCCATCAAGGAACACGCCGCGCAGCTCGTCGCACATCTGGAGGGCCGGGACGGCATGCTGCCCTACTGAGCGCCCGCGTTGCGCAGGGCACGCAGGGGGCGTGAAGGAAAGCAGGGCACGCAGGAGGCGTGAAGGAAAGCTGAGGCGGCGCTTAAGAAAACCTCGATGGACCGGTGCGGCCGGCGTACGGCAGATTGCTGTGCGATTCCACTCCTCTCCCGGCCCAGGGGCACCTTCGGCGTGCCCGGACCCGGGACTCACCCCCTGGAGCCGTAGCGGTGAAGGCGCTGGTCAAACAGAAGGCGGAGCCCGGACTGTGGCTCGCGGACGTCCCGGAGCCCGCCGTCGGGCCGGGTGACGTACTGATCAAGGTGCTGCGCACCGGCATCTGCGGCACCGACCTGCACATCAGGGCCTGGGACGGCTGGGCGCGGCAGGCGATCCGCACCCCGCTCGTGGTCGGGCACGAGTTCGTCGGCGAGGTCGTCGAGACCGGGCGGGACGTCATCGACATCGCCGTCGGCGACCGGGTGAGCGGCGAGGGCCACCTGGTGTGCGGCAAGTGCCGCAACTGTCAGGCCGGGCGTCGGCACCTGTGCCGGGCCACCATAGGGCTGGGTGTGGGCCGGGACGGGGCGTTCGCGGAGTACGTCGTCCTGCCCGCCGCCAACGTGTGGGTGCACCGCGTGCCCGTCGACCTCGACGTGGCCGCGATCTTCGATCCGTTCGGCAACGCCGTGCACACCGCGCTGTCGTTCCCGCTCGTCGGCGAGGACGTGCTGATCACCGGCGCGGGCCCGATCGGTCTGATGGCCGCCGCCGTGGCCCGGCACGCCGGCGCCCGCAACGTCATGATCACCGACGTCAGCGAGGAACGGCTGGACCTGGCCCGCAAGGTCGGGGTCAGCCTTGCGCTCAATGTCGCGCACGCCACCATCGCCGACGGGCAGCGCACGCTCGGCCTGCGCGAGGGCTTCGACATCGGCCTGGAGATGTCCGGCCGCCCCGAGGCCATGCGGGACATGATCGCCAACATGACGCACGGCGGCCGGATCGCGATGCTCGGCCTGCCCGCGCAGGAGTTCCCCGTCGACTGGGCCCGGATCGTCACCTCGATGATCACGATCAAGGGCATCTACGGCCGCGAGATGTTCGAGACCTGGTACGCGATGTCCGTGCTGCTGGAAGGCGGCCTCGACCTCGCGCCCGTGATCACCGGCCGGTACGGCTTCCGCGACTTCGAGGCGGCGTTCGCCGACGCGGCGAGCGGCCGCGGCGGCAAGGTCATCCTCGACTGGACCGCGTAACTCCCCCTCACCGCCAAGCACTTCAGGAGCCCTCATGTTCGACTCCGTGCGCGACGACCTGCGCGCCACCCTCGACGAGATCCGCGCCGCCGGACTGCACAAGCCCGAGCGCGTGATCGGCAGCCCGCAGTCCGCCACCGTGAACGTCACCGCCGGCGGCCGCCCCGGCGAGGTCCTCAACTTCTGCGCCAACAACTACCTCGGCCTCGCCGACCACCCCGAGGTCGTCGCCGCCGCGCACGAGGCCCTGGACCGCTGGGGCTACGGCATGGCCTCCGTCCGCTTCATCTGCGGCACCCAGGAGGTGCACAAGGAACTGGAGGCGCGGCTGTCGGCGTTCCTCGGCCAGGAGGACACGATCCTGTATTCCTCCTGCTTCGACGCCAACGGCGGCGTGTTCGAGACCCTGCTCGGCCCTGAGGACGCGGTCATCTCCGACGCGCTCAACCACGCGTCGATCATCGACGGCATCCGGCTGTCCAAGGCCCGCCGCCTCCGCTACGCCAACCGCGACCTCGCCGAGCTGGAGGCCCGCCTCAAGGAGGCCTCCGACGCGCGCCGCCGCCTGATCGTCACCGACGGCGTCTTCTCCATGGACGGCTACGTCGCCCCACTGCGTGAGATCTGCGACCTCGCCGACCGCTACGACGCGATGGTCATGGTCGACGACTCGCACGCCGTCGGTTTCGTCGGCCCCGGCGGCCGCGGCACGCCCGAGCTGCACGGCGTCATGGACCGCGTCGACATCATCACCGGCACCCTCGGCAAGGCGCTCGGCGGTGCCTCCGGCGGCTATGTCGCCGCCCGCGCCGAGATCGTCGCCCTGCTGCGCCAGCGCTCCCGGCCGTACCTCTTCTCCAACACGCTCGCCCCGGTGATCACGGCGGCCTCCCTCAAGGTCCTCGACCTGCTGGAGTCGGCGGACGACCTGCGCGTCCGGCTCGCCGAGAACACGGCCCTCTTCCGCGGCCGGATGACCGAGGAGGGCTTCGACGTCCTGCCCGGCGACCACCCCATCGCCCCGGTGATGATCGGGGACGCGGCGGTCGCCGGGCGCATGGCGGAGCTGCTGCTGGAGCGCGGCGTGTACGTGATCGGCTTCTCCTACCCGGTGGTGCCGCAGGGCCAGGCCCGGATCCGCGTCCAGCTGTCGGCCGCGCACTCCACGGAGGACGTGAACCGGGTGGTGGACGCCTTCGTGGCGGCCCGGGCGGAGCTGGCCGGCTGAAAAACACCGGCGACCTGAGAGAATCGATCGCATGATCGAAGCGCGGCGGCTCCACATCCTCCGTGCGGTGGCCGACCACCGCACGGTGACGGCGGCTGCCGCCGCGCTGTACCTGACCCCGTCGGCCGTGTCCCAGCAGCTCGCCGCGCTGGAACAGGAGACCGGGCACCGGCTCGTCGAGCGCGGTGCCAAGGGCGTACGCCTCACCCCGGCCGGTGAGATCCTGCTCAGCCACACCAACGCGGTCCTCGCCCAACTGGAGCGCGCCGAGGCCGAGTTGGCCGCCTACAGCTCGGGAGCGGCCGGCACCGTCACCGTCGCCTCCTTCGCGACCGGCATCGCCCTGGTCGTCGCGCCCGCGGTGGCCCGCCTCGCCGAGTCGGCGCCCGGGATCCGCATCCGCGTCCAGGACGCCGAGGGCGACGCCAGCCTGCCGATGGTGCTGGACCGGCAGGTCGATGTCGCCGTCGCCGTCGAGTACCGGGGCGCCCCGCCCGCCGATGACCCGCGGCTGACCCACGTATCGCTGTACGCCGAGCCCTTCGACGCGGTCGTGCCGGTCGCCCACCGTCTGGCCGACGCGGCGGAGGTCCCGCTCGCCGAACTGGCCAAGGACCCGTGGATCGGCCCGTACCCCGGCAATCCCTGCCACGACGTGGTGGTCCTGGCCTGCGAGAACGCCGGCTTCCAGCCCCGCATGGAGCACTCCTCGGACGACTTCCGCGCGGTCGTCGCCCTCGCCTCCGCCGACGCGGGCGTCGCCCTCGTGCCGCGCTCGGCGCTGCGCGGCATGGATCTCACCGGGGTGGTCGTCCGCCCCGTCGACGGCACGGCGCCCACCCGGCGGGTCTTCGCCGCGGTGCGCCGGGGAGCCGAGGAACATCCCCTGATCCGCCCGGTGCTGGACGCGCTCGGCGCGGCGGCCCAGGTGTGAGGACTCCGTAACCCGGTCGTCTCATATCCGGGATACCGTCCCACATATGAGAAGTGACGACACGGACGCGATCGACACCCGGCTGGGCGCCCGCCTGGCCGAGCTGCGGAGCGAACACGGCTACTCCCTGGGCGAGTTGGCGGACCGCAGCGGAGTGAGCCGGTCCACGCTGTCCCGGGCCGAGCGGGCGGAGATCAGCCCCACGGCCTCCCTCCTGAACCGCCTGTGTGCCGTCTACGGGCGGACCATGTCCCAGCTGCTCAGCGAGGTCGAGGCCGAGCCGGCACCCGTGCTGCGGGCCGCCGACCAGCCGGTCTGGCAGGACCAGGCCTCCGGCTTCGTGCGGCGGTCCGTGTCACCGCCGCATCCCGCCCTGCGCGGCGAACTCGTCGAGGCCCGCCTCGCACCCGGCGCCGACATCGCCTACGACCGTCCGCCCGTCACCGGCCTGGAGCAGCACATCTGGATCCTGGAAGGGGCCCTCGACGTGACGGTGGAGGGCACCGGACACCACCTCGGCGCCGGTGACTGCCTGCGCATGCGCGTGTGGGGTCCGACCCGGTTCCGCTGCGCCGCTCCCGAGGGCGTCCGGTACCTGCTGGCGGTGGTGCGGCCGTGATCCGTTGTCTGGACGAGGCTCAACTGCTCCATTCCACCGGGGCGTTGGCGGACCTGTTGACCGACACCGTGAACGGTGGTGCCTCGGTCGGTTTCCTCGCCCCGCTCGACCGCGCGGAGGCGCTCGCCTGGTGGGAGGAACGGGCCGCCGACATGGCAGTGGGACGGCTCGCCGTGTGGGCGGCGTACGACGGGGGCCGGGTGCTGGGCACCGTGAGCCTGGCCTTCCCGGCCAAGCCGAACAGCCGTCACCGCGCCGAGCTCGTCAAGCTCATGGTGCACCGCGACGCCCGCGGCCGTGGCCTCGGACGCAGGCTCCTGACCACGGCGGAGGGCGCCGCCGCCGAGGCCGGCGTCACGCTCCTGCACCTGGACACCGAGAGCGGCAGCCCCGCCGAGCGGCTGTACCGGTCCGCCGGCTGGACCGCGATCGGCGCGATCCCCGACTACGCGGCGAGCCCCGACGGGCGGCTGCGGCCGACGACGATCTACTACAAGCGCGTACCGGCAACCGCTCTCACCAGGTGATTGTCAGTGGCAGCCGATACGGTGCCTGCCATGCCGGATGCCGAAGACGTACGACGTGTCGCCCTGTCCCTGCCGGACACGACGGAGAAGATCGCCTGGAGCATGCCCACGTTCCGGGTCGCGGGAAAGATGTTCGCCACGCTGCCGGAGGACGAGACGTCCATCGCCGTGCGCTGCCCCAAGGAGGAGCGGGACGAACTGGTGCTCGCCGAGCCGGGGAAGTTCTGGATCGCCGACCACGAGGCCCAGTTCGCCTGGGTGCGGGTCCGGCTCGACGCGCTGGAGGACGAGGGTGAACTGCGGGACATCCTGGCCGACTCCTGGCGCCAGGCCGCCCCGACCCGGCTCCTGGAGGCGCATCCCCGGCTGGGCGTCGTGGCGGGGGAGTGACCTCGTTCCAAGGGTCTCAGGCGGGAACCGCCGCCCCGACGAAGCCCCAGATGCGCTCCCGCAGCGACCGGGCGTCGAGGCCGTGGGCGGCGACATGCTCCTCCACCTGCCCGTACCGCCGCAGTTCGCGGCGGCCCACGCCCAGCCCCAGCACCCGGTGCGGCACTTCGGACAGCGCGTCGTTCGCGGCCGCCGTCGAGGTGCCCGCCAGGTAGGGCTCGACGAGGACGACGTCCGTCCCGGCCGCCTGGGTGGCCCGGCGCAGGGCGGCCCCGTCGAAGGGGCGGACGGTGGTCGCGTACAGGACCGTGACGTCGAGGCCCTCCGTGGCGGCGAGCACCGCGTCGAGCATCGGCCCGACGGCGACCACGACGCCGGAGCGCCCCTCGCGGACCGTGCGGAAACGCTGCCCGTCGACGGGCAGCGCCCGCCCGTTGGACTGAAGGGACAGTCGCACGTACACCTTGTCGTCGCCCGCGGCGACCGCGTGCCGCAGCAGCGTCTCGGCCTCGTCCGGGTGGCCCGGCACATGGACGGTCCAGCCGTCCAGGGTGTCGAGCAGCGCCACGTCGCCCGGCGCCATGTGGGTGTAGCCCCCGGCCGGCCAGTCGAAGGAGGCGGCGGCGCTCACCAGCACCGCACCCGCGTCCTGGTGCCCGAGATCCAGCTTGACCTGCTCGAAGGGCCGCTCGACGAGAAAGCTGGCGAAGGTGTGCACGACGGGCCGCAGCCCGGTCAGCGCCAGCCCGGCCGCCGCCCCGACCAGGAGCTGCTCGCGGATGCCCACGTTCACGACCCGGTCGGGATGGCGGCGGGCGGCCTCGGCGAAGCCGTCCACGCCGATCTCGGCCAGGACCACGGCGACGCGGGGGTCCTCGTCGAGCAGCCGGGAGACGACAGGGGCGAAACGGTCACGCATGGTGTCCATGGAGTTCTGCTTCCTTTCCAGCGGGGTGTTCAGGCGGACTTGGGCTCGACCCGGGCCACGACCACGTGCGGGCGGCCCGGGTGCGGTGCGGTGAAGGCGGCGTACAGCGCCTCGTGGTCACGGCCGTCGACGGTCAGCGCGGACCAGCCCGCCGCCTCGAAGCGGGCGGCGATCCCGCCGGGCCGCGCGTATGTCGCGGAGGAGTTGTCGACGACGACGGTGTGCAGGCGGTCGAGTGCGGCGGGCCCGGCGAAGGCGATCGCCTCGTGGTTGCTGCCCTCGTCCAGCTCGGCGTCCCCGATCAGCGCCCACACCCGCGGCTCGTCGAGCCCCTGGGCGCGCAGCCCCAGCGCCGTACCGACGGCGATCGGCAGTCCGTGCCCGAGCGATCCGCTGCCGATCTCGGCCCCCGGCACGAGCGTGCGGTCGGGATGGTGGCCGAGGGGGGAGTCGTACGAGCCGAAGCCGGGCAGCCACTCCACCGGCACGAAGCCCTTGGCGGCCAGCACGGCGTAGTACGCCATCGGCCCGTGCCCCTTCGAGAGCAGGAACCGGTCCCGCTCCGGATCGGCCAACCCCTCCGGGCTCACCCGAAGCACCCGGTCGTACAGCACCCACAGCACGTCCAGCGTGGACGTCGCGGCCGGGCCGTGCTTCTCGTCGCCGGTCATGAGGCCCATGAGCCCCGGCAGGTCGGCGTACGTGTGTGTCATGTCCGTCGCGTTCGTCATGTGCACGAGCGTGCAACCTCAACCAATGTTGAGGTCAAGCGCGGACGCCCGGAAACGGATGCGCGATCACCGGCGCGAGTGCGGTATGGTTTCCCTGCGCGTTCGGCCGGGGGAATCCCCAGGTCAGATGGGCAACGGGACGTGGCGCAGCTTGGTAGCGCACTTGACTGGGGGTCAAGGGGTCGCAGGTTCAAATCCTGTCGTCCCGACAGAATCGATCAGCGGGTCGGCCGGTATCGGCGGACCCGCTGATTCGCGTTGTGTCAGCCGCCCCCGTCGAGGTCGTCGCGGCGGCGCAGCACCTTCAGCTCATGGTCGCGGAGCTCCATCTCGTACAGCTTCCCGCGGGCGTTCTCGAACGGCCGGTGCAGGATCATCATCAGCTGCCCGGCGAAGGTGTGGAACAGCATGCCGTGGCCGCTGTCGTCGCGGACCAGCGGCCGGTGCTGCCGCCATGGGCCCTGGAGGTCCCCGGACCTCGACACGGCGTAGGTCTGCACGTAGCCGCCGCTGACCGTGCCGTCGGGACCGGCCGTGTTCTTCTCGTAGGTCGACCACAGCATCAGCAGGGACCCGTCAGGGGTGCGGTACAGCTGGGGGCCGTCGGTGATGTACGGCGGCAGCTGGTGCGGTACGCCCGCGGGGATCTGCTCGGCGGTCCAGGGCGCGTCCGACGCCTTGAAGAGGTACACCGGGTCGCCGGCCGCCCGGGAGAGGTCGGGGGCCAGCCGTACCGCCTCCATGGTTCCGTCGATCGTCTGGAGCCACTCGTGCGCGTACACCATCCAGGGCTGCCCGGCCGGGTCGACGTACAGCGTGCCGTCGAGCGTCATGAGGTGCTCGGGCGGGACGGGGCGGGCCGGGTCGAGCACGGTGAACGGGCCGAGCAGCGAGTCGGAGACGGCCGTGATCGTGCCCCGCATGTGGGTCGGGGTCGGGAACGGGACACCCCACTGGTTGGGCGGCGGGACCGGGAGGGGCCGGTTCTCGTCGTGCAGTGTGGTGAAGAGGTAGTACCTGCCGTCCCAGGCGTGCACCTCCGGGGCCCATGCGCCGTCCGTCGCCCAGACGCCCTCCTGCCCGGCGGTCAGGAACACCACGACGGGGCGCGCCCAGTCGCGCAGGTCGTGGCTGCGGTAGACCATCGTGCCGGTGCCGTCCACGCCCGATACGGAGGGATCGTTGGACGTGTAGAGGTGGTAGGTGCGCGTCGGTTCGTCGGCGACGACGAACGGGTCGTGCAGCGGCATGTCGGGAAGCCGCATCAGCTCACCCCTCGGTGCCGGTCCGCGCCCGTCAGATCGCGCAGCCCGCATGGGCCAGCGCCTGCTTGAGCAGCACCCCGTGACCGCCCGGCATCTCGCTCTGCACCGCTTCCGAGACGGCCTCCTGCGGGCTGAACCACACTAGGTCGAGGGCGTCCTGCCGGGGCCGGCAGTCACCCGTCACGGGCACGATGTAGGCGAGGGACACGGCGTGCTGGCGGGGGTCGTGGTACGGCGTGATGCCCTGCGTCGGGAAGTACTCCGCGACCGTGAACGGCTGGAGCGACGCCGGGACGCGGGGCAGCGCGACCGGGCCGAGGTCCTTCTCCAGATGGCGCAGCAGGGCGTCGCGGACGCGTTCGTGGTGCAGCACGCGGCCGGACACCAGCGTCCGGCTGACCGTCCCGTCGGGTCCCATGCGCAGCAGCACGCCGACACTCGTGACTTCGCCGCTGTCGTCGACACGGACCGGGACGGCGTCGACATACAGGATCGGCATGCGGGCGCGTGTCATCTCCAGTTCGTCGGAGGACAGCCAGCCGGGCGTGGTTTCGGTCATGTCAGACATCGCTTGATCATACTTTCAGCCGTTCGGACTTCCTGGATAGCCGCTCGGGAGGAACTGTGACCGGCCACACGCAGTTCAACCGTCTTCCGGGGAGGCATCCGGGAACCGGTAGACCCGCAGGGCGTTGTCCCGGCCCGCCCACCGGGCGATCCGCAGCGCGTCCGGCAGGGACAGCTCGTCGGCGTCCACCCGCTCCTGGAGCAGTTCCGCCAGACCCTGCCGGAAGGCGAGCGCCCCGAGGTGGAAGAACTCCGGCACACCGTAGGCGTCGGAGCTGTACAGCAGTTTGCGGAACGGTGTGATCTCCAGGGCCTCCGCCAGGACCGCACCGGCCCGGGCCGGGCCGACGTGGTGGAGGGTGAGGCCGACGTCGAGATACACCTGCTCGAAGACCGCCGCGAGGTACGCGGCCTGCCGCTGGTACGGCCAGCAGTGCAGCAGCAGGACCGGGATCGTCCCGGCCGTCAGGTGCAGCCAGTCCGTGAGCAGGGCCGGGTCGGCCCGGTGCAGCCGGATGTCGTTGTCGCCGAACCCGGTGTGCAACTGGAGCGGCAGGCCCAGGTCGACGGCGGTCCACAGCAGGTGCCGGACCAGGACCGGGTCGTCCAGCCGGCCGCCGCGGGCCGTCCAGTGCCGGGCGGCGCCGGTGACCTCCGCGTCCGAGGGGCGGGCCGGGTCCAGGCCGAACCCGGTGCGGTAGGCCGCCACCGACTTCACGGCCACCACGCCGGGCTGCCGTACGGCGTCCAGCGCCGCCGCGCGGAAGGCGTCCGCGTAGGCGTCCGGCTCGACCCCCGCGGCCCGCACCGACTCGGCGACGCCCTCCAGCCGCACGACCTCGTACGCCGACCCGCCCGCGGCCTCGGCGATCTCACCGGGGGTGGTCAGCCGGTCGGGGGCGTACCCGGTGTCGACGCAGAAGACGCCCGTGCCCGAGGCGCGCAGGAAGCGCCGCTGCACCTCACGCCGGCCGAGCTCCGAGCGCCGGGCCAGGTACTGCTCGACAGGGGCGTGCCGCGGCAGGTCCAGCAGGGGTGCGCAGTGGCGGCGCACGGCCACGCCCACGGGGCTGTCGAAGGGCGAGATCCCCGGCCAGGCGTCGCCCTCGGTCATGAGCGGCTCGAAGGCCTCCCGGTCGAGATCGGCGGTGACCGTGCCGTGGCAGTGGTGGTCGACCAGGCTCAGCGCGCCGAGCGCTTCGCGGACCGCGCCCACGTCAGTACGTCCACCGGTACGCCGCCGCCACCTGGTCGTCGTCGAACCCGGCGACGGACGCCAGCTCTCCCCGCCGTACGGCGATCACCGCGTCGGCCAGGACCGGGCCGAGGGCCGCCCGCAGCACACCGTCCTCGCGGAACTCCTCGACGGCCTGCTCCAGCGAGACCGGCAACCGCCGTACGCCCCGGGCCGCCGCCTCCGCCTCGCCCAGCCGCGCCGGGTCCCCGGTGGTCTCCTCGGGCAGGGCGGCGGACGAGGTCAGTCCGTCCAGCCCGGCGGCGATCAGAGAGCCGATCGCGAGGTAGGGGTTGGCGGCCAGGTCGACGGGTTTGATCTCCAGGTTGGCCGCCTGGTCGCGCAGGCCGGCGGTGCCCGTGACGACCCGCAGGGCGGTCTCCCGGGTCTCGTGGCCCCAGGCGGTGAACACCCCCGCCCACTGGGAGGGCCTGAGCCGCAGATAGCTGGCGGGGCTCGGCGCGGTCACGGCCGTGAGACCGGGCAGATGGGCGAGGAGGCCGGCTGTGAACGACTCCGCCCCGGCCGTCATGCCGTACCGGCCCTCGCCCCCGGAGTGCAGACTGACCCCGCCGCGCCAGGCCGAGAGATGGACGTGCCCGCCGTTGCCGACGCCCTGCCCCACGACGGCCGGGGCGAAGGAGACGCGCAGCCCGTGCCGCTGGGCCACCGCGCGGATCGTCTGCCGCACCAGCACGCTGCGGTCGGCCGCCGCCACCGGGTCGACGGCACCCACCGAGATCTCGAACTGCCCGGCCGCGTACTCGGGATGGACCTGTTCCACGTCGAGCCCCTGGGCCGCGCACGCCGCCAGCAGGTCGGCGGCGTAGTCGCCGAGCTCCACCTGCCGCGTGGCCCCGTAGGCCGGACCGGTCGTCGCGGGCACGAAGGCGTCACCGGGCGCGTCCCCGCGGGCCAGCGTCCACTCGACCTCCACGGCCGCCTTGAACGTCAGGCCGTGCCGCTCGGCCGCCTCGGCGGCGACCCGGCGCAGGAAGGTACGACCGCAGCCGGGATGCCGCTCCCCGTCCTGCGTGACCCGGTCGACCGGTGCCCAGGCCCAGCCGGGCTGCGCGGCCAGCACCACGAGCTGGTCGAGGTCCGGGTAGAGACGCAGGTCGCCGTCGGGGGAGCCGAGGACGTCGGTGGTGACGATGGAGTCGTTCGCCAGGAACGTGTCGAACACCGGGGACATGCCGACGCCCCAGGCCGCGGCGGAGGCGAGCCGGGCCGTCGGGATCGTCTTGACCCTGCCGATGCCCGCGGTGTCGACGTAGGACAGCACGACGCCGTGCACACCCCGCCCCGCCAGCTCGCCGCTGAGCGCGGTGGCCCGCTCGACGTCGCCGGGACGGCCGCCGGGTACCGGATCGGCCAGGGCCGTCATGCGTCCTCCTCGATACGTCCTCCCGGAGACGTCCTCCTCGACGGGACGGTCGCCGGGCGTCAGGCCTTGACGGCCACCGCGCCGTACTGCGGCACCAGCACGGCCGAGCCGGCGTCGGCACGCCACTGGCCGCACGACACCAGGCCCGGTTCGAGCAGCTCCAGACCGTCGAAGAACGCGGCGATGTCCGTGCCGCTGCGGGCGGTGATCGGGGGAGTGGCGTTCTCGTTCCAGAACTTCATGGCCGGGATCTGCCCCGCGCCGCCGAGCTCGTCGTCGAACGTCGGGTGGGTGAGGACCAGGTAGCTGCCGGAGGGGACCGCGGCCATCACACGGCGCACGATGTCCAGGGCCTTCTCCGTGTCCAGGACGAAGTTGAGGATGCCCAGCATCATGACGGCGACGGGCCGGGTGAGGTCGAGGGTGTGCCCGGCCCGTTCGAGGATGGCGTCCGGGTCGTGCACATCGGCGTCGATGTAGGCGGTGACGCCGTCGGAGGTGCCGGTCAGCAGGGTGCGGGCGTGCACCAGCACGATCGGGTCGTTGTCGACGTAGACGATCCGGGAGTCGGGCGCGAGCCGCTGGGCGATCTCGTGGGTGTTGTCCGCCGTCGGCAGCCCCGTGCCGATGTCGAGGAACTGCCGCACTCCGCGCTCGCCCGCCAGGAACGACACGGCCCGGCCCAGGAAGTCCCGGTCCGCCCGGGCGATGTCCCGGATGATCGGGAACATGCCGGCCACCTGCTCGCCGACCTTCTGGTCGACCTCGTAGTTGTCCTTGCCGCCGATCCAGTAGTTCCACACACGCGCGTTGTGCGCCACACCGGTGTTCAGCCGCGCCGAGCCGCTCGGCGGGGTGTGGCTCTCACTCACGTCTCTTCCTCTCCTCGCACGAGCGACCGGTACCGGTCATCGCCGCCATTGTGCCGCTCCGGTGATCACCTGTCCCCGGAATCGGCAGAAGCCGGCGGGGGGCGCGTGGGCACGCGGCGGGGGAGAGCCGCGGACCGGGTTACTCGACCTCGCCGGGGCCCGGAGAGGGCGTCCTGTCGGCCAGCACGTCCTTCAGGCGCTGGGTACCGAGCCGCACCGCCTGCCCGACGGAGTCGCTCTCGCCCCCGTCCAGCCCGCCCGCCGTGACGGTGATCGCGTCGTCGCCGACACGTACCGCGGCGACGTCCAGGGTCAGCGTGGCCTGCGTGCCGCCGGTGGTGCCCCGTACCGTCACGCGCAGGCCCTCACGGGCGTCGCCCACGCCGGGCAGCGAGGTCTCGACGACTTGCACGGTGCGCTGTTCGCCGTCGTCGGTGACGGTGAACTGGTCGCATTTCTCCGGCAGCTTCGCCATCCAGTTCAGGGAGTCCTGCGGGTCGGTCCGTTCGTAGGAGGCGACCTGGTACAGCAGGCGCGAGTCGCCCTGCTCGAAGCCGCGCAGCTCGGACGCTCCGGACGGCCTGCCCAGCAGGTCGTCGTCGAAGAGGGAGTCGAGGAGCCGCTGACAGTCGGCGGCCTGGGCCTTGGCGGTGAGGAAGTCGGAGACGTCGACCCTGCCGATGAGCAGGCTGTCGTGCCAGTTCTCGGCCTCCGTGTCCTTGACCTGGGTCCAGTCGTCCTCGATGTCCGCCTCGGTGATCAGCGCGGCCCGTGCGCCGTCCGTGGTGAGGGTGGCGGTCGGCGAGGGGGTCTGCCGCTTCCCGGCGACCTGCGACGCGGCGACGTCCGAGACGCGCGGACCGTCCGTGTCGCCGTCGTCCGAGCAGGCGGCGGTGGCCAGCAGCGTGCCTGCCGCGAGGGCGGAGGAGAGAACACGGACGAGCCGGTTCGGACGACGGGTCATCGGGAGTGCCTCCTGAGAGCGTGACGCGTGCCCTCAGCGCACCACCCGCACCGACGGCCCACCACCGGCACCGGACTGTTCGGGTGAGCGCCGCGGTGTGCGCCGCCTCTGGCGTGCGCCAGCCCACCGGCTGTTCAATGAGGCTGCACACCCGTTACTCGGGAGAGGAGCCGCCCGTGTCCCCTGCCGTCGTGCCCCCCGTCGGTGCGCGTATCCGGCAGGCACGTCTGGAGCGCGGGACGAGCCTGCGCGCGCTCGCCCGGGAGGCCGGCGTGTCGGCGAGCCTCGTGTCGCAGATCGAGACCGGCAAGAGCCAGCCCTCCGTCAGCACGCTGTACGCGATCACGACGGCCCTGGGCATCTCCGTCGAGTCCCTCTTCGACGCCCGGGAGAGCGACGCCCGGGAGAGTGCCGGGCTCCCGCAGCACGGAGCGGCCCCGCTTACGGAGGCGGCCCCGCTCACGGCGGCGGCCCCCGGCACCGTCCTGCACGCCCTGGCCGCCTTCGCCGCCGACCCGGGGCGGCGGATCGGCCCGCTGGTCGGTGCCGGTGAGCGCGAGACGCTGGAGCTGGACTCGGGCGTCGTCTGGGAGCGCCTGGGCCGGGTGCCGGGCGTGGACGTCGACTTCCTCCTGGTGACCTACCGGCCCGGCGGCTCCTCCTCCGGCTCCGGCGGGCTGATGCGGCACTCCGGCACCGAGTACGGCTATCTGACCTCCGGGGAACTGATCCTCACCCTCGGTTTCGACGAGTACACCGTGCGCCCGGGCGACGCCGTCTCCTTCGAGTCGACGACCCCCCACCGCTACCGCAACGATGGAGAGGTACCGGCTGTCGGTGTCTGGTTCGTGTCCGGCGATGTTCAGTGACACTTGACACCCGCAGGACCCGGGCGTTCACTCCGAAGTGGGGGTGGTCGCCATGGCGATCCGCACATACGGCCCCAACGCGGTCGACTGGGAAGAGCGCATCGACCTGGACCGGCTGCGCGGACAGCGCCTGGCCCGGCTGCACGAGTCCCTCAACCGCTCCGAGCTCGGCGCGCTGCTCAGCTTCGACTTCGCCAACATCCGCTACATGACCGCCACGCACATCGGCACCTGGGCGATGGACAAGCTGATCCGCTTCGCCCTCCTGGTGCGCGACGGCGAACCCGTCGTCTGGGACTTCGGCTCCGCCGCCCGCCACCACCAGCTGTACAACCCGTGGCTCGACTACAGCGACGGCAAGGGCGGCCCGCCCACCGGCGCCCGCGCCGGCATCTCCACCCTGCGCGGCGCCTTCCACCCGGACGCGGGCATCGCCGAGGACGTGGCCGCCAAGATCGCCGCCGAGCTGCGCGACCACGGGGTGGCGAACGAACCGCTCGGCGTCGACGTCGCCGAGATGCCCGTCCTCGCCGCCCTGCGCGCCGAAGGCATCGACGTCGTCGACGGGCAGCAGGTCTTCCTGGAGGCCCGCCGGATCAAGACCGGCGACGAGATCGCCCTGCTCACCCAGGCCTGCGCCATGGTCGACGCGGCCTACGAGGAGCTGTACGGGTATCTGCGCCCGGGCGTGCGCGAGAACGAGTGCGTCGGGGTCGTGGCCAAGGTCCTGTACGACCTCGGCAGCGAGTACGTCGAGGGCGTCAACGCCATCTCGGGCGAACGCTGTTCACCGCACCCGCACGTCTACAGCGACCGTCTGATCCGCCCCGGCGACCCGGCCTTCTTCGACATCCTGCACAGCCACCTCGGCTACCGCACCTGCTACTACCGCACGTTCGCCGTGGGCAGCGCCTCCCGTGCACAGCGGGACGCCTATGTGCGCTGCCGGGAGTACATGGACCAGGCGATCGCGCTCGTCCGGCCCGGCGCGACCACCGCCGACATCGTGCGGGTGTGGCCGCGTGCGGAGGAGTTCGGCTTCGCCGACGAGACCGCCGCGTTCGCCCTCCAGTACGGCCATGGCGTCGGCCTGTCGATCTGGGAGAAGCCGATCTTCAGCCGCCTGGTCTCCCTCGACCACCCCGAAGTCCTCGAAGAGGGCATGGTGTTCGCCCTGGAGACCTACTGGCCGGCCGCCGACGGCTGGTCCGCCGCCCGGATCGAGGAGGAGGTCGTCGTCACCGCCGACGGCTGCGAGGTCATCACCAAGTTCCCCGCCGAGGAGCTGCTGGTGGCCGGGCGCAAGTACTGGACGGTGGGCGGCGAACTGAACACCCGCCGGGAGGCGCAGTCCCATCTCAACACCCCACGTGACGAGGGAGCGGTCAACACCCCACGTGACGAGGGAGCGGTCAACACCCCGCGTGACGAGGGAGCGGACTGATGGACGCCGCCGGGCTCCTCGCCTGCTACGAGCGGATGGCCGTCATCCGCCGTACGGAGAAGGCCGCCCACGACCTGTTCCTCCAGGGCCTGGTGAAGGGCACCACACATCTCGCCGCCGGGCAGGAGGCGATCGCTGTGGGCGCCAGCGCCGCCCTGCGCCCGGACGACTATGTGTTCGCCACCTACAGGGGCCACCACCATGCCCTCGCCCGGGGCGCCACGCCCGAGGAGTGCCTCGCCGAGCTGATGAGCCGGGCGACCGGGCTGTGCAAGGCCAAGGGCGGCTCCATGCACCTGACCAAGGCGACCACCGGCATGCTCGGCTCGTACGCCATCGTCGGTGCCCATCTGCCGATGGCGGTCGGCGCGGCCTGGTCGGCCCGGCTGCGCGGCACGGACCAGCTCGCGGTCGCCTTCTTCGGGGACGGCGCGACCAACATCGGCGCCTTCCACGAGTCGCTCAACCTGGCCGCCGTGTGGAAGCTGCCGGTGCTGTTCGTGTGCGAGAACAACCAGTACATGGAGTACACGCCGATCGCCGACGTCACGGCGGTGGCCCGGCCCGCCGCCGACCGGGCGCCCGCCCACGGCATCCCGGGCGAGGTCGTCGACGGCAACGACGTCGAGGCCGTCGAGGAGGCGGTGGCGCGGCTCGCGCGGCGGGCCCGGGCAGGGGACGGGCCCGCCGTCCTGGAGGCCGAGACCTACCGGCACTTCGGGCACAGCCGCTCCGACCCGGCGGCCTACCGTCCGGCCGAGGAGGTCGAACGCTGGCTGAAGCACGACCCGCTGGACCTCGCCCGGGGGCGGCTCGCCGAGCTGGGGGCCGGTGCGGAGACGGTGGCGGAGGCCGACGAGCGGGCCAGGGCCCTCGTCGAGCGGGCCGTCGAGGCGGCCAAGGCCGGGCCGCCGCCCGATCCGCGGGAGGCGCTGACCGACGTGTGGGCGGACGGAGGTGCCGCATGGCGGACGTGATCACCTACCGGGAAGCGGTCGCCGAGGGCATCGCGCGCGAGATGCGCCGGGACACGTCGGTCGTGTGCCTCGGGGAGGACATCGCCGCGGTCGGCGGCGTGTTCAAGACGACCGTGGGTCTGCTCGACGAGTTCGGGCCCGAGCGAGTGTGGGACACGCCCATATCCGAGCAGGCCATCGTGGGTGCGGCGATGGGCGCCGCGATGACCGGGATGCGGCCCGTCGCGGAGATCATGTTCTCCGACTTCCTGGCCTGCTGCTGGGACTACCTCGCCAACGAGATCCCCAAGGTCCGCTACATGACCGGCGGCCAGGTGACGGTTCCCCTGGTCGTGCGCACCGCCAACGGCGGCGGGCTCGGCTTCGGCGCCCAGCACTCCCAGGCCACCGAGAACTGGGCACTGGCCGTCCCCGGCCTGAAGATCGCGGCACCGGCCACACCCGCCGACGTCATCGGCATGATGGCGGCGGCGATCCGCAGCGACGACCCCGTGGTCTTCTTCGAGCACAAGGCCCTCCTGGCCACCAAAGGGCCACCGCCACCGCCCGACCATGTCGTCGAGCTGGGCCGGGCGGCCGTCGTACGCGAGGGCGCCGACGTCACGCTCGTCGCGCTCGCCTCGACGGTGCCCCTGGCGCTGAAGGCCGCCGGTGTGCTGTCGGGGGAGGGGATCGAGGCGGAGGTGATCGACCTGCGCTGCCTGGTCCCGCTGGACGCCGCGACCGTCCTCGCCTCGCTGAGCAGGACCTCGCGGCTCGTCACCGTCGAGGAGAACCCGTACCAGGGCGGCTGGGGCGGCACCGTCGTCTCGATCGTCGCCGACGAGGGCTTCGGCCTGCTGGACGCGCCCGTGCGGCGGGTGGCGGGGGAGTGTGTCCCGCTGCCGTTCGCCGACGCGCTGGAGGAACAGGTCATCCCCACCGCCGACAAGGTCGTCACGGCGGTCCGCGCACTCGCCGCCTATTGAGCCGCCCGCCCATCCACGCACCGAAGACCCCATGGGAGGAAGCGCGATGACCACGAGAACACTTCTGCGCAATGGTCACGTGATCTCGATGGACCCCGCCATCGGTGATCTGCCCCAGGGGGACGTCCTCGTCGAGGACGGCAGGATCGCGGCCATCCAGCCCGAGATCAGCGCCGACGCCGAAGTCCTGGACATGAGCGGCCACATCGTGATCCCCGGCTTCGTCGACACGCACCGCCACACCTGGGAGGCGCCGATCCGCGGCGTCGCACCCGACGCCACCCTCGACGACTACTTCGTCGACATCCTCGACACCTTCGCACCCCTGTACACCCCGGAGGACGTCTACGCGGCCAACCTCGCGGGCGCGCTGGAATGCCTCAACGCCGGTATCACCACCCTCGTCGACTGGTCGCACATCAACAACACCCCGGACCACCCGGACGCCGCGATCCAGGGCCTGAAGGAGTCCGGCATCCGGGCGCAGTACGCGTACGGCAGTGCCAACACCTCCCTCGCCGACTACTGGTTCGAGAGCAAGATCGCGATACCGGCCGACGACGTCCGGCGCATCCGCACGACGCACTTCGCGTCCGACGACGGGCTGCTGACCATGGGCCTCGCCACCCGCGGACCCGGCTTCTGCGTCAACGACGTCGTCACCGCCGAGTGGGCCCTCGCCCGCGAACTCGGCATCCCGATCACCGTGCACGTGGCCATGGGGCGGCTGGCCGGCCGCTTCGGCATGGTCAAGCAGCTCCACGGCATGGGGCTCCTCGGCCCGGACACCACCTACGTCCACTGCTGCTACCTCAGCGAGGAGGAGTGGCGGATGGTCGCCGACAGCGGCGGCACGGTGTCCGTCGCGCCGCAGGTGGAGCTCCAGATGGGCCACGGCTGGCCGCCCGTGATGCAGGCGATCGAACACGGGCTGCGGCCCTCGCTCAGCATCGACGTCGTCACCACCGTGCCCGGCGACATGTTCACCCAGATCCGCGCGGCCTTCGGCGCCGAACGCGCCCGCGTCAACGCCGACTGCTGGCAGGCCAACCTGCCCGTCCCCGGCAACATGCTGACAGCACGACAGATGCTGGAGATCGCCACCGTCAACGGCGCCCACGTCGCGGGCCTGGAGGACCGCACCGGCTCCCTGACGCCCGGCAAGCGCGCCGACGTCGTGGCGATCGACGCCACCGCGCTGAACGTCGCGCCCGTGCACGACGCGGCGGCCGCGGTGACCCTGTGCGCGGACGTGTCCAACGTGGACACCGTCCTCGTCGACGGTGTGATCCACAAGCGCGACGGCAAGCTGCTCACCGATTCCGGGCGTGCCCTGCGGCTCGTCTCCGAGGCCCGTGACCGGCTCCTCGCGGTGAAGGAGATGAAGGCGCCGAAGGGGGAGAAGGCCCCGGCATGACGCATCATCTGGTCCGCCGCGCGGCCGAGCTGCCGGATCCGCCGTACGACGCCCTGGGCTACCGGCGGCGGACGCTGGTCGGCGAGGACGACGGCAGTGTGCACACCGGGTTCGGCCTGTGCGAACTGCGCCCGGACGGCCGGGTGCCGGCCCAGGTGCACTCGTACGAGGAGAGCTTCCACGTTCTCGACGGGGCCGTGGTCCTCGACGTCCCCGAGGGCTCGTACCTGCTGGAAGAAGGTGACTACGGCCTGCTGCCGATCGGCGTCCCGCACGCCTGGCGCGGTGCCGGGGACACCGGCGGCCGCTGGGCGGACATGCTCGCCCCCGTGCCGCGGGCCCGCTACGGCTACGACACGCAGACCGTGCCGGACCTGCCCGTTCGCGACCCCGTCCCGGTCGACGTCCGCGACCCGCGCACCCGCTCCTTCGGTCACTTCGAGCCCGCCCAGATGGACCCCGGCAAGCAGTCCCAGGACCTGCTCGCCGTCACGGCGAGCATGCGCACGGCGCTGCTGGTCTACAGCGGCATCACCGTGAAGATGATGGTCGACGGCGACCTGGGCGCGGTCGGCTCGACGATGTTCATGGTGCAGTACGCCTCCGACGGCGTGATCGGTACCCACGACCACCCCTTCGAGGAGACGTATCTGATCCTTGAGGGCGTCGCCGAGACCACCCTCGACGGTGAGCGGTACCGGCTGGAGCCCGGGGACCTCGCGTGGGCGGGCACCGGCTGCGTGCATGGGTTCGTCAATGCCGGGCAGGGGCCCCTGCGGTGGCTGGAGACACAGGCGCCGCAGCCACCGTCGCGGCACTCGTACCGGTTCACCAGGGACTGGGACTATCTGCGCCAGACGCTTCGGGAGGGCTCATGAGCAGTGTCCTTGTCGTCGGCGGCACGTCAGGCATCGGCCTCGCGTTCGCCCGGGCCCGCGCCGAGCAGGGTGACGACGTGGTCCTCACCGGCCGCGACGCCCACCGCGCCGACCTGATCGCCAAGGAGTTCGGCGCCCGGGGCATCGCCCTCGACCTGGGGCGGCCGCTGGAGATCGCGGCGGCGCTGGCCGGCGTGGGACGCGTCGACCATCTGGTGGTCGCGGGCGTCTCCCGCGACGACAACAAGGTGAGCGAGTACGACATCGACGCCGCCCTGCGGCTGGTCACCCTCAAACTCGTCGGCTACACCGAGGTCGTGCACACGCTGCGGACCCGGCTGCACGACGACAGCGCCATCGTGCTCTTCGGCGGACAGGCCAAGGAACGCCCCTACCCGGGGGCGACGACCGTGGCGACGGTCAACGCGGGCGTGCGGGGCCTGATGAACTCCCTCGCGGTCGAGCTCGCTCCCGTCCGGGTCAACGTGGTGCACCCCGGCGTGGTCGGCGACAGCCCGTACTGGCAGGCCAAGCCGGAGAAGGTACTCGACGTGCTGCGCACCGAGACCCCCACCGGGCGGCTGGCCTCCCTGGCGGACGTGGTGGACGCGGTCGACTTCCTGCTGCGCAACCGGTCGGTCAACGCGGTGGAACTGCCGGTGGACGGAGGGTGGTTGCTCGGCTGACAGGAGGAGGGTGGTTGCTCGGCTGACAGGAGGTTCGTCACCCGGCCCGCTGACAGGAGGTTCGGTCACCCGGCCCGCTGACAGGAGGTTCGTCACCCGGCCCGGCGCATGGCGTCCTCGGCCACGTCCTTGTCCACCGCCGCCCGCACCAGCGCCGCGGCGAGGACGGCCGGGTCGGTCCGCCCGGCCAGTTCGGTGAGACGGCCCGGGTCCTTCGGCAGCTTCAGCCGCTCGGCACCCTGGAGGGCCTTGGCGTCGAGGTAGGGGGCGGCCTCCGGCCACACGCCCTGTACCTCGCGCAGGAAGATGTCGGCTCCGGCCGGGCCGATCCCGGGGAACTCCTGGAGCAGGTGGCGCAGCTCGGACACCTTGCCGTCCGCCTCCCGGCGCAGTCGCCGCAGATCGCCGCCCCACCGTTCGTTCAACAGCTCGGCGGCCTCACCGAGCTGGGTCGCGGTGCGCTCGTCGTAGCGCCGGTAGCCGCCCCGACCGAGCGCGTCCACCCGCTCCTGCCAGTCGGCCTGCGCCATGCGGCGCGGGTCGCGCAGCCCCGCCTCGTGCAGGGCACGGGCGGTGGCCAGCGCGATCGAGCCGCGGATGCGGGCGCTGAGCAGATGGGCCAGCACCAGCAGCCGGTACAGCGGCTGCGGGGTGTCCTTCAGCGGGATGCCCGCCTCGTCCGCGTACGTCCGGCCGTGCGCGTCGAGAAGTTCGCGCACGACGCGCTCCTGCCGGTCCACGACCACTACCCCTTGAGGGGATCGTGGCCGACCGTCATCAGGCGGCGCCGGCGGCGCGTGTCCTCGGTCGTCACCTCGGGGAGCGGCTCGTCCTCCAGGTCCACCTGCGAGGTGACCCTGTCCACGACGTTCCGCATCACCCGCAGGTCGTCCTCGGTCAGGTCGGTGCGCCGCTTCTGCAGGATCGCCAGGACGTGCTTCCCGGTCTCCGTGCCCGCCTGGTCGGGCAGCGGCTCCGCGTCCTCGTCGGCGTCCCGCATCCGCAGCCAGGCCGCGAGTTCCTGCGAGGTCATGTTCACCACGCGGTGGAAGTCCTCCCACAGCGCGTCGAGTTCAAGGGCGTCGGTCATCACATGCCCCTTCCGTACGTACGTGCGCGCTGGTCAGCCCTCGCGGGGGAAGTTCTCGGCGTCGAACATCCAGCGCTGCTTCTCCAGCTCGGCGGTGATGCTGATCAGCAGATCCTGTGTGACCAGGTCGGCCTTCTCGGTCGCGTCGATGCGCTCGCGCAGCCGGCCGATGGCGTCCTGGAGGGACTCCACCATCACCTGCACGGCGTCCGAGTCGCGCACCCAGCCCTCCTTGGGGGCGGGCAGCGTGAAGGCCTTGGCGATCGTCTCGGGACGGCCGTCCGGCGGGACGCCGAGCGCCGCGGACCGCTCCGCCACCGTGTCGGCGAAGTTCCGCGCGGACGAGACCACCTCGTCGAGCTGGAGGTGGATCGACCGGAACCGCGGTCCGACGATGTTCCAGTGCGCCTGCTTGCCGATCAGCGAGAGCCCGAGCAGATCCACCAGCGTGTCCTGGAGTGCCTCGCACGAGACCCGGCGGGCCTCGTCGGGCAGTGTGCTCCGCACAGCCGTCATAGGGCGCTTCTCCTTCTCACGTCGTTCCTCGTGGTCCGGAGCAGTGCGTCGCGCTCCTCCTCGCAGGTTCCGCCCCACACGCCCGCGGCCTGGCCGCTGCTCAGCGCGAAGCTCAAGCACTGGTCGGTCACCGGGCAGCGCGCGCAGATCCGCTTCGCGGCGTCGACGTCCCGCAGGGCCGGACCCGCCGTGCCCACGGGGAAGAACAATTCGGGGTCCTCGTCCACACAGGCGGCGCTCCGCAACCACTCCATGAACGCGCGGGTGCCCAGGGCCCACGGGGGCAAACCCGATGCGGAAGCACGCAGGCCGGTTGTTCCGACCTGCGATAACGCCCTCCGAGGGCACTCCTGCCCCCGGAATCTTCACAGGGGGCGGACCGAGGGTCTATAGTCCGAAACTAGCAGTGCTAATTAAGCGGTGTGAGGAGTCCTCTCGTGCGTCCCGTCCACTTCGCGGCCGCCCGCCGCACGCCCATCGGCAAGCTGCGCGGTTCCCTTTCCTCCGTACGGCCCGACGACCTCGCCGCGACCGTCGTCCGCGCCCTGGTCGGCGAGGTGCCCGCCCTCGACCCGGCCCGGATCGACGACGTCTACTGGGGTGCCGCCAACCAGGCCGGCGAGGACAACCGCAACGTCGCCCGCATGGCCGCGCTGCTCGCCGGCCTCCCCGAGTCCGTGCCCGGCGCCACTGTCAACCGCCTCTGCGCCTCCGGCCTGGAGGCCGTGACCACGGCGGCCCGCACCATCGCCGCCGGCGAGGCCGACATCGTGATCGCGGGCGGCTCCGAGTCGATGAGCCGCGCCCCCTTCGTCCTGCCCCGCCCCGACGAGGCCCTGCCGCACCGCATCGAGACCGCCGACACCCGCCTCGGCTGGCGCCTGGTCAACCCCGCGATGCGGGACCTGCACGGGCTGCTCTCCATGGGAGAGACCGCTGAGGAGGTCGCCGCACGCTACGGCATCTCCCGCGAACGCCAGGACGACTTCGCCCTGCGCAGCCACCAACGCGCCGCCCTCGCCCGCAAGAACGGCCACTTCGACGACGAACTCCTGCCCGTGGAACGCCCCGACGGAGTCGTCGTCGACACCGACGAGTGCGTCCGCGAGGACACCTCGTACGAGAAGCTGTCCCGGCTGAAGCCGGTCTTCCGGGACGGCGGCACGGTCACCGCGGGCAACGCCTCCCCGATGAACGACGGCGCCGCCGGCCTCCTCCTGGTCAGCGAGGACGCCCTGCGCGAGCTGGGCCTGGAGTCCCTGGGCCGCTACGTCGCCGGAGCCTCGGCAGGCGTCCACCCCGACGTCATGGGCATCGGCCCGGTCCCCGCCACCCGCAAGGTGCTGACCCGGGCCGGCTGGAGCATCGGCGACCTGGAGGAGGCCGAGTTCAACGAGGCCTTCGCGGCCCAGGCCCTGGCCTGCGTGGACCAGCTCGGCGTCGACCCCGACCTGGTCAACCCGAGCGGCGGAGCCATCGCCCTCGGCCACCCGCTGGGCTGCTCGGGCGCCCGCATCCTGACGACGCTGCTCCACCGGATGCGGCGAACCGGGGCGGGCCGGGGCCTGGCGACGATGTGTGTCGGGGTGGGGCAGGGGAGCGCGGTGCTGGTCGAGCGGGCGTAGCCGCCCCGGCGGGGTCAGCCGCCGAGCGTGGTCGGGCCGAGGCCGGCCGGCAGCAGGCGCACGGCCAGCGCCACGGCTTCCTCAGCCGTGCCGAACAGGCCGAGATCCGGAGTGATGAAGCCCCGGCCCACGCCGAACATGCCGTCACTGCCCGCGGTCAGGCACGGCCCCATGATGGTCAGGCCGGGGCGGGTGGTGGTCGAGAAGCGCAGCGCCCAGTGGCTCGTGAACGGGTACAGAGCGCGCAGGGCGGGCTCGGCGTACGCCGCCTCGATCAGGGCCTGATATGCCTCCTGCCAGTCGTACTCCAGCTCACTCGCCTCCTGGAGCATGCCCCGCCACTCGGATTCCGTCAGGCGGGCGGGATCGTTGCCGGGCACCTCGAACCGGCCGGTCAGGTGCACGAAAGGCGCCGCTCGGCGGATGTCTTCGAGGGCCGCCCCGTCGTGCCACGCCCGGGCCGCCCTGGCCACCTCCGCCAGGTCGTCCGTCCTGCCGTCGACGAGCGGCATGCCCAGGAACCGGTCCTCGCCCCGGACCGACCACCGCCGTTCGTGCGACCACGCGCTGATCCACAGCGGCTCGCGGTACGGAAGGGTGCTCGCCGCCGTCGCGTGGAGCAGCGGAGCGGAATCCGGAGAGGTGACGGGGACGGCGCCCAGGCAGCCTCCCGCCACCGCCCGGAGCGCTGTGGCGAGACTGCCGCTGGCGGCGACATCGGGGTAGAGCAGGGCGGGATCAGGAGGGGTGGGCACGGCCGCCGATTATGCCCGACGGGCGAGACGGCTCTGCGAGGCACGGTTCGTTGCACATAGCATCAGTGCTCGCATGAACACGATGACGCTCTGGTCCATCACCGGCTGGGAGTTCGCCGCGCTCGCCTTCGCGGCCCTGCTCGTCGGTTTCTCGAAGACCGCCGTGAGCGGGGCCAACACGGTCAGCCTCGCCATCTTCGCCGCGGTCCTGCCCGCCCGTGCCTCCACCGGGGTGCTGCTGCCGATCCTGATCGCCGGGGACCTGCTCGCCGTCGCCACCTACCGGCGGCACGCCCACTGGCCCACGCTGTGGCGGCTGTTCCCGGCGGTCGCCGCGGGCGTCGTCGTCGGCACGGTGTTCCTGGTGTGGGCGGACGACGCGATCGTACGGACCTCGATCGGCGCGATCCTGCTGCTGATGGCCGGGGTGACGGTCTGGCGCAGGCGTACGGCGGACGCGGAACAGGAGCCGGAGTCGGTCACGACCCCGGCGGGCCGGATCAAAGCCCGCTCCTACGGTGTCCTCGGCGGCTTCACCACCATGGTCGCCAACGCGGGCGGCCCGGTGATGTCGATGTACCTGCTGTCCGCGGGCTTCCGCAAGCTCGGCTTCCTCGGCACGTCGGCCTTCTTCTTCCTGATCGTCAACGTCTCCAAGCTGCCCTTCAGCGCCGGTCTCGGCCTGATCGACGGCCGCTCCCTGCTCCTCGACCTGGCGCTCGTGGTGTTCGTCGTGCCCGGCGCGCTCTTCGGCAAGTGGGCGGTCGACAAGATCAACCAGCGGTTGTTCGAACAGCTGGTCATCGCGGCGACGGTCGTGGGCGGACTGCAGCTACTGCTGCGCTGAACGCCGCAGCAGCGCGGGAAGGTCCGCGAAGGAGTCGATCACGTGGTCGGGCGTGCCGTCGGCGGCCCGGAGGTCCTCGGGCTGGAACTTGCCGGTCCGGACGAGGACCCCGTTGATTCCGGCCCGCTGCGCTCCGAGCACGTCCGACTCGATGTCGTCCCCGATCATCAGGGCTTCGCCCGCACCCGCGCCCAGCCGGGCGAGCGCCGCCTCGAAGAACGCCCGGGCCGGTTTGCCGGTGATCTCGGCCTCCACCCGGGCGGCCTGCTCCAGCCCGGCCAGGAACGCCCCCGAGTCCAGGCGCAGCCTCTCGGCCGTACGCCAGTACAGGTTGCGGTGCATCGCCACCAGCCGGGCTCCGCGCTGGAGATGCCCGAAGGCCCGGTCCAGCGCCGCGTAGCCGAACTCCGGACCGGCTCCGCCGACCAGCACGACATCCGGCACGGTGCCTGACTCCGCCGGGTCGATGACGATGACACCATCAAGGTCCTCCGTGATGTCGCCGCTGTTCAGCAGGGCGCACCGGGCGCCCGGACAGTGCTCGGCGAGGTAGGAGGCGGTGGCGGCCGGCGCGGTCAGGACGTCCTCGGCGGACACCTGGAACCCCGCTTCAGCGAGCGTCCCGGCGATCGACGCCCGCGTCCGGGACGTCGTGTTGGTGACCAGCAGCACGGCGAACCCGGCTTCCCGGATCTCCCGCAACGCTTCCACGGCCCCCGGCAGGGGACGCCACGAGACGGTCAGCACCCCGTCGATATCGACGAGTACGGCACGCACGGACTCCATGCCTGGACGATAACCACGGTGAGCCGTGTCCGCCGGTCGGTACCCGCTACCCGCGGCGGGGCGGCAGCCGCCCGTCACGCCGTGCTGGTTACGCCGTACTGGTCGCCATGGCCTTTTCCGGCCTGCCCGGCAGGCCGTGGCTCAGGTCCTCCACCAGCAGCCGCTTCGCGATCGCGTCGACCGCGACGCGCAGGTCGCTGTCCGACGGACGGCCGATGTCCTGCCCCAGCCGGTCCTCCAGCCAGGCAGCCCAGGCCCTGCTGATGACCGCGGCCTCGCGGGCACCGGCCTCCGTGTGGGAGAGGAGGGAGCCGTCGCGGGTCAGGAACCCCTCGTCGACCATCCGCTCGAAGACCGGCAGCAGCACCTCGGGCGGCATCCGGCGTCGCGCGGCGATCAGGCCGAGACTGGCATGACCGACCATCCGCGTGAACAGCTCGACCTGCATCACCGCCCAGGCCCCCGCCACATCGAGCCGGGTGTCCGACTCCAGGATGATCCGGCGTGCGGTGTCCAGGTCCGTACTGCCGATGATCTTTCCGACGGCGGCCTCCAGCACCCGCTGCGAGTCCGCGCCGCTCGGCGAGGCGAATCCCTCGCCCATGTCGGTCGACCCGGTCCGCGCGGTGTCGCGCAGCCGGACCTGCTTGAGGAACAGGGCGACGAGGAAGCCCAGCGCGGCGACCGGCACCGTCCACAGGAACACGGTCTGGAGGGTGTCGGCGTAGGCGTCGATGATCGGGCCGGCCGCGGTCGGGGGCAGTTCGTGCACGCCGTCCGGGCTGGTCGCCGCCCTGGCGACGGTGCCCGGCTCCACGCCGCCGGTCTGCGCCGCCCGCGCCACGCCCTCGCGGAGGTTGGGCGCCAGCGCGTTGGTGTAGATCGTGCCGAAGACGGCCGTGCCGAACGAACTGCCCAGCGTACGGAAGAAGGTCACACCGGAGGTCGCCGTGCCCAGGTCGGCGTAGTCGACGGTGTTCTGCACCGCGATCGTCAGCACCTGCATGCACAGGCCGATGCCGGTGCCCAGGACGAACATGTACAGCGACTCCAGCCACGAGCCGGTGTCCGGCCCCATGAGGGACATGAGGAACAGGCCGACGCCCATCACCAGCGCGCCGACGATCGGGAACACCCGATACCGCCCGGTCCTGCTGACGACGCTGCCGCTGAAGACCGACGCGATGAGCAGCCCGGCCACCATCGGCAGCGTCCGCACGCCGGACACCGTGGCCGAGTCGCCGTCGACGTACTGGAGATACGTCGGCAGGTACGTCAGCGCGCCGAGCATCGCGAAGCCGACGATGAAGCTCAGCACCGAGCAGACGGTGAACACCGGGTTGGCGAACAGCCGCATGGGCAGCATCGGTTCGCGCGCCCGGGTCTCCACCCAGCAGAACAGGCCGAGCGCGAGCACCCCGCCCACGAACAGGGCGATGATCAGGCCCGATCCCCAGGCGTACTCGTTGCCGCCCCAGCTCGTCGCCAGGATCAGCGCGCTGGCGCCGACCGCGACGAGCGCGATGCCCAGGTAGTCGATGACCGGCCGGGAGACCGACTTCACGACCGGGATGGTCCGTGCCGCCGCCAGGACGACGGCGATCGCGATGGGGACGTTGACGTAGAACGCCCACCGCCACGTCAGATGGTCGGTGAACAGCCCGCCGAGCAGCGGCCCGATGACCGTGGACACGCCGAACACCGCGCCGATCGCGCCCTGATACTTGCCACGCTCGCGCAGCGGGATCACATCCGCGATCAGCGCCATCGACGTGACCATCAGCCCGCCCGCGCCGATGCCCTGCATCGCCCGCCAGGCGATCAGCAGCGACATGTTGGTGGCTAGACCGCACAGGAACGAGCCCGTGATGAACACGATCGCCGAGACCTGGAAGACCACCTTGCGGCCGAACAGGTCGCCGAACTTGCCGACCAGCACCGTCGCGACGGTCTCCGCGAGCAGATACGAGGTGACCACCCACGACATGTGATCCGCCCCGCCCAGGTCCGAGACGATGGTCGGCAGAGCGGTGCCGACGATGGTCTGGTCGAGGGCCGCGAGCAGCATCCCCAGCATGATCGTCACGAAGACGACGTTGCGGCGACGGGTGTCCAGCACCGGGGGCTGGGAGGCGGGCAGTGCGGTTTCCTGCACGACGGTCACGACGACACCTTCACACCGGGGGGCTACGTGCGCATGCCAGAACGTCCGCACGGGTGCCCGGTGGTGTGCGCCCCAGTCGTGTCAGCCGCGGGGGTGCCGGCGCAGCAGATACGTGTCCATGATCCAGCCCTTGCGCGCACGGGCCTCGGCGCGCAACCGCTCGATCCGAGGCCCGGCCTCGGCGATCGGACCGGAGACGAGGATCTCGTCCGGGGTGCCGAGGTAGGCGCCCCAGTAGATCTCGATGTCGTCGTCCGCGTACCGCCGGAAGGCCTGGTGCGCGTCGAGCATCACCACCACGTCGTCCACGCCCTCCGGGAAGCCCTCCGCGAGCCGTCGGCCGGTGGTGATCTGCACGGGCCGGGCGACCCGGTTGAGGCCCGTCCGGTGCCGGGCGGCGAGCGCCGAGACGCTGCTGATGCCGGGCACCACGTCGTACTCGAACGCCACCGCGCCCCGCTCCAGCACCTCCTCAAGGATCCCCAGCGTGCTGTCGTACAGCGCCGGGTCGCCCCACACCAGGAACGCGCCCGTCTCCTCCGCGCCGAGCTCCTCCACGATCAGCCGCTCGTAGACACCGGCGCGGGCGCTGCGCCACTCCTCGACGGCAGGGGAGTAGCCCGCACCGCCGGCGGCCCGGTCCCGCTCCGGGTCACGGGCCTCGACGACCCGGTACGACGTCCCGTCCGGTATGTGCGCGTCGAGCATGTCCCGCCGCAGCCGGGTGAGGTCGGCCTTCACCTCGCCCTTGTCCAGGACGAAGAACACGTCCGTGCTCCGCAGCGCCCTGACCGCCTGGAGGGTGAGCTGCTCGGGGTCGCCCGCGCCGATACCGATGACATGAATCTTCCGCACACCGAGAAGTCTCCCGCAGCCCACTGACAACGCCGGGCGCACCCCACTCCACCGCACGCCCCTCATCCGCGCATCGCGCGGGGCTGTCTTGCTCGGCGGCCTGGGCGGCCTCGCGCCGGGCTGTCTTGCTCAGCGGCCTGGGCTGGTCTTGCGCGGAGCTGTCTGTCCGGTGGCTTGGGGTGGCCTCGCGCCGGGCTGCTGCCCTGGTCAGGAGCCTGGGCTGGTCTTGCGCGGGGCTGTCTGCTCAGCGGCCTGGGGGCCTCGCGCCGGGCTGCCCTGGTCAGGATCCTGGGGTGGCCTTGCGTAGGGCCGTTCTGTCCGGCGGCCCCGGGGTGGTGTTGCGCAGGGCCGTTCTGTCCGGCGGCCCGGGGTGGCCTTGCGCCGGGGCCGCCTGCCCAGCGGCGCCCGGGGTCGCCCCGCGCGGGGCCCGCTCGCATACACACCCGGCACGCTCGCACTCCGCGCCCAGCAGCCCCTGTCACCGCCCCGCGTCCATACCCCGTAGCCGAGGCGCCCGAGCCCCGGCGTCCACCGGGCTGCCCTCCCGCTCCACCTCCTCGGCCAGCCCCCGTGCCCAGGTGGCGACGCTGCCGATGTCGATCCCGTGCGGCGTCGCATGCCCGGAGGCGGATGCCCACTCCTCGGCCGCGCCCGCACCGCGCCGCAGCAGGCGCGCCCCGCCCGTGAGGTTGCCGCGGGCGGTGTGGGTCAGGCCGACCGCGAGCTGGGCGAGGCCGCGCCACAGTTCCCGTTCCGTCTCGGGGCCCGACTTCCAGGCGTCCTCGAAGACCTCGTGGGCGTGGAACGGTTTCCCCTCGTCCAGCAGTCGCTGCGCCTCGGCGACGGTCTCCTCCGGGGCGCGTACGACGCCCTCGGGCTGCCGCGGCACGCCCGGCGCGTCGTACGGCAAGGGCCGGCCGAGGCCGTCCCGGGGCCGGGCATTACGCGCCCGCCCCTCGCTGTCACGGTCCCGGGCGCCGTCGGGCGGATCCGCGGCCGCGCTCCCCGTGTTTCCCCTGCTCCCGGCGGTCTCCGTGTTTGCTGTGTTCTGCGAGCTTCCCCTGCTGTCTGTGCTGCCCATACGGCGATTGTCCCCCGCCGGGGGCCGACTTTCGGCGTGGCCGGGGGTGTGGGGTAAAGTGCTGTTCGCGCGATCACGCGGTTCACCGCGGAGGGCGCGCACCGGGACGTGGCGCAGCTTGGTAGCGCACTTGACTGGGGGTCAAGGGGTCGCAGGTTCAAATCCTGTCGTCCCGACGGTACGAAGGGTCCTGCAGGCCGATGCCTGCGGGACCCTTTTCGTTTTTGTGGCCTTCTTCCCCGCCGCACGCCCTTGACCTCAAGTGCGCTCCAAGATGAAGACTCCCCTGCGTGCCCCGAGATCCGGGGCGGCAACGGAGGGAGCAACAGCCATGCGCTACCGCACGATCGGCACGGACCCGCGCACCCGCCGCGAGGTGAGCGTGCTCGCACTCGGCGCGATGCTGTTCGGTTCGGTGACGGACGAGAAGACATCCTTCGCCGTGCTCGACCGGTACGTCGAAGCCGGAGGGAACTTCATCGACACGTCCGACAACTACGCCTTCTGGGTCGACGGCGGCCAGGGCGGCCAGAGCGAGGAACTCCTCGGCCGCTGGCGGCGCAGCCGCGGCATCGGCGACGAGATCGTCATCGCCACCAAGCTCGGCGCCCGCCCGCTGGCCCCCGGCACCAGCTACATCGACAACCCCGAAGGCCTGTCGGCGAAGGTGATCCGCGAGTCCGCCGAACGCAGCCGCGAGCGGCTCGGCATGGCGAAGCTGGACCTGCTGTACGCCCACATCGAGGACCACAAGGTCCCCCTCCAGGAGACGGTCGAGGGCTTCGCCGCCCTGGTCGCCGAGGGCACCGTAGGACTGCTCGGCGTCAGCAACCACGCCACCTGGCGCGTGGAGCGGGCCCGCGCCCTCGCCGCCGCGGCCGGGCTGCCCGGCTACGAGGTGCTCCAGTACGCGCACAGCCACCTGCGCCCCCGCACCGACGTACCCGATGCCCTTTTCCCGGACGGCAGCCTCGGCCACGCGGGCCCCGACCTGCTGAGCTACCTGCGGGCCGAGGCCGGACTGACCCTGGTCGCCTACTCGCCCCTGCTGAAGGGCGCCTACACCCACCCGGACCGGCTGCCCGCGGACTTCGACCACCCCGGCACCCCTGCCAGGCTGGAGGTACTGCGGGACGTGGCCCGGGAGACCGGCGCCACCGTCAACCAGGTCGTGCTGGCCTGGCAGATCGGCGGCGACCTGCCGATCGTCCCGCTGGCCGGGGTCTCCTCGGTGGCCCAGCTGGAGGAGAACCTCGCCGCGGTGGACCTGGAACTGACCGCCGAGCAGCGGGCCCGGCTGGACGCGGCGCACTGAGCTCGTGGGACCGTGGAGGGAACCGGACATCCGGACCTCCGGAAGGAGCACCGGCCATGACCACCCACCCGGCCCACCCCGCCGCCCGGTCGATCAGGACCACCCCCGAAGGTCTCATGTGGGAGCCCAGCGAGCGCTGGGTGCGCGGCCGCAAGGGCGACGTCACCGTCGTCGACAGCCGGCACCCGGTCCTCGTCTGGGAACCCCACCTGCCCGTGCCGCAGTACGCCTTCCCGCACGACGACGTCCGCACCGACCTCCTCCGCCCGGCGCAGAACCCGCCCACCGGCAAGCACACCGGCTCCCGGATCTTCTACGACCTCGACGCCGACGGCGAGGTACGCGCGAACGCGGCCTGGACGTTCCCCGCCGACGACCTGGCCGGCCACATCGCCTTCGAGTGGTTCCTGCGCACCGACACGGGCCTCGACCACTGGTACGAGGAGGAGGAAGAGATCTTCATCCACCCCCGTGACCCGCACAAACGCGTCGACGCGCTGCCGAGCAGCCGCCATGTCCGGGTCGAGATCGAGGGCCAGGTCGTCGCGGACACCCACGCCCCCGTCCTGCTCTTCGAGACCTCCCTGCCGACCCGCTACTACTTCCCCCGCGAGGACGTCCGCCTGGACCTGTTCGCCGCCACCGACCACAGCACCGGATGCCCCTACAAAGGCACCGCCGAGTACTGGTCCTGGCGCGGCGAGGGCGATGTGCCACCCAACATCGTCTGGAGCTACCCCGAGCCACTCCCGGCCGTGGCGCCGATCCAGGGACACGTCGCCTTCTTCAACGAGGCCGTCGACATCACGCTGGACGGCGAGCGCGTGGAGCGCCCGGACACGCCGTTCAGCGGGATGCTGCGGAAGGCGAGCCGCTCCCGGAACCGCCCGTGAAGCTGTCGAGCAGGGCGTCGAGCCCGGCCGCGAGGCCCTCGGGCCCGCCCCGCTCGGCGAGCGAGGCGGCGGTCTCGCGCAGTGTCGGCAGTTCCTTGGCAGGCAGGCGGTGCAGCCCGAGCCGGAACGCGGGGTCGGTCTCGTCGGGGTTGTCCACCATGGGGCGCAGCTCCACGGACACGTAGCCGAGGAGCCAGGCGGTGAAGGCGCGGAACACGGCGGAGACGGTGACATCGTCGAACCCGGCCTGCCTCAGCAGCGCGAGCACCCGCTCGTGGTCCCGCAGCACCGCGGCGGGCCGCCGGGCCAGGGGGACCGCCAGCAGACGCGTGGCCAGCAGCGGCACCGCCTGCGGGTGCGCGAGACACACGTCGTAGGTCGCGCGGGCGATGCGATGCAGCCCGCCCCGCCAGTCGGCGCCCTCACTCGCCCCTGCTGCCAGCTGCTCCTCCAGCTCGAGGTACAGGGCCTCGACCAGCCCGTCGAGAAGGGCGTCCTTGCTCGCCGCGTACCGGTAGAGCGCCATGGCCTCCACACCGAGCTCGGCACCCAGGCGGCGCATGCTGAGGGCGGAGAGGCCTTCGCGGTCGACCAGAGCGAGAGCGGTGGTCAGCACGCGTTCCCGGTTGAGCCTGCCGTAACGCCCGCGGTCGCTGGCGCGTCGAGCCGGGCTCGCTCCTGAGCCGTTCGCCATTCGCGTGCCTCCTCGTCGCAACCCTGTGCCCAGGGAGCCTGACATTTATACGTGAAAGCCGACAGGGCGCGCAGAAGATGCACCCCCATGGGGTGTGAGTGACGATTGATGAGGACCATCCGTGTCGGAGTTGGCAAAGGTGTTCTCCATTGAGCTGCCTGGGCATGAGTTCTCGCCGCGGCTCCCTTCCAAGGCGCAGGCCCGTGCCACCAGATCGTTGGTCGACCCGTCTGCACCTGATCGGGGAGCCGCCGCGCACACGCCGTGCGAGGAACGGCCCCACGTCCCCGGTTCGCCCGCATGCCACCGGTCCCTCGGCGAGCACGCACCTGAATTCCCCATGGAGCGGTGCGTCCCTTCGGGTCCTCACCGCACGTCACGGCTCACTCTCCCGCTTTTCGCTTCAGGCCTCGGCGCAAGTACGCCGGGACTGGAACGGCGGGGTATCTCCCGCTGATTGGGGAGCCACCGCTCAGACCCTTCAACACCCTTCGTGTTCCCGTTTCCGGGCACATCGCAGGCGGCGCGAACCATCGGCCCCGGTCGGGCCTCCTGAGACCACACCGAACGAGATGTCCACCGAGACACCCGGAGACAGCCGGCAAGCCGCCGATGTAGCCAACCGCGGCGCTCCTTCCGGCGGGACCGGCCACGGATCGCCGGGACGTCATGAACCAGACACACCCACGAGTGACAGGACGGTACGCACCGCCCGCACCATTGTGGTGCTCGGCGTCACCGAGGTCATCGGCAAGTTGTCCATGGTCCTCGTGGTCATCGGAGCCGCCCGGCTGCTCGGGGTGGCCGACTTCGGTGTCTTCGCCTACGCGCTGGCCGTGGGCGCGCTCGCCACCCTCGTCCCCTTGTGGGGCTATGACACGATCTTGGTGCAGCGGGCCAGCGCCGAGCCCGGGCAGTTGCCGGCACTGCTTGCCCAGCTCCTGGTCATGCGGACCGTCCTGGTCCTGCTGGTGTTCGCCGTCATCGGCGGGGTGCTGGGGCTCTCCCGGCCGTCTGGCACCCAGACAGCCGTGGCGATGCTGCTCGTCATCGCCGCCATCGTGCTGGACACCTACACCGAGGGGTACCGATCCGTCGCCGCGGCGATGCAACGGCAGAACACCATCGCCGTCGTGCACCTGTTGCAGCGCCTGATGACCGCGGCCTGCGTCCTGACCGCGTTGCTGATGGACACCGGCCTCTTGGGCCTGGCCATTGCCTTTTTCGCCGGCATGGCCGTAGGCCCGGTGGCCGCCATGCTGATGGTCCGACGTCAGGGGGTGCGCGGCGACTGGGGGGCCGTGTCGGTCGCGTCAGTCGTCCGGCTCAACCGCGGTACCTGGATCATCGGCCTGGAATCCGTCGTCGCGATGGCCCTGTTCAGGCTGGACGTTCTGTTCCTGGGCTGGCTGATGGGCAACCGGGCGGTTGGCATCTACGCCGCGGCATACCGTCTGCTCGAGACAGCTGTGTTCGTCTGCTGGGTGGTTGCTCGGGCGGTCTTCCCGCTGATGGCTGCCGACCCCCGGCCACATCGCATCAGCCGTCACACCGAGCGTGGGATCGGCGTGCTGGCTGCGGTGTTCATCCCGTACATGACGGTGCTGCTGTGCAGGGGACACGACGTGCTGCTGCTGCTCTACGGTGGGCAGTTCGCCGACGCCGGCACGGACATGTTGCGCTGGCTGGCGCCGGCGCCTCTGCTGTTCGGCCTTGCCTACCTGTTCAGCGACGCTCTGACCGCGGCCGGTCCGACCCTGCGCGCACTCGCCGGGGCGGTGATCGCCCTGGCGGTCAACGTGGTGCTGAATGTGCTGTTCATCCCCCACTACGGCGGGAACGCGGCGGCTTTCGCGACGTCCGTCTCCTATGCGGTTGCCGCCGTCGTCCTGGTCCTCCTCGGGCGCGCCAGGATGGGACGACCGCGCCTGGCGCGAACCCTCCTGCCCGCCGTGGTGGCGTCCGGCGTCGCTGCCGGGCCGCTGCTTGCTCCTTGGCCGCTCGCACCGGCTCTGGTCGTGGCCGCAGTGGTCTACGTGCCCTGCTGGGCGGCCATTGCACGGCGTATCGATCCGGAGCAGGTCCGGGTTCTCCGCGAGATGCTCAAGCGGAGGAGGAGCACATGACGTGTCCCCTGCGGGTCAGTGTGGTGTCGTCTCACGGAGTGCTGGGCGGTGGCGAACTCTGGTTGCTCTCCTTGCTGGACGCCACGGATCGGCTCGCGGTGGACGCCGTGGTGCTGGCAGACGGACCACTGCACGACGAGTTCGCCCGGCGAGGTGTGTCCTGCACAGTGCGCCCTACAGGCAGAACGGGGGCGTCGATCGCCGGGGCGGCGGTGTGGCTGATGCGCCGACTGCGCGCCGACCGGCCCGACGTGGTCCTGGCGAATGGGGTCAAGGCCGCGGCGGCGGCCGTTCCTGCGGCCTGGTTCGCAGGAGTGCGGTGCGTCTGGGCCAAGCACGATCACTCTCACGACGGCCCCCTGATGCCCCTGTTGGCCGTTCTCTCGGACGGCTGTGTGGCGACGGGGGCCGAACTGGTCACTGCCTCCCGGCACCGCAACGCCGTGCTGGTGCCGTTCCCCGCGCCTCGTCGTGCCGCTCTGCCTCGCGAGACCGCGCGCCAGGAACTGCTTCGGAGAGGGGTGCGGCCGGGCCAGGACGAACTACTGCTGCTCACCGTGGCGCGTCTTGTCGGATACAAGGGCTTGGACGACGCCATCTCGGCTCTCGCGCAGCCCGGCACATCGCGTTGGCGACTGGCTGTGATCGGGCCCGAGGACCCGACGCAGCCGGACGAGCGCCAGCGACTCGACAGGCTGGCGGCCACCCTCGGCGTCGCCGACCGGGTGGACTTCACCGGATGGCTCCCGGAGGCATGGCGGCTTCTCCCGGCTGCCGACGCGGTCGCCGTACTGACGAAGCCGACCGGGAGCGGGCCGGCGCAGGAGAGTTTCGGCGCTGTGGCGTTGGAGGCCATGCTCGCCGGCGTTCCGGTGATCGCCACTGCGCCCGGTCCGGTCTCGAAGAGGGTGGCGCCGCCGGGAGCCGACCCGGCCGGGATCACCGTTGAACCCGCGCGGGCGGACCAGGTCGCGGAAGCGCTGCGCCGGCTGGAGGATCCGGACCTCCGCGCCGCGATGAGATCCGCCGGCCGCTGCCGTGCCGCCGCCCATCCGGGTCCGGAGCAGAGCTCGGCGCTGCTGGTGCAGGTGCTGGCCGAGGCCGCCCGACTGACCGGGGCCGGATTGGACGCCACCATTGCGGTCAGTGTGGTCATCCCCATGAAAAACGAGGCAGAGGCGGTCGACCGAATCCTGGAACTCCTCGTGCCCCAACTGACTGTGGACGGGGACGAGATCATCGTCGTCGACGGCGGTTCGAGCGACGACACCGTGTGGCACGTCCAGAGCTGGGCGTCGCGCGACCCTCGTGTGCGCCTGCTGCGCAGCCCTGGTATCGGTGTCTCGGCAAGGCGTAACGCCGGAGTCCGGGCGGCCGGCAACTCGCTGATCGCCTGCACCGATGCGGGCTGTCAACCGGCCCCGGACTGGCTGGCCCGGCTGCGCGCGGCGGCGGAGGAAGCGGAGCCCGCCGGCCTGTTGACCGGTGTCTGCCGCGTGCACGGTCGCGGACCGGTGACCGACGCACTGGCTCTGGTCGGCCATCCGGTCCCCGAAGAAGCCCGACACCCCCGGCCTTGGACCCGTCTTCGCTGTCGGGTCCTCGGACGGGAATGCGATGCCGCCCTCCCCACTGGCTGCTCCGTGGCCTTCAGACGCAAGGCATGGGAAGACGCCGGCGGATTTCCGGAACGCCTCCGAACCGCCGATGAGGCGGTCTTCGGCCGGGCCGTGGTGGCGGCCGGACATCGGGCGGCGCTGGTCACCTCCGCCGAGGTGGACTGGGAGCAGCGGCCGACGCTGCGTCGGACGGCGGCCCAGCCGCCACTGCTCAGCAGCGGCATCGCCAGGGCCGCCGTGTACACCGCCGTCGTTGCCGCGGTCCGGCGAGGCCCCGCTGCTCGACGGGTCACCGCCGCCACCTTCATCGCCTATGCCTCGCTGCCGCTGACCAGGGCCGTCCGCGAACGGCGCTGGGCGGCCCTGCCGGTCGTTCCCTTCGTCACGGTCGTACACGATCTGGCCGATGCCGTCGGCGCAGCACACGATCTGGTCGGCCGTATGAGAAACGAACGGGTACGGGGGGCGGTCCCTGGATCAGGTGGGCCCTCATGACCGGCGAAAGCGCCGTGGTGCGCGGGGCCGGCCTGTGGGCCGCGCCCGCTCTCCTGCTCGCCACCGCAGGTCTGTTGGTCGCGGGCTGGAACGCCTCACCCATGGTCGGGACGGTTCTCATGGTGCCGGTCCTGGTGGCGCTGGCCTTCGTCGCCGTCCGCCGCCCGGTGTTCGCCGTGGCTGCCGTCCCCGTTCTCCTGGTGGTAGGAGACGTCGGACTGCCCCTGTCCGTGCCTCTCGTGCGGGCCCTGACCCTGGTCGTCGCTGCTGTCGTAGTGATCGCCAGGTGGAAGGGGTACGGGCGGCGAATCGGCTGGGCGCCGCTGATCGCAGCGATGGCATTGCTGATCGCGGCCGCGCTCCTGTCCACCCTCGCGGGTGTAGATCCGGGTCAGTCGCTGCGGCACGATGCGAACTACCTGATCGGACTTCTCCTGGCGGCAGCGATCGTCGTGGTCACAGTCGATCGCTCGGATCTGCTGCTGCTCGCGGTCGCCGTCTGCTTCGGCGGGGCGCTCCTGTGCGTCACCGCTCTCACCTCGCTCGGAAACCTACAGGTGGAGGCCAAGGGCGCCGCACAGGTGGCAAACCGGCCGGTGGGCGTCTTCGGCCAGCCGAACGAGCTGGGCCTGTGCGCCGCGATGACGCTCTGTTTCTGTGTGGCCATGACCGTCGCGGTCCGTCGTCAACGCCGGACCGGGCTGACCGTGCTGTGCGGGGCGGCGGCGCTGACAGCCCTGACAGCGCTGGTGGCGAGCCTGTCCCGCGGTGCCTGGATCGGCAGCGCCGTCGGACTGGTCGTCCTCGCGGTGTTGTTGCGCGAGGCGCGCGTCCTGCTGATCAGTTTCGCGACGGTGGCGACGGTCGGCCTGGCGTTTCTGGTGGCCGCTCCTCCGTCGGAGAACACCCCCGTTGCCGCCCAACGGCTGCTGTCGATCTTCGGAGGCCAGGGCAATCCCTATGACGAGCGGCCCGCCGCAAGGGCGGAGGCAATCGTCCAGATGTCCGAGAACCCCGTTCTGGGGAGTGGGCCCGGCGCCTACCAGGCGGCGGCGCAGGAGGGATTGGCGCACATCGACGCCGCGAAGCAGCAGGACCATGCGCACAGCCTGGGGCTCGCCGTGGGCGCGGAGCAAGGAGTCCTGGGCGTGACCGCGCTCGTTGTCGCGACCGGTGTCGGGGCACGAGAAGCCCTGCTGAACAGCCGGGCGCCGGGAGTTCGTGCGAGCGGCGGCGACTCGCGAGGCATGGCCACGACCGGCTTGACGATGCGCGGCGTCTCGGCCGGAGCAGGCGCTGCTCTGGCCGCCGTGATCGGCCACGGCGTGGTCGACTACCCGCTGCGCAACCCGGTGGTCGCCACCATGACATGGCTGTTCATCGGGCTTCTGGCGGCCTGCGCCCGGAGTCGTACCGATACCCACACGCAACAGACCCGAGGTGGCAGCAAATGAGCCAGCGGCGACCACAGCAGTTCGTCGGCGACAGCGCGAGGACCACATCGGATGGCTCCTGGGACAAGGAATCGGTCGAACCGTCGGCCCCGAGGCACACGAAGGACGTCCGCTCCGACGGCGCGCGTTGGCGAGGAGTGCTGGCGGCGGTGCTGGCCGGATTGCTGGTGCTCGGAGTCGGACTGGCGGTCATCGAGACGCTGCCCACGCGTTATTCGACGACCAGCACAGTCTCCTTCGCACCGCGGTCGCAGCCCAATATCAGCGCGGACGTCATCGAACTGGCCGCCAACAAGTACGCCGTGGTGGCAGGTTCGACGACCAGCGTGACCTCCGCTGCCGCGGCAGCTTCAGTGACGCGCGATGAGCTCCGTGACGCACTGTCCATCTCGGTGGATCCACAGACGGCCAACCTGAACATCTCGGTCGCGTTGGGGAACTCACGGGAGGCTGCCGCTGCCGCCAACACCATTGCGGACGTGGTCAACAGGGCCGCGGCCAGAGACCGGCTGATCTCGGGAGAGATCACCGCCCGGGCCGACCCCGACGCGGCCCAGCTCCAGCCGTCCCGCACACTCCTGCGCGTCGTCGCGGTGGCGGCCGCGTTGCTGGTGGCCGGATGGGTCAGTTTCGCCGTTCGTCAGATCAGCCGCAGGCAGGGAGCGTCCGGTGAACGCTCGTAGGAGCAGGCCTCTGGTGCTGATGTACCACGCTGTCGGCGAACGCCGCGCAGCGGAGGATCCCTTCGCTCTGTTCGTGCCGCAGGGCCGGCTCCACGAGCAGCTCAGCTCTCTCCTGGTGCGTGGCTGGACACCTCTGACGCTCGACGCATATCTCCAGGGTTCTTCCCCGCCTCGAAGCGTGCTGGTGACGTTCGACGACGGCTACCAGGCGATGCTCGAGGAGGGGCTTCCTGTCCTGCGGGAACTGAGGATGCCCGCCACCGTCTTCGTGCTCGGCGGCCTCCTGGGCGGCAGGTCCCAGTGGATGCCCGAGATGCCCGACGAGCCGCTCGTCGACGCCGAGGGCGTGCGGGAACTGGTCCGCGCAGGGCTGGACGTCGAATGCCACGGGTGGGACCACACCGCGCTGGTGAAGGCATCCCCTGAAACACTCGTCCGCAACACCGTGCAAGCCGCCCGGGCGCTGACCGGTCTCACCGGTCGGCGGCCCCGGGCCTTCGCGTATCCCTATGGGGGCCACGACGCCGGGGCACGTCGCGCGGTGGCGGAAGCCGGCTTCGAGATCGCGTTCAGCACCTACCACGCCGAGGGGCGATATGCGACGCCGCGTGTCGCCGTCAGCCCAACCGACACAGGTGTGACGTTTCGTCTCAAGTTGCTGCGGAGCTACCCGATCATGCGCCGGGTCACCGGCTATGCCCCCAAGCTGCGTCCTGCCCTGCATTCACTGATCGGCCGTGCCCCGCGGAGTTGACTGTCAGCGCAGCCGATCGACCGCGCTCACGGCTTTGACGGCGATGCGGTGGACCGTCGGGTTGGCGCGAACCGCCCGGCGGGCAGTGCGGCTTGACAGCCTCCGTGCCCGCCACAGAGCCGCCTTGGCAGTGTGCCGGGTGACGTATCCCTCGGTGAGAGGCAGATCCGCCGTCTTGAGTTCCTGCTTGTGGGGCTCAGGGCCTTTGCCCAGGTCGATGTGGACGATTCCGCGCTCCGCGGCGGCCTCGGCGAGCTTGAGGGACAGCAGGATTCCGGGCGAGTACCGGGCGAACCGTGTGTCGTAGGCGGGGAACCAGCAGGCGAGCACGTCGCGTGAGCACAACTCGTAACGCATGGCGACTACTTCGTCACCGGCGTAGAGCACGGAGAGAGTGCCCGAGCAGGACTCGGAGGACAGATTGAAGAGTTCCCGGAGAATCGCCTGGAACCACTCCTGGGAGAGCAGGTCCCGACGCACCCCTTTCGCTCGCAGCTGGGAGGACTTCCATCGGATCAGGGTGTCCAGGAGTACGGGTTCGGACGCGTCGAAGACCAGACGGACCGGGCCCACGTCACGGCCCAGTCTTCGCTCCTGTTTCCGCGCTGCCTTGAGGAATTTGTGCCGGAGACGTTCGAGACGTTCGAGGTACGCGTGGTGGTCGCCGTTCAGCTCCATTATGGGCGAGGCGGTTCGGGCGAGCGGAGTGCCGACGCTTTCGAAAGGGGCCTGTCCCGCCGCCAGGTGGTCGTACTCCCAGCTGACCAGATCACAGGTGCGGAGCAGATCCATGGGATCCCAGTCCAGGCCCGGTTCGTGGATCAGGCCCTGGCAGTCACAGAAGCCCGCGCCGATCGGCTTGCCGGCGCCGAGAGCATGCCGTTCGAAGGGGAAGAACCCGACGGTACGAGAGCCCTCCGGACCTGAGGCGGTGAGCCGGGCCACCCTGGCGGTCGTGCGATGGTGCCCCACCGCCCGGGTGAACTCGGGAGACAGGAAGGGGTTGGCCAGTGCCAGGTCGGCCCGCTGCATGGCGCGCCAGGCGCTGATGTCGGCAGCGGTCAGTTCGTCGGGCCGCAGGACCGTGACGTCCATCGCGATCACCTCAGGGGCGCGACCCACCCGGAGTGCCGGTCGTAGACACTGACCGCGGGGGAAGGCGAACGTACGGAAAGGGGAGAGGCTCGCAAGTCCGGTAGCAGTTCTTGCATATTGTGCAGCGATTTTCAGTGTGCAGTCCGGGTAAGCAGGCCGCAACCGACCGGGAGGTGGCCGTTATCACCCGACATGCCCCTCTTGTCGGTTCAGTCTAGAATCGGAGTATGGAGAGGGCTAGTTCTGCTGTACTCCTGATCGATACATTCGCCGGTCCTGTGCAGGTCACCACCCCGGCACCACGTGAGACCTGGTGGGAACTGGCCCACCAGGACGCGGCAACCCAGGTCACTCAGACGCCGGCCTGGCTCGACTGCATCTGCGCGACGGGGCCCCACCGTGACGCCAGTCGGCTGTATGAATTCGAGGACGGCAGGAAGTTGGTGCTCCCCCTGGTGGGGAGACGGCAGCGCCCACGGTGGCTGGACGAGGAGGAATCCTGGCCGGGGGAGTGGGGAGTCGGGGGACCGGTGCTTCCAGGTGGTGTCGGCCCAATGGAGGCCCGGGCGGTGTTCGACGATCTCGTGGAGCGACCGGCCAACCGGGTCAGCGTATGGGTCCGGCCCGGCGACTACGGCCTCTGGGCGTACACCCCGCCCGCGGGCTTCCGGACCGAGCCGCACACAGCACATCTGCTCAATCTCGAAGGCGGATTCAGCGCGATCTGGGAGCGCCGCTTCCATCAGGGCGTGAGGCGCGGAGTCCGCCGAGCCGAGCGCTCCGACATCGAGGTCGAAGTGGACCGAACCGGCCGTCTGGCCCCGGCCTTCTACCACCTGTTCGAGCAGTCGATCCCTCGCTGGGCCGGCCAGGAACACGAGCCGCTCGCGCTGGCCCGGTGGCGCAGGACACGTATTTTTCCCCGGCGACTGCTGGAAACGGTCGCCGCCCAACTCGGGGAATCATGCACGATCTGGATGGCGTGGCGCGCTGGGGAACCCGCCGCGGCCATCGTCGTACTGCGTCACGGCAACCATGCCCTGTACTGGCGCGGCGCCATGGACCGGGAACTGGCTCATCCGACTCGGGCCAGTCACCTGTTGCACCGGCTGGCGATCGAGGACGCGTGCGCCGCGGGCTGCCGACAGTACGACATGGGAACTTCTCGTCAGGGGACGAACCTCCGCAGGTTCAAGGAGAGTTTCGGAACCGACAGCGTCTCGTCCCCTCGTTACTACCGTGAGCGGATTCCCGTCCGCGCGCCCAAGCGGGGGCTGCGGTGGGTCGTCATGCGCGCGGTTCGCTTCCGGGGTGTCTGACGCTCTTCCCCAGGGCGCACCTGCTGACCGGGCCAGCCGAGACCGAGGAGTTCCGTATGACCGATCCGCTGCGCGTCACCGTGGTGGCACCCGCCGGTGTCGTCGGTGAGGCCGAGGTCTGGCTGCTCTCTCTGCTGGATGCAACCGATCGGTTGACGGTCGAAGCCGTGATGCTTGCGGACGGGCCGCTGCGCGACGAATTCACACGTCGAGGGGTGACCTGCGTCGTGCGTCCCGCGGGCAATTCCGTCGCCGCCCTCGGTGAATCGACGGCATGGCTCGTGCGCCACCTGCACGCCGACCCTCCTGACGTGGTCCTCGCCAACGGAGTCGGAGCGGCATTGGCATCAGCTCCGGCCGCGTGGCTCGCCGGCGTCCGATGCGTGTGGGCCAAACACGACCGTTCGTTCGACGGACCTGTCATGACGTTGTTGGCAGCCATGACCGACGGCTGTGTGGCGACCAAGAGCGCCTTGCTCGAAGCAGCGAGGCACTCCAACTCCGCACTTGTGCCTTCGCCCGTACCAGACCGTGCCGCGGTGCTCCGTGAAACCGCGCGTGAGGAACTGGTCCGGCGAGGAGTGAGACTCGGCCGGGACGAACGGTTGCTGCTCACCGCTGCGCGGCGAGCCGGCGACGGCTCGGAGGACGCCATCAGGGCTCTCGCGGAGCCCGGGCTGTCGGAATGGAGACTGGCCGTGGTCGGTCTCGACGATCCGGACGAGACGAAGCGACTTGCGACGCTGGCGATCGACCTGGACGTAACGGATCGGCTGGACTTCACCGGCCCGGTGCCTGACATTTTGCGGCTCCTCCCCGCTGCTGACGCGGTAGCCGTGCTGACGAGGAAGCCGCACAACGGCGGGCCGGAGCCGGGCGTTCTGGGGGCGGTCGGCCTGGAGGCGATGGTTTACGGCGTTCCCGTGATCGCCACAGCCCCGGCCCCGGCCGTCTATCGGACACGGAGGTCGGGAGGACCGGCCGCGATTACGGTGCCGCCGGCGGAACCCGCCGAAATCGCCGAGGTGTTGCACCGGCTCCCGGGTCCGGGCAGCCGCGCGGCGAGGGGCACGGCCGGGCAGCCGCAGGCTGTCTCCCGTCCTGATCCGGAGCTGTGCGCGGAACTGCTCGCGCAGGCTCTGGCCGAGGTCGCTCGCCTGCCCGGCGCGGGGCTGACCGGGACAGCACCGATATCGGTGATGACGTGTGTCTGGAACGAGGGCGAAGCCGCTGACCGACTCCTCGAACTGCTGCTGCCGCAACTCACCGTGGACGGCGACGAGATCGTGGTGGTGGACGACGGTTCCACTGACGACACGGCTGATCGAGCCATCGCTTGGGCTTCCACGGACGACAGAGTGCGTGTCCTCAGACTTCCCCACCGAGGCCTCCCCGCCGCTCGCAATGCTGGGGTGCGCGCCGTTCGCAACCCCTTGATCGCGTGCACGGACGCGGGCTGCGTCCCTGCTCCGGATTGGCTGGCCCGGTTGCGTGCGGCGTGGGCCGAACCGCACCCGGCCGGTCTGCTGACGGGCGCGTACCGAATCAGCGGGCACGGCGTGGCCGCCGAAGCCATGGCGTTGGTGGGATACCCCGTTCCCGAGGAGGCCCGTCATCCGCGCCCCTGGACGCGCATCTACTGCCGTTTCTTCGGCCGGGCCTTCGAGGCGTCCAGGCCCAGCGGTCGTTCGATGGCCTTCACTCGCGAGGCATGGCAGGACGCCCACGGGTTTGCCGAACACCTCAGGACAGCTGAGGATGTGGCCTTCGCCATGGGTGTCATAGACGCTGGCCACCGCGCGGTCGTGGTGTCCTCCGCCGAAGTGGACTGGGAGCAGCGGCCGACTCTGCGCAGTACCGCGGTGATGTACTTCCGTTATGGCCACGGCGACGGCCAGTCCGCAGACGCCCGACTGCTGGGCCGCGACCTCACGAGAGCGGTTGCCTACCCCCTCGCCCTCGCTGCGGCTGTGCGAGGTTCCCGGGCCCGGGGCATCACAGCCGCCGCGGCCCTCGTCTACTTGTCACTGCCGGTGGCGCGGGCCGTCCGCGAGCGGCGCTGGGTGACCTTGCCCGTCATACCCGTGGTCGCGGCCGTGCGCGATCTCGCCAAAGCCGCGGGCGCCGTCCACGGATGGGCCGGCCGAACAAGGAATTCCAGGCGGTAAAGAGCGAGATCAGTAGTCGGCCGTCGTGCGGTTGGTGTGGGACGGTGCCACCTCGGCGGGGGCCTCGGCCATCCCCATCCAGGCGGCGATCCGCTGCTGGAACACATCCTGCGAGAAATGGGCCGCCTGCGCGACACAGGCTCCCGGGTCGAGTTCCGCGGCCGCGTACAAGGCTTCGCGTAGGTACACCGGACTTTCGGCGTGCAGGGGAATACCGGTCACACCGACCGAAGTGGATTCCACGGCGCCGCCCACAGCATTCACGACCACCGGAGTTCCGAGGGCCTGGGCCTCGACCGGCATGATGCCGAAGTCCTCGACCGGCGGAAAGACGTAGACCAGGGCACGCTGCATCACGGCGCGCAGCAGGGCGTCACTCGGGGCGATGACGAACCGTACGTCGGCGCCGGATTCCTTGGCACGGGCTCGCAGCGCCCGCTCCTCGGGTCCTCTGCCAGCGATGACCACCGGCAGGTCGGCGGCTCGACCGGCCTCGATGACGACGTCGAGTCTCTTGTACCGCACGAACCGCGAGGCGCCCAACACGAACGTCTCGGGCAGACCGCTCAACAGGTCTGCCTCGGTGCCGGTGACGTGTGCTGCCCAGTTCCCTCCGGCCGTCAGTTCGTCGACCTGCACCGGAGGGTGGATCACCCGGGCCTCGACGTGCCATGCGCGCTCGATCCGCTCCCGGACGAACGCGCTGTTGGCGGCCACGTGCCGATGACGGCGACCACGGGCTTGGTCCGCGGCGCGCAGCACGGGGGCCACTGCCCGCACGTGAGCGGCCTGTCCGCGTGCATCCAGTTCCGGGGCCCACAGGTAGCGAGCGGGGGTGTGCGTGTACACGAACTGCCGTTCCGCCTCCAGACCGCGCACTGTGAGGTGGTGCGCGAAGAGGTGGGAGCAGCTCAGCGTCCACTCGTAAGCGTGGTTCGGCAGAGCGCGCCAACAAGCCGGCATCACCGGAAGCGCGGCGGCCTTCCGTCCACGGAGGACAGTACGAGCCAGCGGGCTCTCACGGACCGTACGTCCCGGATAGCGGTCCGGGTGGTCGTTCCACAGGCAGTAGACGTCGGCGTCCGGGAAGAGCGCGAGCAAGGAGTCCAGGACGCGTTCTGCTCCTCCATTGCGTTCGATCCAGTCCTGGGCAATGAGTCCTGCCATTTCGTCCTCCAGGCAGCCTGTGCTCCGCCGTCTTGCATGTCAGTCCGGTCAGTAGGCACCGGTCCCGCGGATGACCGCGCCAGGCGTCTGCGCGAGGATGCGCAGGTCCAGGGCGGTCGACCAGTTCTCCACATAGCTCAGGTCGAGGTGCGCCAGCTCCTCCATCGGAAGCTCGGAGCGTCCGCTCACCTGCCACAGCCCGCTCAGCCCGGGCTTCACCCTCAATCGGCGCTGTCTGACGTCCTCGGGCAGAGTGGCGGACTCGTGCGGCAGCAGCGGGCGCGGGCCGACGAGCGACATCTGGCCTGCCAGTACGTTCGCCAACTGGGGAAGTTCGTCCAGCGACGAGTGACGCAGAAAGCGTCCCACTCGAGTTATTCGGGGGTCGTCGGCGATCTTGAAGAGTGCGTCATCCCCGTACTGGTTGAGGGCGGCCAGCTCGGCCTTCCGCTGCTCGGCGTCCTGGTGCATCGTGCGGAATTTCAGCAGGGTGAACTCGTGCCCTCGAAGCCCGACCCGGCGATGCCTGAACAGTGCCGGCCCCGCGCTGTCGAGCCGTACGAGCACGGCGACGGCCAGCATGAGCGGGGACAGGAGAACAAGCCCCGCTGCTGCGAGCAGCCGGTCCGTCAGCTCCTTGGGGATGCGTGCGAGCCGGGAGAGCCTGGGCCCGTGGAGCTCCATCAGGGGCAGCCCGGCGACCGGCGTCACGGCCAGGCGGGCGGCCGCCACGTCGGCCAGCACCGGCGCGAGCATCAGCTCGACGCCCTCTGCCTGGAGTTCCCACGACAACTTCCTCAGTTCGCCGGTCTCCAGATCGGGACCCGGCAAGGCGATGACCGCGTCGCAGCCGCTCCGCCGCACCGCTTCGAGCGTGTCGTCCACGCCGCCGAACATGGGCATCCAGTCAGGGACGACACCCTCGGTGCGACCGGGATCGGTGAGGCACACGCCTGTGATCTCGAGTCCGCAGGTTCCCCTCCGCCGCAGCATGGAGATCAGGTTCGCGGCGGAACGCGCCGGCCCGACCACCACCACCCGTTCCAGACTCCGTCCGAGGCGCCATCCCACGCGGGTCCGCACATGCCGGGCCTTGCGCAGCAGGAGGGTCGCCGTCGCGGCGATGGGCAGGGCGAAGAGTGTGTCGTGCAGGAGGCCGGATCCTGGTGCGAACCACCAGGCCGCGCTCGCCCCTACGACAACCAACCCCGCAGCGCGCAGCACGCGGCGGAACTCGTCCGTCCCGAATCGCAGGCAGTGCTGTTCATACGCCCGCTGGACCGCGAGGGAGAGGACCCACGCGGCGGGCAGCACGGCAAGCATGAACCACTGGCCGAAGAGCAGCAGGACTGTGGCGGCTGCCGTGAGCGCGGCGATTGCGTCCGTCGCCAGGAACAGGCGTACGGGCACATGGCATCCGCATGTCTTGTGCGGGACGTCGGGGGTGCCTCGCTGCGGTCGCTGAGATGTGTCCCCTTGGAGTGTCGTCAGACTCGTCACCGGGAAGACCTCTTTCGCGAATCGTGCCAAATGTACGTTTACGTCGTAAATATACGTTCCTCCCGCTGTGCGACCAGGTCAAGAGCAGGTCGCCGCGGTATCCTGAAATCACGGCAAAGTGCACGACGGCGTAGCCCCCGATCATGAACGCACGCATCGAGGATTACGCCCTCATCAGCGATCTGGAGACGGCCGCCATGGTCGGCCGGGACGGGTCGGTCGACTGGTTGTGTCTGCCCCGCTTCGACTCCCCGGCCTGTCTGGCGGCCCTGCTCGGCACCGAGGACAACGGACGCTGGCGGGTCGCCCCGGTCGGTGCAGGGCTCTGTGCCCGCCGGGCCTACCGGAACGACACGCTCGTTCTGGACTCCGTGTGGGAGACCGCCACGGGCGCGGTGCGTGTCACGGACTTCATGCCCCCGCGTGCCGGCGTGCCGTGCATCGTCCGCCTCGTCGAGGGCCTGTCCGGCACGGTCGACGTGCGCAGCGAACTGCGGCTCCGGTTCCACCAGGGGCGCGTCGTCCCGTGGGTTCGGGAGGTCGGCGACTGCACTGTCGCGGTCGCCGGGCCTGATGCCGTTTGGCTCGGCGGTGACGGCCAGGTGCGGGACAGAGGCGATGAGGAAGCCACCGTCTGGGAGTTCACCGTCACGGCGGGGCGCCGGCTGGCCCTCACCCTGGGGTGGACTCCCTCGCGCCGGTCCGCGCCTCCGTCGCCGATGTCCGTGCCGGCGGAGACCGCCGTGAAGGAGACCGTCGACTTCTGGCGACGCTGGGCGGCGCAATGCCGCTACCAGGGCCCGTGGCGGGATGCCGTCGTACGGTCCCTCATCACCCTCAAAGCGCTCACCTACGCCCCTACGGGCGGCATCGTCGCCGCCCCCACCACCTCGCTGCCCGGATGCATCGGGGGCGAGCGCAACTGGGACTACCGGTTCTGCTGGCTGCGCGACTCCACCAGCGCCCTGTCCTGTCTGCTGCGCAGCGGATACCGGGACGAGGCCACGGCATGGCTGGGCTGGCTGGTGCGGGCCCTCGCGGGCGATCCCGCCGATCTGCAGACCGTTTACGGGGTCAAGGGGCAGCGGCTGCTGCCGGAGACCGAGGCGCCCTGGCTGTCCGGTTACGAGGGCTCCCGGCCCGTGCGGTTCGGGACCTCGGCCGTGGCCGGCTTCCAGCTGGACGTGTACGGCGAGGTCATGGACACGCTGTGGCTGTCGCTGCGCGCCGGGATCCCGATGCCCGCTCATGTGTGGGACGTGGTCGAGTCGCTCATGGGCTTCCTGCTCCGGCACTGGCGCGAACCCGACCAGGGGCTGTGGCAGGTGGGGGGCCCGCGGCGACAGTTCACGCACTCCAAGGTGATGACATGGGTGGCCGCCGACCGCGCCGTGCGCATGGGTGAACTGCTCGGACGCAACGCCTCCTCGGGGGAGTGGCAGGCCATGCGGGACGAGGTGCACCGGCAGGTCTGCCGGGAGGGCTGGGACCCCGCCCAGGCGTCCTTCGTGCAGTCGTACGGCGAGCCCGGCCTGGACGCTTCGGCCCTGCTCATTCCCCGGGTCGGGTTCCTGCCCGCCGGCGACGAACGGGTGCGCGGCACCGTGCGCGCCATGGGCCGGCTCGGGCACGGAGGGTTCGTGCGCCGGTACGCGCAGGGCGGTGCCGGGCCCGGGCAGGCGGACGGCATCGACGGCGCCGAGGGCACGTTCGTCTCGTGCTCGCTCTGGTACGCCGACGCCCTCGCCGCGACGGGGCACCGGCAGCAGGCCCGCGAGGCCTTCGAGCGGGTCCTCGCCATCCGCAACGACGTCGGTCTGCTGGCCGAGCAGTGGGACCCGGACACGGGCCGCCAACTGGGCAACGCGCCCAAGGCGTTCAGTCATATCGCGCTGGTGGAGACGGCGTTCGGCCTGTCACCGCCGCCCACACCGGCACCGTCATGGACTTCGTCCCGTGGACGCCGTGGCGCGGTGCCGACGGGCCCGGGGTGACCCGACCTCGTCGCGGGAGCTGCCTCGGCCCAATCTCGTATTCCCCCGCGCCATCTCGTATCCCCCGCGCCGTCGTTCAGTCCTGCACCGGCGCCCTCTCGGCGTTCCGCTGCCGCAGCACGGCCTCGCCCTGTTCGATTGTCAGCGGACGGGCGAACAGGAAGCCCTGCCCGAACCGGCAGCCGATGTCCGCCAGCAGGTCCCGCTGCGGCTGCTCCTCGATGCCCTCGGCGATCACCTGGAGGCCGAGCGTGTCGGCGAGATGGACGATGCCCTCGACCAGGGCGACCTGCTGAGGGTCCTCGGGGATGCCGTCGATGAACGACTTGTCGATCTTGAGTACGTCGACGGGGAAGTCACGGAGATAGCGCAGCGAGGAGAACCCGGTGCCGAAGTCGTCGACGGCGATGCGCACCCCGCGGTCCTTCAGCGCCTGGATCTGCGCGTCGATCTGGTCGGTCCGCCGCATGAGCACCGACTCGGTGAGTTCCAGCTGGAGCGTGCCGGGGGCGAGGCCGGTGGTGTCCAGGGCCGTGCCCACCTCGTCCAGGAAGCTGGTGTCCCGCCACTGGGCGGCGGACACGTTGACGCTGAGATACGGCGGGTCGAGCCGCCGGGCGCGGTGCTGGAGCCGGGCGATGTCGGCCGTGGCCCGGCGCAGCACCCAGGCGCCCAGCGTCGAGATGTGCCCGGTCTCCTCGGCGAGGGGGATGAACTGCCCGGGCGGGACCGGATCGGGCCCGAGCTCCGGCCAGCGGGCCAGTGCCTCGAAGCCGACGACCTCGCCCCCGGCGATCTCCACCACGGGCTGGTAGCGCAGGCCGAACTCCTCTTCGCTGACGGCCTTGTCGAGCCGCGCCTGGAGGTCGTGCCGCTCCACCACGCGCAGCCGCTGCTGGGGCTGGAAGCGGCGCCAGGTGCGCTTGCCGGACGCCTTGGCCGCGTAGAGGGCCAGATCGGCGAGTGTCAGCAGTTCCCCGGCGTCCGTGCTGTCCCTGGCCGTGGCCACGCCCACACTGGCCGAGACGCTCACCGACTCCTCCACCAGATGGAACGGCCTGCTGAGCGTGCGGACCACGTGGGCGGCCAGCAGCTCGGCGTCGAGGGGCTCCTGGGCGTCCTCCATCAGCACGGCGAACTCGTCACCGCCGAGCCGGGCGGCGGTGTCGGTACGGCGCAGGGTCCCCGACAGGCGTTCGGCCACGGCACACAGCAGCCGGTCGCCGGCCGAGTGGCCGAGCGTGTCGTTGACGATCTTGAAGTCGTCCAGGTCGACGAAGAGCAGACCCGTGGTCGTCGCCTCCCGGTGGCCCCGGCGCAGCGCGCGTTCGGTCCGCTCCAGCAGCAGGGTGCGGTTGGGCAGCCCGGTCAGGGAGTCGTGGAAGGCCTGCTGGGTGAGTTCGTGCTCCAACTGCCGCTGCTCGCTGACGTCCCGCAGGGTGACGACCAGACCGCCGACGGTGGGGTCACGCCGCAGGTCGCGGCAGCGTACCTCCACCTCGATGAGATCCGTGTCCCGGACCACCCGCCACTGGCCGTACGCCTCCTGGCGCCCGCTGCCGCGCGGGTCCGTCAGGGTGCGGACCGCCCGCTCCCGCTCCCGGGGGTCGAGCAGGTCCGGCAGCCGCGTCCCGGTGAGGTCGGCGCTGCCGAACACGGTCCGCGCGGACGGGCTGGCGTAGCGGACGGTGGTGTCGTCGTTGACGATGAGGATGACGTCCGAGGCGTTGTGCACGAGGGTGCGGAAGTAGGCCTCGCTCTCCTTGCGGACGACCTCCCGGCGCAGCGCGATGCGTTCCGTCGCCAGGCCCGCGTGCGAGGCCAGCAGCTCCAGTGAGCCGCGTATCTCGGCGAGTTGCTGCTCGGGGCCGGCCGCCAGCAGCGCTCCGGGGAGCTCGCCGCCGTCCGGCCGCTGGGGCTGGCTCATGGGACAGACCAGGGCGGTGGGCAGGTCGCCGAGCCGGGCGGCGAGGGCCGGTCCCAGGGCAGGCACCGGAACCATGAGGGTGCGGCTGCGGGCGAGCGCGTCCGGCCCGTCCCGCGCGGCCTCGCCGCCGCCGGTGCCGGAGGGGCGGGGCGAGCGGGCCAGACGCTCGTACAGGTGCCGCGTCTCCCCGGCCGAAAGGAGCAGCGTCACATGGCGGCGCTGCGGCCCGAACAGGGCGGTGACCGCCGCCTCACAGGCGCGTGCGATCTCCTCCGGCCAGAACGCCCCGACCAGTGACGCGGCGGCGGTGCGCAGGGCCAGTCCCCGGGTCATGGCCCTGTGGTGCGCGACGACCATCAGGGTGAGCCGGAAGATCACCAGCAGGAACAGCACACCGGAGAACGCGGCCAGGACCGTCGCGTCGTCGACCAGGCCCTGGCTCTCCTCGTGGACGAGGATCGCGGGCGGGATCAGCGTCGCGATGCCGAGCAGGAACAGCCGGCGCCGGGGCGGCAGCAGGGACTGCGGCGCGGAGTCCGCGGCGGCCGGTCGCGCCATGGAGGGGTGCAGCGCGGCCAGTCCCCAGGCCGTGTAGAACACGATCCAGCCCGAGTCCAGCAGCGTGCCCGCCTGCCAGGTGCCGTTGAGCTGGAGGATGCCGTAGGCGATGTCGAAGCAGAGCAGGGTGAGGGTGCCCAGGACGAGCAGCTGGACGGCGCGGCTGGGGCCTAGGGGGTGTCCGTAAAGTCCCGTCGTCCGCCCGGAGGGCGGGACCTTGCGGACACCCCCTACCCCCGGGCCGCGGATCAGGAGCCGGACCAGCAGGGCCAGCACCAGGACGTCCCCGAGTGGGTAGGCGATGCTGATCGCGCGCTGTGGCCAGCTCAGCCCCTCCAGCCGGGCCAGCGGCTGCACCAGGTACACCCACACCGGCAGGGCGAGCCCGGCCGTGATGACCAGGGCGTCCAGCAGGCCCGGCAGGTCACGGCCCGCCCAGCGGTAGCCCGCCAGCCCCGACAGCCCCAAGGCGAACAGGGGATACACGAGGAGGTAGCAGGCGTCCGCCGGTGACGGGAACGGATTCGACGCGGAGAAGTACGCCTCCTGCGCGTTGTAATAGGTGTCGCCCGCGGCGAAGGCCAGCAGCCCGGCGGCCAGCACCAGCCACGGCCAGCGGTGTGCGGGCCGGTGGACCCGCACGCCCACGAGCACGGCCGTCGCCCCCGCCAGTCCGATGAGGGCCCACAGCGGCGTACGCAGGGGCGGAACACTCATGTAGAGAACGGTGAGGACCCCGACCAGCGTGAGGTGAACGGCCATCAGCCGACGGGCGGGTGGCCCGGTACGGCTCACCGTACGGGTCGCGCGGAAAGCCGGGGGCCGCATGACGGCCTAGTCCTTCGTCTCCGGGTGCGCGGACTCCACGTAACCGTCCGGGTTGAGCCGCTGGAAGCGCCAGGCGTCCCGGCACACGTCGGCCAGGTCCCTGGTGGGGTGCCAGCCCCACGCGCGTGTCACGGCCGTCGCGTCGGCGACCAGCTCGGCGACGTCCCCGGGGCGGCGGGGCGCGACGTCGTAGGGCAGGGGTCTGCCGCAGGCTCTGGAGAACGCGTCGATCACGTCGAGGACCGAACTGCCCGAGCCCCCTCCCAGGTTGTACACGTGCATGCCCGGGGCGCCGCCCAGGTGGTCCAGCGCCACACGGTGTGCCTCGACGGCGTCCATGACGTGCAGATAGTCCCGGATCCCGGTGCCGTCGCGGGTCGGATAGTCGGCGCCGAACACGGGGAGCCGCTCGCGCCGGCCGACGGCCACCTGCGCGAGGTACGGCAGCAGGTTCTCGGGTGTGCGCAGCGGGTCCTCGCCGAGCAGACCGCTCGGGTGGGCCCCGGCCGGCACGGGGTAGCGCAGGCACACCACCGTGTAGCCGGGGTCGCGGCGGCAGATGTCGGCGAGGATCTGTTCGCAGATCCACTTCGAGGCCGCGTACGGCGTGCCGGGCCGGACGGGCGTGTTCTCGTCGAGCGGACCGCGCCCGGCGTCGCCGTAGACCCAGCAGGAGGACGGATAGACCAGCCGGCGCACGCCGTGCTCGTGCATGGTCCGCAGCAGGGCGGTGGTGCCGCCGACGTTGGTGTCGTAGTACGGGACGGGCATCCGCGTCGACAGGCCCCCCGCCTTGTGCGCGGCAAAGTGCACGACGGCGTCCACGGAGTGTCGGTCGAAGACGGCCGAGAGGGCGTGCCGATCACGGATGTCCAGTTCGTAGACGGCGCCGACGAAGCGGCCGGCGATCCGTTCCACCCGGGCGAAGACCTGCGGAGTGCTGTTGGAGTAGTTGTCGACCACGATCACCTCGTAGCCGTGGTCGAGCAGTTCCACGCAGGTGTGGCTGCCGATGAAACCGGCCCCGCCCGTGACGAGGACCGTCGAGGGTGCCCAGGAAGATCGGGGCCCTCGAGCGGTCGGCGACTGGTTCCTGCGGGCCATGCCAGACTCCCGCGTCGGGTGCGGTCGGTGCGGCACCGTATGTTTACGGCGTATATGTACGACTTTGCACCCGGTCTCGGCGTCCGGTCAAGGTCTCACCAGCAACTGGAAGTCGAACGTGTACCGCGACGCCCGGTAGAGGTGCGTCCCGTACTCGACCGCGCGGCCGGTGTCGTCGTAGGCCGTGCGCTGCATGGTGAGCAGCGCCGCGCCCTCCTCCTCGTCCAGGCGTGCGGCCTCCTGCGCGGTGGCCGCGCGGGCGCTGACGCGCTGCCGGGCGCTGTGCAGGGTGATGCCCGCCGAGCGCATCACCCGGTACAGGCCCGTCGACTCCAGGCGTGTGTCGTCGAGGGGCACGACAGACGTCGGCAGGTAGTTGCACAGCAGGGCCACCGGCTGGCCGTGCGTGCAGCGCAGCCGGTCCAGGACGGTGACCTCGCTGCCCTCCGCGACGCCGAGGGCGGCGGCCACGTCGCAGGAGGCCGGGACGACCTCGAGGCGCACGACCTGCGTGGTGGGCCCCTGCCCGGCCTCCTCCAGGTCGTCGTAGAGGCTGCTCAGCTCCAGCGGGCGCTTGACCTGGCTGTGCACCACCTGCGTGCCCACCCCGCGCCGCCGGACCAGCAGCCCCTTGTCGACGAGGGACTGGATGGCCTGGCGGACCGTGGGACGGGACAGGCCGAGGCGCACCGAGAGGTCGACCTCGTTGCCCAGGAGGTCCCCCGGGGCGAGAACCCCGTGCTCGATCGCCGCCTCCAGCTGCTGCGCGAGCTGGTAGTACAGCGGCACGGGGCTGCCCCGGTCCAGGGCGAAGTCCAGCGAGCTGAGCGCGGGAGCGGCCGCGGTGCGGGCCCGGCCACCGGTCCTCGCCATGGATGATCCCCCCTTCGGCGTCAGGAGTTGCTCGGGAAACCGAGGTTGATGCCGCCGGCGTCGGCCGGGTCCGGCCAGCGCGTGGTGATCACCTTGCCCTGGGTGTAGAAGGCGATGCCGTCGTTGCCGTAGATGTGCAGGTCGCCGAAGAGCGAGTCCTTCCAGCCGCCGAAGGAGTGGTAGCCGACCGGGACCGGGATCGGCACGTTGACGCCGACCATGCCCGCCTTGACCTCCATCTGGAAGCGGCGGGCCGCGCCGCCGTCCCGGGTGAAGATCGCGGTGCCGTTGCCCCAGCGGGAGTCGTTGATCAGCTTGATGGCCTCTTCGTACGTCTCCGCGCGGACCACGCACAGCACCGGGCCGAAGATCTCGTCGCGGTACGCGTCCGCCGTCAGCGGCACCCGGTCCAGGAGGGAGACCCCGAGGAAGAAGCCGTCCTCGTGGCCGTCGACCGAGAAGCCCGTGCCGTCGACGACGACCTCGGCGCCCTGCTCGGCTGCCGACGCCACGTACGACGCCACCTTGTCGCGGTGCTCGCGGGTGATCAGCGGGCCCATCTCGGACGCCGGGTCGTTGCCCGGGCCGATCTTCAGGTTCTTCGCGCGCTCCGCGATCTTGCCGACCAGCTCGTCGCCGGTGTCGCCGACCGCGACCACGACCGACACGGCCATGCAGCGCTCGCCCGCCGAGCCGTACGCCGCGTTGATCGCCTGGTCGGCGGCGTGGTCCAGGTCGGCGTCGGGCAGGACCAGCATGTGGTTCTTGGCGCCGCCCAGGGCCTGCACCCGCTTGCCGTGCTCGACGGCCTTGAGCTGGATGTACTTGGCGATCGGGGTCGAGCCGACGAAGGAGACCGCCTCGATGTCCGGGTGCTCCAGGATGCGGTCCACGGCCGTCTTGTCGCCCTGCACGACGTTCAGGACGCCGTCCGGCAGGCCCGCTTCGGAGGCCAGCTCGGCCAGGCGGAAGGAGGCCGACGGGTCCTTCTCCGACGGCTTCAGCACGAACGTGTTGCCGCACGCGATGGCCAGCGGGAACATCCACATCGGCACCATCGCCGGGAAGTTGAACGGCGTGATGCCCGCGACCACGCCCAGCGGCTGGCGGATCGAGGCCACGTCGACCCGGGTGGAGACCTGCGTGGACAGTTCACCCTTGAGCTGGACGCTGATCCCGCACGCGAGTTCGACGATCTCCATGCCGCGCGCGACCTCGCCGAGCGCGTCGGAGTGCACCTTGCCGTGCTCGGCGGTGATCAGCTCGGCGATCTCGTCGCGGTGGGCGTCCAGCAGCTCGCGGTACTTGAACAGCACCGCCGTGCGCTTGGCGAGCGAGGACTCCCCCCAGGACTCGAAGGCGGCCTTGGCGGAGGCGACGGCGGCGTCCACCTCGTCGACGGCCGCGAAGGCGACCTGCTTCTCCTGGGCGCCGGTGGCCGGGTTGTAGACGGGGCCGAAGCGGCCGGAGGTGCCCTCGACGGGCTTGCCGTCGATCCAGTGGGTGATGGTCTTCATGGGGAGCAAGGGCCTTTCGTGAGCCTGGGGTTCAAGCCTGGAGTGCAGCGGGTTTTCAAGCGGTGTTCAGAGGTGGCGGCGCCGTCCGGCGACCTGCCGGTCGTAGCGCTCGCGGGCCTCGACGGCGGCCTCGCGGGAGGCGGTCTCGGCCACCGGCACGTCCCACCAGGCCTCGGCCGGGGGAGCGGTCGGGGCCGGGTCCGTCTCGACGTACACGCAGGTCGGCCGGTCGGAGGAACGGGCCGTGGCCAGCGCCTCGCGCAGCTCGCGCACGGTCTTGGCGCGCAGTACGTCCATGCCGAGGCTGGCCGCGTTGGCGGCCAGGTCGACGGGCAGCGGGGCGCCGGTGAAGGTGCCGTCGGCGGCCCGGAACCGGTAGGCGGTGCCGAAGCGCTCGCCACCGGTCTCCTCCGACAGGCCGCCGATGGAGGCGTAGCCGTGGTTCTGGAGCAGGACGATGTTGAGCGGCAGGCCCTCCTGGACGGCCGTGACGATCTCCGTCGGCATCATCAGGTAGGTGCCGTCGCCGACCAGCGCCCACACCGGCGTACCGGGAGCGGCCTGCTGGACGCCGATGCCGGCCGGGATCTCGTAGCCCATGCAGGAGTAGCCGTACTCCAGGTGGTACTGGCGCGGGCTGCGGGAGCGCCACAGCTTGTGCAGGTCGCCGGGGAGCGAGCCGGCCGCGTTGATCACCACGTCGTCGTCGCCGACAGCCGCGTCCAGCGCGCCGAGCACCTGCGTCTGGGTCGGGACCGCGCTCTCGTCGTCGGCGCGGTAGGCCGCCTCGACGACCTCGTCCCAGCGCTCCTTGCCGGTGCGGTACTCGGCCTCGTACGCCTCGCTCACCCGGTGGCCGGAGAGCTCCGCCAGCAGCCCTTCGAGGCCGGACTTCGCATCGCACACCAGCGTGCGCGCGGCCAGCTTGTGCGCGTCGAAGCCGGTGATGTTGAGGTTGAGGAACCGCACGTCCGGGTTCTGGAAGAGCGTGCCGGAGGCCGTGGTGAAGTCCGTGTAGCGGGTGCCCACGCCGATGACGAGGTCGGCGGTGCGGGCGAGGTCGTCGCTGACGGCCGTGCCGGTGTGGCCGATGCCGCCGAGGTCGGCGGGGTGGTCGTGGCGCAGTGACCCCTTGCCCGCCTGGGTGGAGGAGACGGGGATGCCGGTGGCGTCCGTGAACGCCTTCAGCGCCGCCTCGGCCTCGCTGTGGTGGACGCCGCCGCCCGCGACGATCAGGGGCCGCTCGGCCGACCGGATCGCCTCGACGGCCGCCGTCAGCTCCACCGGGTCCGGCGCGGGACGCCGTACGTACCAGACGCGCTCGGCGAAGAACTCCTCCGGCCAGTCGTACGCCTCCGCCTGCACGTCCTGCGGCAGGGCAAGGGTGACGGCGCCGGTCTCGGCCGGGTCGGCCAGCACGCGCATGGCCTGGAGCGCCGACGGGATCAGCGCCTCGGGGCGGGTGATCCGGTCGAAGTACCTGGACACCGGGCGCAGGGTGTCGTTGACGGACACGTCGGCCTCGACCGGGTGCTCCAGCTGCTGGAGCAGCGGGTCGGCGGAGTGCGTGGCGAAGTAGTCGCCGGGCAGGAGCAGCACCGGCAGCCGGTTGATCGTCGCCAGGGCCGCTCCGGTGACCAGGTTGGTGGCGCCCGGGCCGATCGAGGTCGTCACCGCCTGCGCCGACAGGCGGTTGAGCTGCCGGGCGTAGCCGACCGCCGCGTGCACCATGGACTGCTCGTTGCGGCCCTGGTGGAACGGCATGACCTCCTCGCCCGCCTCCAGGAGCGCCTGGCCGACACCCGCCACGTTGCCGTGGCCGAAGATGCCCCAGGTCCCGGCGATCAGCCGGCGGCGCACGCCGTCCCGCTCGGTGTACTGGGCGGACAGGAACCGCACCAGGGCCTGGGCGGTCGTCAGTCGGCGGGTGCGGACGCTCATGCGGAGGTCTCCGGGGCGGTGTAGAGGGGGAGTCGGGGGTCGACCGGCTGGTCCGGCCAGGTGCCGCGGACCCAGGCGTGGTCGGGGTGGTCGCAGATCAGCCAGGCGCGCTCGTCCTCCGGGCCCGCCATGACGTTGAGGTAGTACATGTGGTGGCCGGGCGTGGCCATCGACGGCCCGTGCCAGCCGTCCGGGATCAGGACGACGTCGCCGTCGCGGACCTCCGCGAGCACGTCGGTGTCGCGGCCCGGGCCGGACGGGGAGACGCGCTGGTAGCCGAGGCCGGGGATGCCGTCGTGGCCGGCGAACTCGAAGTAGTAGATCTCCTCCAGCACGGACTCCTCGCCCGGCCGGTGCTCGTCGTGCTTGTGCGGCGGGAACGACGACCAGTTGCCGCCCGGGGTGATCACCTCGACCGCGATGAGCTTGTCGCACTCGAACACGCCCGCCGCGCCGAAGTTGTTGACCTGCCGGGAGCAGTTGCCGGTGCCGCGCAGCTCCACGGGCACCTCGGAGGCGGGGCCGTAGCGGGCGGGCAGCCGGCGGGTGCAGCGCGCGCCGGTCAGGGCGAAGCGGCCGCCGGCGGCGGAGGTCACGGTCGCCCGGGCGTCGCGCGGCACGTACGCGAAGTCGCTGACGCCGCTGAAGACGTCCCGGCGGCCCTGGAGCTCGAAGGTGTCCTGGCCGAAGTCGTCCGTCGCGGCGACCGTGCAGCCGCCGCTGAGCGGGACGACGATCCACTCGCTGTCGCCGGCCTCGAAGTAGTGCGTGCCGCCCGGCGGCAGCTCCAGGATCCGCAGGCTGGAGTGTCCCCAGCCGGCCTTCTCGGGCGTGACGTCGACGGTGTAGGGGCCGCCGAGGGCCTTACCCGCGGGGAGGTGATACGTCATCGTGTGCCTTTCGGGTCACAACAGGCCGACAGAGCGACTCACAACAGACCGACGGCCGTGTCCACCGCCTCTTCCACGCTGCCCCCGGCCGGGTAGAGCAGCGAGCGCCCGACGACCATGCCCTGCACGGTGGGCAGGCGCAGGGCCTTGCGCCAGCGTTCGTACGCGCCCTCCTGGTCGCCGCCGACCTCGCCGCCGAGCAGCACGACGGGGAGCGTGGAGGTCTCCAGCACCTGGGCCATGTCGTCCGGGTCGTCGGTGACGGGCAGCTTCAGCCAGGTGTAGGCGGAGGTGCCGCCCAGGCCCGCGGAGATCGCGATGGACCGGGTGACGGCCTCGGCGGACAGGTCGTTGCGCACCTTGCCGTCGACGCGCCGGGAGATGAACGGCTCCACGAACAGGGGGAGTTGCCGGGCGGCCATGTCGTCGATGGCACGGGCGGTGGACTCCAGGGTGGTGAGCGAGCCCGGGTCGTCGTAGTCGATGCGCACCAGGAGCTTGCCCGCGTCGAAGCGGAGCCGGGCGATGTCCTCGGCGCGGTGGCCGGTGAAACGGTCGTCCATCTCGAACACGGCGCCGGCCAGGCCGCCGCGGTTCATCGAGCCCATGACGACCTTGTTCTCCAGCACCCCGAGCAGGAGCAGGTCCTCCAGGATGTCGGCGGTGGCGAGCACCCCGTCGACCCCGGGCCGCGACAGCGCCAGGCAGAGCCGTTCCAGCAGATCGGCACGGTCGGCCATGGCCAGGCGCCGGTCGCCGACCGCGAGGGCGCCGCGCGCCGGGTGGTCGGCGGCCACGATCATCAGCCGGCCGCTGTCGCCGATCAGCGGGCGGCGCACCCGGCGGGCCGCCGCCTCGGCGACGGCCTCGGGATTGCGGGCCCGGACCGTGGTGAGGTCGGGGATGCCGATGTTCAATGCAGGCTCCGTTCAGTGACTCGTGCTCGGCGACGACACCGTGGCGAGGAGGTCCTCGACCTCGGACTCGGTGGGCATCGCGGAGGAGCAGGCGAGGCGTGAGGCGACGAGGGCGCCGGCGGCGTTGGCGTGCCGCATGGTCTTCTCCAGGTCCCAGCCGGCGAGCAGGCCGTGGCAGAGGGAGCCGCCGAAGGCGTCACCCGCGCCCAGGCCGTTGACCACCTCGACCGGCACCGGCGGCACCTCGGCCCGGGTGCCGTCGCGGTGCACGGCCAGGACGCCCTTGGGGCCCTGCTTGACGACGGCCAGTTCCACGCCCGCCTCCAGCAGCGCGTCGGCGCAGGCCTGCGGCTCGCGCACGCCGGTGGCGATCTCGCACTCGTCGAGGTTGCCGACCGCGACGGTGGCGTGGCGCAGCGCCTCGCGGTAGTACGGGCGGGCCTCCTCGGGGTCGGCCCAGAACATCGGCCGCCAGTCGAGGTCGAAGACGGTGATGCCCGACTTGTCGCGGGCCTTGAGGGCGGCGAGCGTGGCGGAGCGGCTCGGCTCCTCGCTCAGGCCGGTTCCGGTGATCCAGAAGATCCGGGCCCCGCGGATCGCGAAGAAGTCCAGCTCGTCGGTGTGGATCTCCAGGTCCGGAGCCTTGGGGTGGCGGTAGAAGTACAGCGGGAAGTCGTCCGGCGGGAAGATCTCGCAGAAGGTGATCGGCGTCGGGTGGGCGTCGACCGGGGTGACCCAGCGGTCGTCGACGCCGAAGGACGTCAGCTCCTCGTGCAGGTAGGTGCCGAAGGGGTCGTTGCCGGTCCGGGTGATCACGGCCGTACGGCGTCCGAGGCGCGCCGCGGCGACCGCCACATTGGCCGCCGAACCTCCCAGAAACTTCCCGAACGTCTCCACCTGGGGCAGCGGGACGCCGGTCTGGAGGGGATAGAGGTCGACCCCGATGCGGCCCATCGTGATCAAGTCGAAATACTGGGCTGGCTCGGCCATGCGCGACCTCCTCGGGAAGCTGGGGATGCGGGTCCGGGGCCCTCCTGACACCGTGGGGCGTGGGTGACCTGGGACCTGCCGCCCTACAGGTGTAGGCGGCGGGGGACGGCCCTGTCAATAGTTTGTACTTACATTCGGACCTGCTTGTGAAATGATGTCTTAACAAAGTATTGACAGCGGGCGCGGCAAGGACTTGTATCCCGTGGCATCGCAACAGTCTGTTTGCGGCATCATGATCCGGACTCCGTAAGGCTCCGGGACCACGGATCCCTCGTGATCCCTCCCCTTTCCCCCGCAGTAGCACAGTGAGGTGCCAGGAAAGATGGACCGCTCTTCTCACCCCCGCTCCCGCAGGATCGCGCCGGTTGTCGCCGTTGCCGCGGCGGCGGCCCTGACCCTCGCCGGCTGCTCCAGCAGTTCCGGGGGCAAGAAGTCCGAGGAAGGCGCCGCGAACGCCTCCGCCGGCAAGGCGACCACGCCCCGTATGACCGTCGCCCTCGTCACGCACCAGGCGCCCGGTGACACCTTCTGGGACACCGTGCGCAAGGGTGCCGAGGCCGCCGCCGCCAAGGACAACATCAAGCTCATCTACTCCGCCGACCCGAACGCGGGCAACCAGGCCAACCTGGTCCAGAACGCGATCGACCAGAAGGTCGACGGCATCGCCGTCACCCTCGCCAAGCCGGACGCCCTCAAGGGCGTCATAGGCAAGGCCGAGAAGTCCGGCATACCCGTGGTCGGACTCAACTCCGGCCTGAGCGACTGGAAGAAGCTCAACCTGCTGGAGTTCTTCGGCCAGGACGAGTCCGTCGCGGGCGAGGCCTTCGGCAAGAAGCTGAACGAGGTCGGCGCCAAGAATGTCCTCTGCGTCATGCAGGAGCAGGGCAACGTCGGCCTGACGCAGCGCTGCGACGGCGTGGCGAAGACCTTCGAGGGCAAGGTCGACCCGCAGAACGTCAACGGCACCGACATGCCGGCCGTGAAGTCGACGATCACCGCCAAGCTGAAGCAGGACCCGTCCATCGACTACGTCGTCACCCTCGGCGCCCCCTTCGCGCTGACCGCGGTGCAGTCGGTCTCCGACGCCGGCAGCAAGGCGAAGGTCGCCACCTTCGACCTCAACAAGGACCTGATCAAGTCCATCAAGGCCGGCGACATCCAGTTCGCCGTCGACCAGCAGCCCTACCTCCAGGGCTACCTGGCCGTCGACGGCCTGTGGCTCTACAAGAACAACGGCAACTACAGCGGCGGCGGCGAGCAGCCCGTGCTGACCGGCCCGGCCTTCGTCGACAAGTCCAACGTCGACAAGATCGGGGAGTTCGCCGCGAAGGGCACCCGGTGATGAGCATGACCCAGCAGGCCACGCCGGCGGTGGACACACCGCCGGCCCCCGGCCCCAAGCAGTCCGACGGCCGCACGCGGCAGCGCCCCCTGGCGCTGCGGCTGCTGGCCCGGCCCGAGGTCGGCGTCTTCCTCGGCGCCGTCGCCGTGCTCGTGTTCTTCCTGTTCGCGGCACCGCCGGTGCGTGACGGCAGCTCGATGGCCAACATCCTCTACCAGTCGTCGACCATCGGGATCATGGCGCTGCCCGTGGCCCTGCTGATGATCGGCGGCGAGTTCGACCTGTCGGCCGGTGTCGCCGTGATCACCTCGGCGCTCACCGCGTCGATGCTCAGCTACCAGCTGACCATGAACGTCTGGGTCGGCGTGATCGTCGCCCTGCTCGTGTCGCTCGCGATCGGCGCGTTCAACGGCTGGCTGCTGGTCAAGACCGGCCTGCCGAGCTTCCTGGTCACCCTGGGGACCTTCCTGATCCTCCAGGGCGTCAACCTCGCGATCACCAAGCTGGTCACGGGCAACGTGGCCACCGACGACATCAGCGACATGGACGGCTTCGGTCAGGCGCAGAAGATCTTCGCGTCGACGTTCGAGGTCGGCGGGGTCAACGTCAAGATCACCGTCGTGTGGTGGCTGGTCTTCGCGGCCATCGCCACCTGGGTGCTGCTGCGCACCAAGTACGGCAACTGGATCTTCGCGGTCGGCGGCAACAAGCACTCCGCCCGGGCCGTCGGTGTCCCGGTGACCTTCACCAAGATCTCCCTGTTCATGCTGGTCGGCTTCGGCGCCTGGTTCGTCGGCATGCACCAGCTGTTCTCGTTCAACACCGTGCAGTCCGGCGAGGGCGTGGGCCAGGAGCTCATCTACATCGCCGCGGCCGTCATCGGCGGCTGTCTGCTCACCGGTGGCTACGGCTCCGCGATCGGCCCGGTCTTCGGCGCCTTCATGTTCGGCATGGTGCAGCAGGGCATCGTCTACGCCGGCTGGAACCCGGACTGGTTCAAGGCCTTCCTCGGCGTGATGCTCCTCGGCGCCGTCCTCATCAATCTGTGGGTCCAGCGCACGGCGACCCGGAGGTGACCGCAATGACCAGCAACGAAACCGGCACCCACGGGGCCGTCCTGAAGGACACGTCGCCCGCGGAGGACCGAGCCCTCGTCGAACTCCGCGGCGCCGGCAAGTCCTACGGCAACATCCGCGCCCTGCACGGCGTCGACCTGAAGGTCTTCCCCAACCAGGTCACCTGCGTCCTCGGCGACAACGGCGCCGGCAAGTCCACCCTCATCAAGATCATTTCGGGTCTGCACCAGCACACCGAGGGCGAGTTCCTCGTCGACGGCGAACCGGTGCGCTTCTCCACCCCGCGCGAAGCCCTCGACAAGGGCATCGCCACGGTCTACCAGGACCTCGCGGTCGTCCCGCTGATGCCGGTGTGGCGCAACTTCTTCCTCGGCTCCGAGATGACCAAGGGCCCCTGGCCCGTGCGCCGTCTCGACATCGAGAAGATGAAGAAGACCGCCGACGAGGAACTGCGCAACATGGGCATCGTCCTCGACGACATGGAACAGCCCATCGGCACGCTCTCCGGCGGACAGCGCCAGTGCGTCGCGATCGCCCGAGCCGTCTACTTCGGCGCCCGCGTCCTCATCCTGGACGAGCCGACCGCCGCCCTCGGCGTCAAGCAGTCCGGTGTGGTGCTGAAGTACATCGCCGCCGCCCGCGAGAAGGGCCTCGGCGTCATCTTCATCACCCACAACCCGCACCACGCCTACATGGTCGGCGACCACTTCAGCGTGCTGCGCCTGGGCACCATGGAACTGTCCGCCTCCCGCAGCGAGGTCAGCCTCGAGGAACTGACCAACCACATGGCCGGCGGCACCGAACTCGCCTCCCTCAAGCACGAGTTGTCCCAGGTGCGCGGCGTCGACGTCGAGGAACTCCCCGAAGAGGGAGACCTCACCGCCCCCGTAGCCACGTCTTCGGAAGGAAAGTCCTGACATGGCCCTCGCGCTCGACCGCATCCGGGTCGGCTCCGCCCCCGACTCCTGGGGCGTCTGGTTCCCCGACGACCCCCAGCAGGTGCCCTGGGAACGCTTCCTCGACGAGGTCGCCGAGGCCGGCTACTCCTGGATCGAACTCGGCCCGTACGGCTACCTGCCGACCGACCCGGCCCGGCTCACCGACGAGGTGACCAAGCGGAACCTGAAGGTCTCCGCCGGCACGATCTTCTGCGGCCTGCACCGCGGCCCGTCCGAGTGGGACTCCACCTGGGAGCAGGTCAGCCGGGTCGCCGCGCTCACCCAGGCCATGGACGCGAAGCACCTGGTCGTCATCCCGTCCTTCTGGCGGGACGACAAGACCGCCGAGATCCTGGAGCCCCCGGAGCTCACCACCGAGCAGTGGCGCAACCTCACCACGGGCATGGAGCGCCTCGGCCGTGAGGTGAAGGACAGGTACGGCCTGGACATCGTCGTCCACCCGCACGCCGACACCCACATCGACACCGAGGAGCACGTCGAGCAGTTCCTCGACTCCACCGACTCCGACGCGGTCAACCTCTGCCTGGACACCGGGCACTACGCCTACTGCGGCGGCGACAGCGTCAAGCTCATCGAGACCTACGGCGAGCGCATCGGCTATCTGCACCTCAAGCAGGTCGACCCGGACATCCTCGCCGACGTGGTCAAGAACGAGATGCCGTTCGGCCCCGCCGTGGCGCGCGGAGTGATGTGCGAACCGCCCGCCGGTGTCCCCGAGCTGGGTCCGGTGCTCACGGCCGCCCAGAAGCTGGGCGTGGACCTGTTCGCCATCGTCGAGCAGGACATGTACCCCTGCGAGCCGGACAAGCCGCTGCCGATCGCGGTGCGCACCCGCAAGTTCCTGAGGTCCTGCGGCGCCTGACGACCCGAAAGGACGGCCATGGCTGAGCGCGCCACTCTGGGAGTCGCGGTCATCGGTACCGGAAGGATGGGCGCGGACCATGTGCGCCGCATCCACGAAGTCATCAGCGGAGCACGGGTGGTCGCCGTCGCCGACGTCGACGCGGAACGCGCGAAAGCCGTCGCCGCCCGCGTCGACGGCTGCGCGGCCCACACCGACCCGGCCGCCGCGCTGGCGGCCGCCGACGTCGACGCCGTCCTGATCGCCTCCCCGGGCCCGGCCCACGAGGCCACGCTGCTCGCCGCCTTCGAGCGCGATCTGCCCGTCCTGTGCGAGAAGCCGCTCACCCCCGACGCGGCCTCCGCCCTGCGCGTCCTGGAAGCCGAACTGCGCCTCGGCCACCGCCGTGTCCAGGTCGGCTTCATGCGCCGCTACGACCCCGAGTACGCCAAGCTGAAGGCCTTGCTGACGACAGGTCAGCTGGGCCGTCCGCTGATGGTGCACAACCGGCACCGCAACGTCGCCAGCCCGCCCTTCTTCACCAGCTCCATGCTCATCAGCGACTCGGTCGCCCACGAGGCGGACGCGACCCGCTGGCTGCTCGACCACGAGATCACCGCGGTCACGGTGCTGCGCCCGGCACCGTCCGCCAACGCCCCCGACGGACTGCGCGATCCGCAGTTCGTCGTCTTCGAGACCGACGGCGGCGCCCTCTCCGACGTGGAGATCTTCGTCAACTGCGGCTTCGGCTACCAGGTGCAGGCGGAGGTGGTCTGCGAACGCGGCACCGCCCGCATCGGCGACGGCCACGCCCTGGTCACCAACATGGCCGGCCGCTGGGGCGGCACCATCGCCCAGGACTGGACCGAACGCTTCGAGACGGCCTACGACCGGGAGGTCCAGGCGTGGGTCGACGCCACCCGTCGCGGCGAGGTGACCGGTCCGAGCGTCTGGGACGGCTATGCCGCCGCCGCGGTGTGCGAGGCGGGGGTGCGGGCGCTGGAGGACGGCGGCCGGGTCGAGGTCGAACTGGCCGGGAAACCCGCGCTGTACGCGTGAACACGCCGAGCGGGCCGGGGGTGCGCCCCGGCCCGCTCGGCGTGTTCTGTGTTCTCAGATCCCGGTACGGGGCCGGGGCTCGAACCCGGCTGCCCGGTAGCAGTCGTCGATGAGCGCCATCGTCGTCACCGCGTCGTCCGCGTCCAGCGGCAGCGCCGCACCGTCACGCACGCGGGCCGCGAACGCCTCCAGCTGGTACGTGTACGACGAGCGCGTCCCGAGGTGTTCCGTGCGCTCGCCCTCCGGGGTGCGGACGACGATCCGGTCGTCCATCTGGGGCAGCACGAAGTTCGGGGCCGTCGCCTCGCCCCGGGAGCCGGTGATCCGGATGCTCATCTCCAGCCCCTCGTACGCCATGTGGCAGCGGGCCGAGCCGGTGGCGCCGCCCGGGAACTCCAGGTCGGCGTCCAGCCACTCGTCGACCCCGGGCGCACCCGCGCGCTCCCCGCCCCGGGCCCCGGCCAGGCGGGGCGGGCCGCCCGCCCAGGGGGCGAGCACGCGCAGCGCGTGCAGGCTGTAGCAGCCCAGGTCCATCAGGGCACCGCCGGCCAGCGGCAGCGACCAGCGCGGGTCGGTGTCCGGCGGGGCGGCGATGGCGACCATCGCCTCCACGTGTCGCAGTTCGCCGAGCTCACCGGAGTCCAGCAGCTCGTGCAGGCGGCGGGTGACCGGGTGGAAGAGGTAGTGGAAGGCCTCCAAGAAGACCGTCCCGGCCTTGACCGCGGCCTCCCGGACCTCCGCCGCCTCCCGGGCGTTGCTCGCCGACGGCTTCTCCGACAGCACGTGCTTGCCCGCCGCGAGGGCGGCCAGGTTCCAGGGGCCGTGCAGGCCGTTGGCGAGCGGGTTGTAGACGACGTCGACCTCGGGATCTGCCACCAGCTCGGCGTACGAAGGCGCCACCCGCTCCACGCCGTGCTCGGCGGCGAACGCCTCGGCTCGGGCGCGGTCGCGGGCGGCCACCGCGACGAGGCGGTGGCCGGTCGCCCGGGCCGGGTCGATCAGGGAGCGTTCGGTGATCCGCGCGGCTCCCAGCACTCCTATGCGCAGTGGTTCCCGGCCCTTCTCGCTCATGCCTGCCGTACCTCCTCGATCGTCACGGGACGGTGCTCATGCAGCGACAGTGTGCACGCGTCGGCGATCCAGCCCGCCTCCAGGGCGTCCTCGATCGTGCAGGGAGAGGGGCGGGTGCCGGCGACGACCTCGGTGAACGCGGTCAGTTCGGCGCGGTAGGCGGCGGTGAAGCGGTCCATGAAGAAGTCGTGCGGGGTGCCCGCCGGGAAGGTCACGCCCGGCTCGACCGAGCGCAGCGGCAGCTTGTCCTCCAGGCCGACGGCGATGGAGTCGGTGAAGCCGTGGATCTCCACGCGGACGTCGTAACCGCGGGCGTTGTGGCGGGAGTTGGAGACGACCGCGATGGTGCCGTCGTCCAGGGTGAGGATCGCGCCGGTGGTGTCGGCGTCACCGGCCTCCTTGATGAAGTCGGCACCGCGGTTGCCGCCCACGGCGTACACCTCGGTCACCTCGCGGCCCGTCACCCAGCGGATGATGTCGAAGTCGTGCACCGAGCAGTCGCGGAAGATGCCGCCCGAGGCGGCGATGTACGCGGCGGGCGGGGGCGCCGGGTCCAGCGTGGTCGAGCGGACCGTGTGCAGTTTGCCGAGCTCCCCGCTCTGCACGGCGGCGCGGGCGTTGACGAAACCGGTGTCGAAACGGCGGTTGTAGCCGATCTGGATCGGCACGCCCTTGCCCTGGACGGCCTTCAGCACCTCGACGCCCTCGCTCATGGTCTTGGCGACGGGCTTCTCGCAGAAGACCGGGATGCCGGCCTCGACCCCGGCCAGGATCAGCGCGGGGTGGGCGTCCGTGGCGGCCGCGACCACGATGCCGTCCACGCCGGCGGCCAGCAGGGCCTCCGGCGAGTCCACGACCTCGGCACCGAACCGCTCGGCGGCGGCCTTGGCGGCGTCCGCGAACGGATCGGTGACGACGAGGGACTCGACGGCGTCGAGCCCGGACAGGGTCTCGGCGTGAAAGGCCCCGATACGGCCGAGCCCGAGAATTCCGATACGCATGGGTGTTGCTCCTATTTATCAACAGGGAGTGGTGCTACGCCCTTTTTTGGGGGCGCGGGGAACTGCGCGATCAGCCACGACGGCGCCGCACACGACAGACGAGACAGCGCGGCACATCCTCAGTCAAGTCCGCCCAAAACGTTCTGATCCCAATCGATAACCGACCCGGTGACGACCCCGGACCGCTCCGACAGCAGGAACACAACAAAGTCGGCGATCTCATCCGGCTGGCCCAACTTGCCCATGGGCAGCCGGGCAGCAGCGACCTCACGCCAGTCATCCCCCGCGCCGTGGAACACGCGCTGCGTCGCGTCCTCCCCTTCCGTCGCCGTCCAGCCGATGTTCAGCCCATTGATCCGCACCCGGTCCCACCGATGCGCGTGCGCGGCGTTCCGGGTCAGCCCGATCAGGCCGGCCTTCGCGGCGACGTACGGCGCCAGAAAGGGCTGCCCCCCATGCGCCGACGACGTGATGATGTTGACCACCGTGCCGGGTGCCTCGCGCGCCACCATGTCCGCGACCGCCGCCTGCATGGCGAAGAACGGCGCCTTGAGGTTGATCGCGATGTGCTGGTCGAACAGCTCGGGCGTGGTGTCCAGCAGCGTCCCCCGTGAGGTCAGCCCGGCCGCGTTCACGAGGCAGTCGACCCGGCCGTACGCCTCCACGACCCGGCCCACGGAGGCCTTCGCCTGCTCCGCGTCCGACAGGTCGGCCCGCACGTACAGGGCCTTGCCGCCCGCGGCGGTCAGCTCCGCCACCAGGGCCTCGCCGGGTTCGGGGCGCCGCCCGGTGACGGCCACGACCGCCCCCTCGCGGACCGCGGCCCGCGCGATGGCGGCACCGACACCCTGACTGCCGCCGTTGACCAGGACGATCTTGTCGTCGAGAAGTCCCACGATTTTTCCTCAGCTCTCTCGCCGTTCGGTACCGGCCCGCAGCTCCGCCCGGAGCGCCTCCGGCGGCCAGCCCTCGTACAGGGCCCGCCGTACGAGATCCGCCTGCGAGGGCGGGGCCAGGCCGTCGACCGGCGGGTCGCTGTCGAGGTTGGTCGGGAAGGGGTAGCCCTCGGCGCTCGCCGCGATGACGTTGGCCAGCCACGCGTCGCTCGCGCCCTCGGCCTTCCGCTTCAGCAGCACGGGGTACACCGCGTTCGCCACGGCCTCCCGGTCCACCGTCTCCATCGCGCGCCCGAACGCGGACGACACCTGCAACAGGTTGGCCATGCGCCGGATGTCCGCCGAGCGATTGGTGCCGGCGGCGTGGAAGAGGGCCGGGTTGAAGAAGACCGCGTCGCCCTTCGCGAGCGGCAGCTGCACCTGGTGCGCCTCGAAGTAGGCCCGGAACTCCGGGCGCCGCCAGGCGAGATAGCCCGGCTCGTACTTCTGCGAGTGCGGCAGGTACATCGTCGGCCCGGACTCCACCGGCATGTCGCAGTGCGCGACCGCGCCCTGGAGGGTCAGCACGGGGGAGAGGCGGTGCACGTGCCCGGGGTAGGCGGCGGCGGCCTCGTCGGAGAGGAAGCCCAGATGGTAGTCGCGGTGCGCGGTCTGGGCGGCGCCGCCCGGGTTGACCACGTTGAGCTGCGAGGTGACCTGGTAGCCGGGGCCCAGCCAGGCCGTCGCCACGAGGGCGAGGACGTCGTTGGCGTAGTAGTCGCAGAACACCTCCGCGTCGTACAGGGCCGCCTTCTCCAGCGCGTTCCACACCCGGTCGTTGGCGCCCGGCTTCGCGAAGTGGTCACCGGCCGTCGCGCCCGAGGCGCGCTGCTCGGCGATCAGGGCGTCGAACACGGCGGTGGTCCGGTCCACGACCCCCGGGTCGGGGAAGGCGCCGCGGAAGACGACGATGCCGGGCCCGTCGGCGAGCGCCCGCACCAGCTCGGCCTGGACCACCCGGTCGCCTTCGAGCAGGCCGGTGTCGTAGACCGGCACGTTCCGCTCCACGGCGGAGGCGTGCGGATAGTCGGCGGGATCGGTCGCCTGCTCGACCAGCGCGCGGAACGCGTCCAGGTCGCAGTCCTGTGCGGACAGCCAGGCGCGGCGGTGTACGGAAGTGAAGGACATCGTCGTCCCTTCAGGGGTCACGGAGCGACGCAGCCCTGTCATTCTTGTCAGTACAAACCCCTCGAACAACCAGCAGTGAGCCATCAAAAACCCCTCAAGGAGCCGGAGCATGGGCCACCCCTTCCCGATCCGGGAGATCGCACGTCAGGCGGGCCTGAGCGAGGCGACCGTCGACCGGGTCCTGAACGGCAGGGGAGGGGTGCGCGAGAGCACGGCCCGGGAGGTGCGCCAGGCCATCGCCGACCTGGACCGGCAGCGCACCCAGGTCCGGCTCGTCGGCCGGACCTTCATGGTCGACATCGTGATGCAGGCGCCCGAGCGCTTCACCACCGCGATCCGCGCCGCCCTGGAGGCCGAGCTGCCGTCCCTGCACCCGGCGGTGCTGCGCTCCCGCTTCCACTTCCGCGAGACCGGCCCGGTCGGGGAGCTGGTGCGGATCCTGGACCGGATCGCCCGGCGTGGCTCGCAGGGCGTGATCCTCAAGGCCCCGGACGTCCCCGAGGTCACCGCTGCCGTCGGCCGCCTCGCAGCCGCCGGCATCCCGGTCGTGACCCTGGTGACCGACCTGCCCGCCAGCGCCCGCCTCGCCTACGTCGGCATCGACGACCGGGCGGCGGGCGCGACGGCCGCCTATCTGACGGGCCAGTGGCTGGGGGAGCGCCCGGGCAACATCCTGACCAGCCTCAGCAGCGGTTTCTTCCGCAACGAGGAGGAGCGCGAGATGGGCTTCCGCAGCGTCATGCGGGCCCGGCACCCCGAGCGCGCACTGGTCGAGATCGCCGAGGGGCAGGGTCTTGACGCCACCCAGTACGACCTCGTCCGGGCCGCGCTGGAACGCGACCCGGAGATCCGCGCCGTGTACTCGATCGGCGGCGGCAACATCGCCACGCTGCAGGCCTTCGACGACCTCGGCCGCGAGTGCGCCGTGTTCGTCGCGCACGACCTCGACCACGACAACACCCGGCTGCTGCGCGCGCACCGCCTGTCCGCCGTGCTCCACCACGACCTGCGCCAGGACGTGCGCGAGGCCTGCCACACCGTCATGCGGGCCCACGGGGCGCTGCCGCCGGCCGGTCCGTCGCTGCCGTCGGCGATCCAGGTGGTGACGCCGTACAACATGCCGCCGCAGGCGGCCGTGTGATCCCGGAGGTGTGACCGGGTGTGGATCCGGAAGAAGAGCATCCGCGGCCCCTACGGTCGTCCTCATGTGGACCTCACGCCCGGACGGCGGGCCGGACCGGTTGCTGACGCTCGCCGACGGCGTGTTCGCCATCGCCATCACGCTGCTGGTCCTGGACCTCTACGTCCCGCGGGAACTGGACGCCGACCGGTACCACGAGGCCCTGCACCGGCTGCTCCCGGACCTCGGCGCCTACGCGCTCAGCGTCGCGGTGCTCGGCAGTTTCTGGCGCGACCACCGCAGGATCTTCCGTGACGTACGGGAGGTCGACGGACATGTGATCATCCTGTCCCTCACCGGGCTGGGCGTCGCCGCCCTGGTGCCCTTCCCGACCAGGCTGCTCGCGGAGTACGGCGACGAGCCCGTGTCGGTCGCCGTCTACGCGGCGGCGGTCGCCGCGCTCGCCGCCTGCCATCTGGCCCTGGCCGCCGTCCTGGCCAAGCGCCCCTGGCTGCGCGACGGCACCCCCTCCGACACCGGCAGCACGCCCTACCTCCTCGAGAGCGCCACGCTGGTGGTGGTGTTCGCGGTGACCGTCCCGCTGGCCCTGGTGGCCGGTGCCCACGCCATGTGGTTGTGGCTCGTCCTCGTCCCGGTGAGGTTCGTCCTGGGCCGCCGCCTGCAGAAGGCCGGCTGAACGTCAGGCCCCGGCGGACACGTCCGCCCAGGCACCGCTCGACGCCGACCGCGCCATCGCGTCCAGGGCGGCCGCGCTGTGCACGGCGTCCGAGAGGGTCGCCCCGTGGGGAGTGCCCTCGGCGACCGACCGGAGGAAGCGGTACGCCTCGATGACCTTCAGGTCGTCGTATCCCATGGCGTTCGCCGCGCCGGGCTGGAACGCGGCGAACTCGCCGTGGCCCGGGCCGACGTACACCGTCGTCACGGCCTGGTCCTGGTACGTCGTGCCGCGGCTGATCCCCAGCTCGTTCATGCGGCGGAAGTCCCAGAACACCGCCCCCTTGGTGCCGTGCACCTCGAAGCCGTAGTTGTTCTGCTCGCCGACCGAGACCCGGCAGGCCTCCAGCACACCGCGCGCACCGGAGGCGAAGCGCAGCAGGCAGCTGACGTAGTCCTCGTTCTCCACCGGGCCGAGTTCGCCGCCCGAGGCGCGGCTGTGGCCCGCCGTCGCCCCGGTGGGCCGGGCCCGCTCCGGCAGGAAGATCGCCGTGTCGGCCGTCAGGGACGCGATGTCGCCCAGCAGATGACGGGCCAGGTCCGCGCCGTGCGAGGCCAGGTCGCCCAACACCCCGCTGCCGCCCCGCTCCCGCTCGTACCGCCACGTCAGCGCGCCCTCGGGATGGGCCGCGTAGTCGCTGAACAGCCGGACGCGGACGTGCGTGACCGTGCCGATCTCGCCCGAGGAGATCAGCTCGCGGGCCGCCTCGACGGCAGGCGCGTTGCGGTAGTTGAAGCCGACGGCGCCCTGCACACCCGCCTCGGCCACCGCGTCCGCCACCGCGCGGGCGTCCTCGGCGGTCAGACCCACCGGCTTCTCGATCCAGATGTGCTTGCCCGCCTCGGCCATGGCGACGCCGATCTCGCGGTGCAGGAAGTTCGGCGCGGTGATGCTGACCGCCTTCACCCGGGGGTCGGCGGCCACCTCGCGCCAGTCACGCGCGGTCGACGCGAACCCGAACTGCGCGGCGGCCTCCTCGGCCCGGCCCGGCACCTCCTCGGCGACCGTGACCAGCTCCGGAACGAGGGGCAGCTGCGGATAGTGGTGCCGCACGCGCGCGTACGCCTGGGTGTGCACCCGACCCATCCAGCCGAAACCGACGACGGCGACGCCGAGCGTGTCCACCATGAGAGCCCCTCTTTGGACCGTTCCACAACCTGTCCAGCCCACCCTGGGCGCGGTTTCCCGTCGCTGTCAACCCTTTGACAAGGCCACGACCCGCATGGAACGGTCCATGGCATGAGACCGCCGACGATCCGCGACGTCGCCGAACGGGCCGGCGTCTCCAAATCGCTGGTCTCCCTGGTGCTGCGCGGCTCCGACCAGGTACGCCCCGAGAAGCGCGAGGCCGTCCTCCGTGCCGCCCGGGAGCTCGGCTACCGGCCCAACGCCGCCGCGCGCAGCCTCAGCGAGCAGCGCACCCGCACGGTCGGCGTCCTCCTGAACGACCTGCGCAACCCCTGGTTCGTCGACCTCCTCGACGGCCTCAACTCGCTCCTGCACGCCAACGGCCTGCAGATGCTGCTCGCCGACGCCCGCCTCAACCGCCGCACCGGCCAGGACCCGGCCGACCCGCTCCTCGACCTCCGCGTCGACGGCCTCGTCGTGGTCGGCACCCTGCCCGACCCGGCGGCCCTCGGTGCGGTCGCCGAGCGGATGCCGGTCGTCCTGGCGGGCGCCCGCGAGCCCGTGCCGCCCGGGGTGGACCAGGTCGCCGGCGACGACGAGCAGGGCGCCCGGCTGGTCACCGAGCACCTCATCGGCCTCGGCCACCGCCGCATCGCGCACCTGGCGGGCTACGGAGCCGTCGGCGAACTGCGCCGCCGCAGCTTCGAGGAGACGATGCGGGCGCACGGCCTGACCGACCGGGCCGTCGTCGAGACCGGCGACATGACCGAGGAGAGCGGCTACCGCGCCACCGTCCGCCTCCTCAGCCGGCCCGACCGCCCCACCGCCGTCTTCGCCGTCAACGACATCACCTGCGTCGGCGCCCTCTCGGCGGCGGAGGAACTGGGCCTGCGCGTCCCGCGCGACGTGTCCGTCGTCGGTTACGACAACACGAGCATCTCCCGGCTGCGCCACCTGTGGCTCACCACCGTCGACAACGCCGGCCACGAGGTCGGCCGCCGCGCCGCCCGCTTCCTCCTCGACCGCTTCGAGCGGCCCGGGGGAGAGGGACGGATCCATCTGGCGGCCCCGACGCTGGAGATCCGGGGGACGACGGGCCGGCTGTCCTAGAGGCCCGCACCAGATCGGACTGAAGTGTCCGTCTCGACCTCTATGCCCTGGTCGGGTGCACCCGTCGACTTAGCGTATTGTTTGCGGCATATGCACATGAGTTGAGGCTCGTGGGCATCCTAGGGCGAAGGGGGAGCAACGGGTGGATGAGGCGCGGGACCGGCGTGTCCGGCGAGCCGAAACGACCGGAGGTGCCGTCACGGGGCTGCTCGCCGTCGCGTCCTGCGCCGGATACGCGACCAAGGCGGAACTGCCCTGGTGGGCCGTCCTCGCCGTCGCCGTGTCGACAGCGGGTCTCGCCGGCTGGACCGGGGCCCATCTCGGCCGCCGGCGCGGGGGATGCGACGAGGCCGCCCCGGAGCCGCCCGACATCCACGAGGGCCAGGGATGCGGATGCGGTAGGGTTGACCTGCGTGATCACGCGGTTCACCCCGCGCGAGCCGCATCGGGACGTGGCGCAGCTTGGTAGCGCACTTGACTGGGGGTCAAGGGGTCGCAGGTTCAAATCCTGTCGTCCCGACTTGCGAAGTGCAGGTCAAAGACCATTTCGGGTGAATCCGAAATGGTCTTTCGGTCTTTTGGGGGACCGGACGGGGGCAGAGGGGGTCAGGCCGGGGCCACGGCTACCGGCCCACCATGTGCTCGACGCCGCTCTGTGTCGGCGCCGGCTTGAGGTCCACCTGCACCCGGTGCACCGAGTCGCGGCTCACCGCGCCGCCGAGCCGCGCCTCCACGACGCCCAGGCGCAGCCCCATGCCGCCCTCACCGGCCCGGTGGAACTGCACCGAGAACTCCACGCTCACCTGTTCGACGGTGAACCGCCAGTCACTGCCCGCTCCGTCCCGCTCCGCCTGCGCCAGTTCCGTGCGGATCGAGTCGATCGCCTGAGCAAGACCGATCGGTTCTGACTGATTCGCCGTCATGTTTGTCCCCCGGCATGGCGTTTGGCTGATTCGGCAGGAGCAGGAGTCTAGTCCCGGCGGGCACTGGTGCGTAGCGTGGTGAGGATGGGGGAACTGGCTGCGGACTGGCGGGTGCGCCTGCGGTCGGGGGGCGCGGCGGGCGCGGTACGGGGCGCCGGCGTTCTCATCGATGCGCGGACCGTCCTCACCTGCGCGCATGTGGTCCGGGATCCGGACGAGGTGATGTGGGTCGAGTTCGTGGAGAACGCGCGCGTCGAGCCGGCCTCCGCGCGCGTCGTCGCCGGCGGCTGGCTGCCGGACCTGCCGGACGGGGACGGCGAGGACGTCGCGGTGCTGCGCCTGGACAGCCCGCGCCCGCAGGCCCGCCCCGCCACCCTGTCGACGGAGCTCACCGCCGGTCTCGCCGTCACCGTCACCGGGTACGCGCGGCGCTTCGACGATGGCATGGTGCTCACCGGGACCGTGCGCGGCCTGAGTGGGCACCGGGTGCAGTTCGACGCGCGGCACCGCAGGGAGGTGGTGCGCGGCGGGTTCAGCGGGGCCGGTGCGTGGACCGTGTCTGCGGACGGAGAACCGGTTGTGGTGGGAATCGTCGTCAGCTGGCGCGGCGACCTGGACCAGCCACTGCCGGAGAACAACGTGCTGGCGTACTCGTACCTGATCCCTGTCGCGCGCATGGCCGAACTCTCTCCGGTCGTACGCGCACTGGCGCGTCCCGATGCGTGGGACCGGCGCTTCGGTGAGCGGGCGCGGCGCTGGCTGGCCGACCCGTGCGGCACCCCCGTCAAGGTCAGCGTGGTCGAGCGCGGGGGCGGCCGGGAGCGGACCCTGCGCCACCTGGAACACCTCGCCGACTGCGTGCACCGGCCTGCAGACGCCTCCCGGGCCGAGCTGGTCGACCAGCTCCTGGGCGGGGCGCTCGCCTTCGCGCCCGGACGCTACCCCGCCTGCCGGGAGTGGCTGCTCGGCCGGGGCGTCCGCCCGGCCGGTGACTCCCCGTACGCCGCTGCACCCGGCATCACCATCCTCGTCGACGGTGTGGACGAGGCCCGCAGCCCCGCCCGCCTCGCCGCGCTGCTCGCTCGGCTCGCCGAGTGCGGCGTGCGCCTGCTGCTGGTCTTCCGCGACAGTGGCGGCCCGGGATGGCGGGAGGTCCGCGACACGGTGCTCGAACCCGGCCTCTTCGCCCACGTCGATGACCTGCTCGCCCGTGTGAAGGAGTGGGAGGCCCGCCAGGCGCGCGAGGCCGGGATGGTCGACGCGGAGTCCCTGCGCCACGCGGCCGCTGCGACAGCGGACCTGATGGCACGCCGCGAGGCGATCACGGGCATGACCGATCCGGGGGCACGGCTGTGCGCCTTACGGGAGTTCGCGGACGGCTTGCGGACCGCGTGTCCGGAAGGCGGGTGAATCGGTTGTGGGGTCGGTGGGTTCTGCCGGAAGAGCGACCTGCCGGGCTGCCGGGAGCCGGCAGGGTGAGCGGTGGGCGGTATGTCGCGGAGAGGGGGCGGGGATGAGCGGCGCGACCCGCAGCCGTGGCATCGGAACGCCGACGGCCGTGGGGGGAGGCGGCAGAAGACCATGCGCGTGAGTACGGAGGCGTGCCGCCAGCGACGGCTCAGTGGAGCGCCCTGCGGCGGGGAGATCCTGCCGACCGGGTACTGCGGCCGGTGTGGCCGACGGGAGGACGCCCCGCCGCTGCCGGAACCGGGCGACGGGCCGCGGGGCCCACGGCAGCTGCTGAAACTTCCGCCCCGCACGCCGCGTTCACCCGTGGAACGACTCGACGGCGGCGCCCACATCGCGGACCAGGCGCATCGCTGCCGCACACCGGACTGCGGTGCCACGATCCCCGTCCTCGCCGACAGCCCCGACCGGCAGTACTGCCCGCAATGCGGCAAGCCGCAGGCCATGCGGCCCGACTTCGTACAGGGCGCCACGCTCAGCGACCAGTACCACATCAAGGGACCCGTCGCCCGTGGCGGTCAGGGCTGGGTGTATCTCGCCGAGGACACCCACCTCGGCGACCTCGTCGCCGTGAAGACATTGCGGGACCGCTACGGCGAGGACGGCGCCGCCCTCGCCGACCTCGAGCGGCGCACCCTCGTCGCCACCCGGCACCCGTACATCGTGCAGATCCGCGACTTCCTGCCCTACGGATCCCCCAGATCGGGCGAGGACAGTGCCACGCACCCCGAACTCGAGGTCAGGGGCGGCCACATCGTCATGGAGGACGTCGGTGACCACACCCTTCAGTCCATCATCGACGAGGTCCGCCGCGGACGCGAGACACTCGACATCGAACACGTCGCCACATACGGCATCCAGATCCTGATGGCCCTCTCCCACCTGCACCGGCAGGATCTGCTGTACGGCGACATGAAGCCGTCGAACGTCGTCCATGTCGGAGACCACGTCAAGGTCATCGACATGGGCAGTGTGCGCAAGGTCCACCAGACCGGGCCGCCGCCCCATGTGACGCCCGGCTTCCATGCGCCGGAGCTGGCCGGTGAACTCACCCTCGCGAACGACCTGCACACCGTCGGCGTGACCCTGCGCTGCCTCGCCGCACCCGCCGTCCGCGATGATGTGCCCGGCCTCGGCACGAGTTCGCTCGACGCCGTCATCGAGCGTGCCACGCGCACCGTGCAGCAAGGGCCGCGGTTCAAGGACGCGGAAGAGATGGCCGACCAACTCCGGGGCGCCCTGCGTGAGATCAGGGCGCTGCGTGGCAAGGGCGGCTCACCCGAGCCGTCCGGCTACTTCGACCCGTCCCCGGAGTGGCTGGGTGAGCGGCTCGGTGACGTACCCGCGACGTCCGATCTCGCGCGCCGCGACACGGACCGGCCACGCCGCGGCACCCCGCCCGTCCTGCGGATCCTGGACCCCGGGCGGCCCACGCCCGTCGAGATCGCCCGCCGGCTCCCGGCGCCCAAGCCGTTCTCCGAGGACCCGCGGACCCCGGAGTTCGGCGTGAGCGGCGGATACGCCCGCACGGTGCGGCTCCAGCAGGCTCCCGGCGACGAGCCCTCCGCCGAAATATGCCTGCACAACATCCGCGTCGCCCTCGGCACCGGGCCCGCACCGCCCGACGTCGTCGCGGCGGAGGCGGAGCTGGCCCTGGCCGAGGGCATCCCGGGACCCGAGGAAGTGCGGCGCTGGCGCCTGGAGTGGCACCGGGGGCTCATCGCGCTCGCCCGGTACGGCACGGATGCGCCGGGGCGGCCGGCCGGCCTGGCTGCGGACCTGGCCGAGGCGTGCGAGAGCTTCGAGCTGGTCCGCGCCGACCTGCCCGGGGAGTACGCGCCGAAACTCGCCCTGGCCTACGCCTACGAATGCGTCGCCCACGCCGAACCGCCGGCACCGGGCGCCGCCGCCGCACGGGCCCTGGCCCGCGATCTGTTCCACGCCGTGCATCTGCGCAACCCGGCGCACTGCGGCGCCGCCCTGGGCCTGGCCCGTCTCGCTCTCGACGAGCACGACCGCGCCGAGGCGCTCGCCGTCCTCGAACGGGTGCCGCGCGGCACCCGCGGCCGCACCCTCGCCCAGCGGGCCGCCACCCGGATCCGGGCCGCGTGCCTGGGCCCCGACCCCGACGACCTGCCCCCGCCGGCCGCCGCCGAGTCCGTGCTCGACGCGCACGCCGCCGACCGGACCCGCCCCTCACAGGAACGGGAACTGGTCCTCGCGCCGCTCGACGAACTGCGACTGCGCATCGAAGTCAACGAGTGGCAGCTCGCCGCACTGCACCTGACCCATGACATCACCGGCGCGGACGAGGCCACCTTGCGGAGCCGACTGCACCGCCTGTTCCGCTGGTGGCGCCCCGCGCACGAACCGACCCCCGACGAACGCCGGGCGATGCGGGTCCGCGCCCAACTGGAAAGCGACTACCTGGAACTCGCCGCCACCGAAGCGGACCTCAGCGAGGCTCTGGTGGAGCGCGCCCATGCCGTCCGCCCGACATCGTTGACGTGACACGGAGTGCTGCCCGTGCCGCCGTACCGCAGCACCTACCAGGAGGGACTGATGAGATCTCCGGCCGAGCAGGTTTCGACGGCGCCGTCCCCGGGCGGCGGCGGAGCCGCGATGCCGTACACCACCAGACTCGTCGTCCATGTCGACGAGCCCGATCTCGTACAGCGCCTGCCGGGAGAGTCGGTCAGGCTGCTCGCGCAGGTGAAGGCGGCCGTTCTCGACGGGAGAGAGGGCGACCACGCCGATCCCGGGCAACTCGCCCTGATCATCGCGCTCGACCTCGCCGAACAGCGCAGGGAGCGCATGGTCACAGCGATGCGTGCCGCGCTCACGGCAATGCCCTCGGGCGTGTCCTTCGCCGTGGTCACGGCGGGCGGCGGGCGCGGCGACGGGCCCGTCCGCTACTACCCGGCCGGGCCCGGTTCATGGGCGCCGGCCGACCGGGACCACCGGGTCAACGCGGCCTTCGCGATGGGCGCGGCCCCGCTGACCGTCGACGGCGCACCGAGATCCCCCGGCTACGAGGGGTGGCTCGCCGAGGCACGGCGGTTGTTCGCGGGGAGCGACCGGCCGCTGTGCCGGCTGCTGCTGGTCACCGACGGGGGCACCGGATACGAGGACGCCGCGCTCACCGCTCAACTGACCGAATGCGGAAGCGAGTTCACCTGTGAGGTGATCGCCGTCGGCAAGGGCTGGGACTACCGGCCACTGGTACGGATCGTCAACCGTCTGCGGGGGACGGCCGACACCGCGGGCCCCGACCTCGCTGCCGCGCTCGCCGAGGCGGTCCGCCGGGCCTGCCGCCGGGCCGTGCCCGCGCTGCCCGTTGAGGTCACCGTGCGTCCCGGCGTGAGCATCGAGTCCTTTGTCCAGTTCAAGCCGCAGTACCTCCAACTCGCCGCCGGTCCCCCGTCCGGACCGCACCGTCACGTGTTCCCCGCCCTGCCATGGGATCCGGCGGGCGCCGACAGCGAGTTCCTGCTCGCCCTGCACGTCGACGGCACCGGCGACCCGCTCGGCGAGTTACTCCAGTTCGCCATGGTGTCGCTGGGGCCGCAGCAGGAAGCCGTCACCGCCCGCTGGCGTGACCCCAGCCTGCCGCCCGCTCGGACCGCCCCGAGCACGAGCGACGAGACGCCCGGCGACAGCAGCCGCGTCCTCGACTCACGGAACCGGATGATCGCCCACCTCGGAAAAGGCCTCAAGTACCTCAAAGCCGGTCGAAGAGCCGACGCGGAACGGCACCTGGGACAAGCCGCCGCACGGGCGCACCGGCTCGACGAGAAGTGGGTGCTCGACGAGATCGCGGCCTGGGGCGACATCCTTGACGCCGCCGCCGGATCCGTGCGCGTAAGCCTGCCCGCCGACGCCCACCGGGTCAGTGTCACCCTGCTGCGCCTCGGCGCCCGGTCGGCGGAGGCCAGGACCACGAGCCGCACGGCGGGCCGGCAGCGCTCCGCCGGCCCTTGCGCGGTATGCGGGGAACAGGCCGTCCCCGGTGCCGTCTACTGCGTGCGCTGCGGAAAGAAGCTGTCATGAGGCGGGGGCACGAGCGGCCAGGCGAAGCCCGGCGCGGCACGAGCACGCGTCGGCTGCTGCTGCGTCACCTGTGGTCCTTCCTCGGCTGCGCCGCCGTCGGCGTCACCCTGCTCACCGCCGTGGCCGTACCACAACTGGACGCGAGAGTACGGGAGTTGCGCGATGAGGTCGCGCCGTCCGTGCAGGGCTCGGCCGCCGTCAGGCTTGCCGTGCTGCGCGCCGACGAGGCGGCCCGGCACTCGATCGAGAAGAAGGTCGCCCGTACGGTCGGCGCGGGTGAGACGGCCCAGAGCCAACTCGCCGCCGCCGACCAGGGCCTCACCCAGCTCGCGGACCACGTCGGCAGCGGCATGGACCAGGACATCTCCGCGGTCAACGGTCTGCTCGCCGCCTACAACAACGCCATCACGCTCGCCGCGGTCAAGTACCAGGCAGACGCGGAGATGCGGGAGGAGAAACTCGCCGAAGCCGGCGCCCTCCTGGAGCGCCCCGACACCGGTCTCCTCGACCGCCTCGACAAGGTCGCCACCGCTGAACAGCGCAGGGCCGGTGAACTCGCCGACCTGGGGGTCCTGTTGACCGCGTCCTGGGTGGTGGCGGCTGCCGCGCTGGCCGCCGCTGCCGCCGTGGCGGGCCTCGCGTGCCGGGCCATCATCCGGCGCTGCGGTCGGCTGCTCGCCCCCTGGATCCTGGTCGGCGTCGCCGGCTCCATGGCCCTGGCCGCCGTGCCGGCCTTCCTGGCGTGGCGTACCGCCCAGAGCCTGGACACCGCCCGCGCCCATCTCGCCGACATCCTGCGCATCGCCCTGAAGGACTCGCTGCACGGAGCCGAGGCCCTCGCCGCCGCGCAGCAGCAGGTCGCCGGCACCGGCCTGCCCGACCTGTCCGCGTTCGGCTGGTGGAACGCCGCCTACGTCGTCGTGGGCCTCGCCGTCACCTGCGCCGCGGTCGCCGGCCTCGTCGCCCGGCTCACCACCGACTACCCGGTGCGCCCGGTCGACTGGTCGTGGGCGCGCGGGCTGTGGAACCGCGTGACCCGCACGAAGCTGCGCCGCCGGATCGCCTCGGCAGCCGCGTTGGCCGTCGTGGCGGCGATCGTCGCCGCCCCCCAGCTCCTGGAGCGCGATCCCGTCGTCACCGTCCTCGGCCCGTGGACGGGCAAGGAGGAACAGCGCTTCCGCGACCTCATGGAGGCCGAGGGCATCCGCATCAGCTACCAAGGCACCTCCGCCCAGCGTGAGGTGCTGCTCTCCCGTGTGCAGGCCGGTGACCCGCCCGACATCGCGATCATGCCGGGCTTCGGGGAACTGGCCGAGTACCGCGCCGAGAAGCACCTGAAGCCGCTCGACGAACTGGTCGAGGGACTGCGGTACGCGGGCCCTTGGCGCCCGCAAGGCACGGGCCACACCTACTGGTGGCCGGTCAACGCCAACCTCAAGAGCATCGTGTGGCAGTCCCCTGATACCGCCGGCCGCCACGGCACCCTGTCCTCCTGGTGCCTCGGCATGGGCGAGGACGGCGCAGCCGGCTGGCCCGGCACCGACTGGATCGAGGACATCGTGTTGCAGCAGGCGGGACCGGACGTCTACGCGGACTGGGCCCGCGGCACCGGCAAGGACGCCTCCACGGCGTGGACGAAGGGACCGGTCCGGGAGGCGTGGCGGCATTGGGCCCGGTTCCTCGCCACGGACGGCAAGCGGGCAGAGCGGGCACTGATCACTGACTGGCGCGGCCCCGCCGCCCTGATCCGGGACGACGACACCGCCTTCCGCGAGGCCACCCCCCGGTGCGCCCTCGAACACCAGGGCTCCTTCGCACAGGGCGAGGACGGCGCCCGCCTCACCGACGCGGCACCCCTGCTCCCGGGCGGGCCCTACCGGACACGTGCCTACGAGGTGTCCGGCGATTTCGCCGCCCTCTTCAATGACAGAAAACCGGCCCGCGAGGCGCTGCGCGCCCTCTTCTCCCAGGCCGGGCAGAAGAGGTGGGCGGGCCAGGGCACCATGTACTCGGCGATGCTCCCCGTGATGGAGGAAGTCGCCGACCACGGCAAGGTGGACGGCACCGCACGCGCGATCTACGGAAAGTTCCTGCAGACCCAGGTGCCGCGCTGCCTCGACGCCTCCGACGTCATGCGCCCCGCCGTGCGGGACGCGTTCCACGAGGCGGTGCTGCGGACCGTCGCCGCCGTGGCCGGGGGCGGACTGTCCGACGCGGACCTCGACGACATACTGGACGGCGTCCAGAACGTGCAGGAGGTGACGGACCAGGACGCGGGGACCGCGGGCCTCCAGGTGTGCAGCGAGGCCCGGCCCTAGTTCGGCTCCATGGCCATGACCCGCTCCCGGGCCGCACATGGCGTGGGGGGGGGCGGGCCCCCCCCCCCCCCCCGGGGGCCCCCCCCCCCCCCCCCCCCCCGCCCGGCAGTGGGGCAGATTTGCCCCCCGCGGGGGCGGGCCCGCACCC